>JBFFSQ010000032.1:0-20544 GCA_041572275.1 Gammaproteobacteria bacterium
CAGATGCTTCGGCTGAATACCGTGTCCAGTAACCTGGCCAATGCTGAAACCATGGCCAGTCGTCCGGAAGATGTTTACAAAGCTCGGCATCCAGTATTTCAGAGTGTGCTCAATGACAGTATGGGTGAACAAGGCGCAGCCACCGTCAAGGTCAGTGAAATTGTTGAAAGTAACACGCCCGCGGTTTCGCACTATATGCCCGGGCATCCTCTGGCGAACGGTGACGGCTATGTGTTCAGTCCCGGCATCAATGCAGTGGAAGAAATGGCCGATATGATTTCTGCTTCCCGTAGTTATCAAAATAATGTGGAAGTGTTATCCACAACCAAAGAATTACTCATCCGTACACTGCAACTGGGTCGATAAGAGGATATAGATAATGGAAACCAATCCATATGCTGGTATTTCCGGATTAACCACCTCCCAGGATGTGGCCAATCAAACCAATAATGCACGCACCTCATTGGGACAGGACCAGTTCCTTGAGTTGATGACGCAACAGTTAAAAAATCAGGACCCTATGGCGCCGATGGACAATGGCGAGTTTCTTGGTCAGATTGCACAGTTTGGTGCGGTCACCGGAATTAATGACCTGAATACCTCATTCAATAGTTTTGCTTCAAGTTTACAGTCGTCACAGGCACTGGAAGCATCCAATCTTATTGGCCGTCAGGTACTGGTTGATCATGATCAGGCTTATCTGCCGGATAACGGTAATCTGACCGGTGCCGTTAATCTCGAATCCAGTGCTGATAGCGTAGCAGTGAATATCTATAACAGTACCGGTACCGTCATTGGACGGGTGGAACTGGGCGCGCAAACGCCCGGACTGGTGCCGTTTAACTGGGACGGCGTGAGTCTGGATGGGCAGCGCTTATCGTCCGGTCGTTATCGTATCGAAGTAGAAGCGAAATACGGTAACCATACTGAATCATTGTCACCTCTGGTGTCTGCCAATGTGGCAAGTTTGACGCTTGGAAAAGTTGGACAAGAAATGCTAGTCGAGCTGGAAAATCTGGGACAGATTGAATTCAGCCAAATTAATCAAATCCTGTAAGCCCAGGTCTGAGGAGAAATAACATGTCATTTAATATTGCATTGAGTGGATTAAACGCAGCATCGTCGGATCTGTCTGTGACCAGTAATAACATTGCCAATGTGGGTACCACAGGTTTTAAAGGTTCACGCGCAGAATTCGCTGATATCTATGCCGCATCCCCTCTAGGTACAACCGCGAACGCGATTGGCGGTGGCGTACAGTTGGCTACAGTCTCGCAACAGTTTACCCAGGGTAACCTTGAATTTACCGAAAACACACTGGATATGGCGATCAGTGGTGAAGGCTTTTATATCATGCGTGAAAACGCCACCAGTAATGATCTGAGCTACACCCGCGCAGGTGCATTTCAGGTCGACAATAACGGCAATATTGTCAACAGTGCCGGTCAGTTATTACAGGTGTTCCCGGTTGATGCTTTGGGTAATGCCACCACCACCAGTTTAACCGGTACCATACCGCTGACCGTGCCGAATACCATCGGTACGCCACAGGCAACAACCTCTGTTGAAATGAATATGAATCTGCCGGCGGGTATTTCACCGGCTATACCCGTTGCTGCACTGGATGCTGACCTGGCAGGTCCTATTCCGGTCTCGCCTAATCCCAATAACTATCATCACTCTACATCAGCCACCGTGTTTGATTCACAGGGTAACTCGCACATCATGACCATGTATTTTGTGATGACCGATGATTTGAATAATACCTGGGATGTACGTTCAACACTGGATGGTGCGCCAATGACGTCAACCACATCGCCCTCCGCTGAACAACTGGACTTTGATGCAGCTGGATTATTGGACCTGGCTAATACCACTGATGGTGGTGCCATTGCCTATAACGCCATTGACCCATTAAACGGTGCGGCGCTGATGACCATTACGGTGGACTATCGATCTCAGAATAATAACCTGACACAGGAAGCGCAGGGCGATTTTTATGTAGCTTATCTGAATCAGGATGGCTTCTCAACTGGTCGACTCAGTGGACTTGAGGTGGACGAAGAAGGTTTGATTCGCGCCAGTTTCACCAATGGTCAGATTACACCTCTAGGTAAAGTGGCCATGGCACGATTTGATAATCCACAGGGTTTACGTCAAACCGGCGATACCGCCTGGGTTGAGACCACAGAATCCGGTGCTGCTGTTGCCGGTGAGGCGGGTACCGGTAACTTCGGTTTAATTCAAACCGGTGCGCTGGAAACGTCCAATGTGGATTTGACGGCTCAGTTGGTGAAGCTGATTACGGCACAACGTAATTTCCAGGCCAATTCAAAATCTATTGAAACAGCGAATACCGTTACTCAGACGGTGATTAACATCCGTTAATCGTTAATGGTTGGTAGTTAATGGTTTATAAACAGGTAAACAACGATGGATAAAATGCTTTTCATAGCCATGAACGGGGCCAAACAGGCGATGCAGGCACAGACCAGTATCAGTCATAACCTGGCCAATGCCAGCACCGTCGGTTTTAAGGCCAATCTGGATGCTTATACCAACTGGCATGTCGATGGGCCCGGCTTTAATACCCGGGTCTACAACCAGTTAGAAGCCCAGGGCAGTAATCTTCAGGCTGGCAACTTTGCCACCACCGATCGAGAACTGGATGTAGCGATACAGGGAGAGGGCTGGATTGCCGTACAGGGTGTTGATGGCTCAGAAGCTTATACCCGTGCCGGGGATTTACGACTCGATGCCAATGGCCAACTGAAGACAGGTGCTGGACATCCGGTAATCGGTAACTCGGGTCCTATCGTTCTACCGCCGGCACAGAAACTGGAGATTGGTGCCGATGGCTCGATCAGTATTATTCCCATCGGTCAGACCGCTGAAAGTATGGCCATCGTTGACCGTATCAAGTTGGTTATGCCAGAAGGCAGTGAATTACAGAAAGGACAGGATGGCCTGATGCGTAGCCGTGATGGGCAGCCATTGCCTCTCGATGCCGGAGTGGGCCTGTCTTCCGGCGTCCTTGAGCACAGCAATGTAAATGCTGTGTCTGAACTTGTTGAACTTATACAGAACGCCAGACAATTTGAAGCCAATGTCAAACTCATGCGCACGGCGCAGGAGAATGATGAAGTATCGGCCCGTCTGTTGCGGAACTCATAATTAACTGGAGTCTGAATCATGAATCCTGCATTGTGGATATCCAAAACCGGTCTTGATGCACAACAATCACGTTTGTCAGTGATTTCCAATAACCTGGCGAATGTGAATACCAATGGTTTTAAACGTGACCAGGCCGTATTCGAAGATCTAATGTATCAGAATGTGCGCCAGGTGGGTGCTCGTTCCTCAGAAGACACCCAGCTTCCGTCAGGTATGTCGGTGGGAACTGGTGTTCGCGTCGTAGCCACTGAAAAATTACATACCCAGGGCAATCTGGTACAAACCGGTAATTCACTGGATGTGGCTATTGAAGGGCGTGGTTTTTTTCAAATACTTAAACCTGATGGCACGCTGGCTTATAGTCGCGATGGCTCTTTCCAGGTCGATTCACAGGGCCAGGTTGTTACTGCCAATGGTTACCAGTTGCAACCCGCAATATCGATTCCTTCTAATGCCCAGAGTATCACCATCGGTGAGGATGGCATTGTGTCGGTATTATCAGGTGGTGCAGCGACACCAACCCAGGTGGGTAATATTCAGACAGTCGATTTTATTAATCCCACAGGCTTACAACCCATTGGCAATAATCTGTTCCTGGAAACAGCAGCCAGTGGTGCACCACAAACTGGGACTCCAGGGCTCAATGGATTAGGATCCTTGAGCAGTGGTGCACTGGAAAGCTCCAATGTGAATGTCGTGGAAGAGCTGGTGAATATGATTGAAACTCAGCGTGCCTATGAAATGAATTCCAAGGTAATTTCTACTACCGATCAGATGCTGCAGTATGTAAGCAACAATCTATAGTCGTAAAAAAGGTTGAGTGATATGAACACTAATTTTGTAAAACAATGCCTGATGCTGTGTTCAGTATTCGTGCTGATTACCGGTTGTGCTACTGCGCCACAGGAATTGGGTGAGTTTGAACCCATCGTGCGACCAGTAGCGCCACCTGCACCCAGTTATGAAAATGGGTCTTTATTTCAGGCGCGTAGCATTTCATTGTTTGAAGATGCGCGTCCGTATCGAGTAGGTGATATTTTGACGATTGTTTTACAGGAAAGTACCAGTGCCAGTAAAACTGCTGCCACCTCTACCAAGAAAGATGATGATATCAGTATTGATGTACCGACTGTCTTCGGTGTATCACCCACGTATAACGGTAACCAGTTGCTGGATCTGACCATGTCGCCATCGCGTGAATTTGAAGGTGAAGGTGACAGTAGTCAAAGCAATAGCCTGAATGGCGAGATTACAGTTACAGTTGTTGATATTTTGTCTAATGGCAATCTGGTAGTGAAGGGTGAAAAGTGGTTTACCTTGAATCAGGGAAAAGAATACATTCGCATTGCGGGTGTTATTCGACCACAGGATGTGAAACCAGATAATACCGTGACATCAAGTAAGTTGGCTGATGCTCAAATTGCGTATAGTGGTGAAGGGTTTGTGGCTGATAGCAATCAACAGGGCTGGTTTTCACGCTTCTTGAGTAGTGAGTGGTGGCCATTCTAAATAGTGTATGTAGAGTACAGTATTTGTAGTTTTTTATTATTGTAGGCTCACTCAGGTGAGCCTTTTTTGATGGTTTGTGACGCTCGTTTCCTCAATAAGACTCACCTGTTCGGGTGGTTGTGATCTTAAAATGTTTCTTTTGTCTAAATCTGGCTCACCAATTGAGAGGGTGGGGCTTATGTTCAGGATTTTTTCCTATTAGATTGGCCTCATTAGATGAATTCGTTTTGTTATATTTAAACAAGATATTCATTAATGCGAATTGATGAAAGTGTTGGGCAGGTAATTTTTTTATATTCATTTATAGATGATTTTAGAAGTATTGTGGCGATATTTAAATCATGAACATCACAGATAGAAAAGAGTTGTTTTTAGCTTATAACAATATTCGTTACAGACGTTTTTTTAACAAGCTTAAACTGGAGCAGAAAAAGGCTATTCATGTGTTGCCATTGATGTTGCATGTAAATATTAATTTGTTACCTGGTTATATCAGCAATAGGACGCCGTTTGGGATATATGATTACATGCCTGATGAAAAGGCAGTGCGGTTTGCAACACAATTTAATGAGCAGATAAGTTTTAACACGGAAGCTAACCTAGTAAGCTGGGATATTGAGGCGGTGTATTTGCAGGAAGATATTGCTACAAATAAACTCATGTTCTGGGTGTTACATGATGTAGGATTAGATGAGAGTAAAGTTAATTTGCTCAGGCAGAAAGTAAAAATTTTAACGGGCTGGTTGCGTAAAATAAATCTGGATATTGAGTATAGAGTTTCTACACCAGAGTCAATCTCAAATAATTATTATGGTGTTTCCGCGGGTGCATTTAATCCAGATAGGAGCTTCTTTTTAGATAAATTCTATGCAGAAATAATTGTAATTGCAGGGAAGTATCCAGCATGGTGGTTGCTGCCGCCAGAAAAAGAAAGCATATACGTAGATTATATGGTTGAGGTTGGTGAGAAATATAAAAGTATTGCTGATGAGTGTATTGATTTTGGGTCTTTGTCACTACTTAGACCGCAGGATTATTTATCGGCTGCGCTATGGTATTTATATAATGCGAAAAGCTTACCAGAATCATCCTGGTTGAATTTGTTGTCACTTCGACATCGTTTTATGTCGTTTCCTCGGATTGATAACATTGCAACCAGGCTGAAGTCGAACATGATTGAAAATTACGATGACCTTGAGGATGTAAATGAGAAAGGGATATTTATTGGCCTCATAAACGAGGATATTAATTCAGGCGCAACAAAATACGATGATAGATTAGATAAATTGCTTGTCACTATTTCATCGTATTGGTCAAAGCAGACTAATCAGTTAACTAATTATTCAGTATTTACGCAACTTTTGCTATGGAGGACTAATGCTGATAATAAAAGTTTTGTTGTAAATGCAGGTGTTGATGATTTTATTGAAAGCAGGAAAGTTTTGTTGCATTTAATAACAGAGATATATAAATGGATAGTCGCTCGTGTTTATGAACAGGATTCATCATTGGTTGATCGTCTGTCTTTGATGCAGTCAGTGTCGGAAAATCTGCTGTCTCATATTGGAATATTCGAAGATAAGTTGCCTGTTATAAATGCGCACGTTGTTCCAGAGTTTTATCTCGATAAGATATGTCTCGTTGAAAATTCAGATGTGGATGAGTCGAATAAATGGATCCTGGCCAGACCTTCTCGGTCGGATGATTTGATTGAAATATATTCGGCTGAATCCATTGTGGGTGCATTGGTTTGGGCTTGGGTTAATCGTCTAATAGATTCTAGTACGCAGATCTCGGTTCGGTGTAGGTCTGGCTTTATCCGGCAGACAGAAGTAAATGACCTTCTTGCAGATGTGATTCAAGATATTCCTAATGACTTTGCATGTAATGTATCGTTGGATGATTTTACAAATAAAGAACAGAATCTTCGTTCAATAATTTACATACATGTTGATGGAAAGGAGGAAGTCGGTTTTGGCGTGGATGTAGGCAGCTCTATAGATAGTAATTTTATTGAAAGCGAATGCATTGCATTATCCAGTTGGGGTGAGAGTAGGTATCAGTATTTATATGGCCTGGATGCGCTTGTGTTTTATATGGCTGATTGGTTGAATGAGGCGCTATTAAACGACAATGAGCGGTCGTCTGCCTTTGTAATAAAGTCATTGAAGTCCGGCTTAAGCAATTATATATCGCTACAAGTGCGTGATATATATGATGAAGTCTTCCGGTATTTCTATAGTCAAGTCCATATGAAATCTAGTTATGTTTTCAGGTGTTTAGACAGATATTACTTGTTGGCTTATGAAAATAGTAAATTAGGATGTAAGGTTTTGGGTGATAAGAAATCACTTTATAAATATTTTGAGCATAAACAGTCCTTTTCAAAAAATCTATCACTGAGTTTTAATTCGTTTAATAATACGCCGTTGCTGGAAATGCTGCGGCTAAATAAACCAGGTCTAATTCAGCTGTTTTATCTTCCAAACTATGATTTTGTTGATGTATATATTATTGACGAAAATAGTTCTTTATATTATCACACTCAAGCTTTCATGGATGATAAGAGTTTTGTAAATCAATGGAATAATTTCTTTGACAATGCGCAGAGTCATCTTCAAGAGTTTGTGTCAAGTGATAAGGAAGAACTAAAAATCGAAATTGGCCGTCTTGTGCTTGATCATAGAAATCAGTACAGATACATAGAAGATGAGGCTCACATTTCTTCTAATTATGGTAATTATTTTAATCTTAAAGTCGTCATTGATGGTAAGGAAGATAATAGAGCGCTTACACTGCATTGTGATGACAGGTCGTTCTCATCTAATAATTATGGTGGTGGTATCTTCAGGGAATTCATGAGTTATGTGTTGCAGCAGCGGAAAAATACCGGTGATATACCTGTGTATTTGACAGATATTGAGGCACCACTTGAGCTTTTTGAGAATGAGAAGGATGAGGAGATCAATGTATATAGTTTTCTTAAGTATAAAATCAATATTGAAAATAGGTTGTCGGTCATCTCAAAGCGTGACTATAAGCATTAATCAATAGTTGCTTTTCTGTGCTTGCATCCAGAATATTGTTTTTTAGGTCAAGCGGACAAATCTGGATGTGACTGTATTTTATATAACTGGCTTTGATTAAAGCAAAAATATGATTTAAAAAAACACGGCTCAAGGCCGTGTTTTTTATCTTAAATGAGCTGAATGTGACTTACATTGAGTGTGTGATGGTGAAGGCACCACGAATATCACCCAGTTTGAAACCACGAGCTTTATCAGCAGGATATAACTCGTCGAGTTTAGCAGCGACCTTTGGATCAATGTTTTCACCGTGGCACTTCAGGCAAACTTCACCCGTAGGAATAGCTTTCATGAAACGGAAGGTGCCGTTTACTGATTCGAAGTAGGCCATAGGTTTTACGTCTTCACCGGCCGTTTTACGCTCTTCGAATTTTTTAAGCACTTGAGTTTCCCACTCATCAGGTTTATTTGATGTGTTGCGGGTTTTAAGACTGGTTCGAGCCACTTTCCATCCGTATTTTTCTGACAGGTTTTTGGCAATTTCTGGTGCTTTGGTGTTACAAACTTCGATGGCTACGACTGGACCACTACTCTTCATAGCTTTTTCCAGTTCACCTTTGAGCTGCCCCATGAATTCCTTGACCACTTTTTTGCTGCTCATGGCGCGTTCATTGTTTATGTCTGCAGAGGCTGTTTGCATGGCCATGCCCAGCATCATGCCCAGAATTATCATCAGACGCATAAAAAATTCCTCATGTATTTTTGTCAATTTGAAACGCGATATTATCACTAAAAACCATGAACTTCATATGGATGAAAGCTTAAAAATTGTCCGTATTTATTACTCCTTGCGCAGTCTTTTTCACCCGAGTTATTTCAAATGGATAAATTGGCCCCTGATTTGCATCATTGTAGAAAAATACTGGAGAACGGCGATGTTTTGGCGAGGCCTGCATACACTAACTTTAATCCTGATGCTGTTGAGTACTTCGGCTGAAGCTCAGCGCATCAAGGATATTGCCTCTATTGCCGGGGTCCGCAGCAATCAGCTGGTAGGCTATGGCCTGGTCGTGGGTCTGGATGGTACCGGTGACCAGACCAGTCAGACACCTTTTACCGTACAGAGCTTTAAGAACATGCTCAAGCAATACGGCATAACCTTGCCGCCTAATGTGACTCCACAGCTGAAAAATGTTGCCGCTGTGGCAATTCATGCAGAACTACCGGCCTTTAGTAAGCCGGGTCAGACTATTGATATCACCGTGTCATCACTGGGTAATGCCAAAAGTTTGCGCGGTGGCAGTTTATTGATGACACCGTTAAAAGGGGCAGATGGTCAGATATATGCAGTAGCCCAGGGTAACCTGATTGTGGGTGGTTTCGGTATTTCCGGTAGTGATGGCTCCCGGGTGTCAGTGAATGTTCCCAGTGTCGGTCGTATTCCCGGTGGTGCCTCAGTAGAACGCATGGTGCCAAATCCTTTCGGACAGATGAAAAAACTGGTGCTGAACCTGAATCGCAGTGATTTCACCACGGCCAAACGTGTTGTGCAGGCGATCAATAAAGTACTGGGACCGGACAGTGCCCACGCCCTGGATGCGGTATCGATCCAGGTGTTAACACCGCCGACCACATCCCAGAAAGTCGAATTTGTCTCCTTTCTGGAGAACCTCGAAGTGGACCCTGACGACGCGCCGGCTCGCATTATCGTCAATTCACGGACCGGGACCGTGGTAATCAGTTCAACTGTGACGGTTAAACCTGCAGCTGTAAGTCACGGTAGTTTAACTGTGACTATTACCGAAGACCCAATTGTCAGTCAGCCTGGCCCTCTCTCCGGGGGAGAGACTGTGGTAGTGCCACGTACTGATATATCAGTCGAGCAGGCCGATAGTCGTATGTTCCTGTTTAGTCCGGGTGTGTCGCTGAATGAAATTGTGCGCGCGGTTAATCAGGTTGGAGCCGCGCCAGGTGATCTGGTAGCGATACTGGAAGCGCTTAAACAGGCCGGTTCATTATCGGCTGAACTGATTGTGATTTGATCATGATACCGAATACCGATGTCTACACTGATTTTCACAGTTTCACGGAAATGCGCCGTGAGGCTCGTGAACAGTCGTCCGACTCGGTCAAGCAGGTCGCCAAGCAGTTCGAATCCCTGTTTGTGCAGATGATGCTGAAAAGTATGCGAGATGCCGTCCCTGAAGGTGGGCTGTTTAACAGTAATCAAGAAAAGCTTTATCGCGATATGTTTGACAAGCAATTGAGCATGAATATCGCATCGGGGCAGGGGGTCGGTCTGGCGGCTGTGATTGAGCGCCAATTGAGTCGTAGCGACTCGGTGGATGTGAAACCGGAATCGCTGTCAGTGCCTGCAAGACCCCTGGCCATGTCGGTGGCGCCCAAACAAACCAATACGACCACAGCAACATCCGTACAGCTGGGGTCCCTTGAGCAGGCGTATATGTCACCTGCTGAAATATCCTCTGTTGAACCAGTTGACTGGCAGCAACCGGAAGATTTTGTTCGTGATCTGTGGCCTCATGCGCTTGAAGCCGAACGTGAACTGGGAGTAGCAGCAGAGGTATTGATTGCTCAGTCGGCTCTGGAAACGGGTTGGGGTAAATATATTCATAGTCTGGATAATGGCGACAACAGTTTTAGCCTGTTTGGTATCAAGGCTGACCAGCGTTGGCAGGGACAGCATGTCGCTGTATCGACGCTGGAATTCAAAGACGGCACTATGCAAAGAGAGCAGGCTCGCTTTCGGGCCTATGATTCAGTGGGTGAGGCATTTGCTGATTATGTGAACTTTATTCAGTCGAATCCGCGTTATCAACAGGCACTGGAACATGGCTTTAATCCTGATGCCTATGCCCGTGAATTGCAGAAGGCGGGTTATGCCACGGACCCTGATTATGCCAGCAAGATTCAACGCATTCGCAACAGTGATTTGTTACAAAACCGGTTATCTGAGCTAAAGAATACTCAGCATCAGCCGCTAACATAAAGAACAGGCCGGAAACCGTAAGGTGCTGTATTCCGGATAGAGAGAGACGATAATGGCCGATATTTTACGTACAAGTAGCAGCGGCTTGCTGGCCTATCAGACCGCATTGGCAACCACTTCGCACAATATCGCGAATGTGGGTACCGAAGGTTACAGTCGTCAGCGTGTAGAGCTGGAAGCACGGCCACCGAATGCGTTTGGTGCGACGAATATTGGTCAGGGCGTTAGTGTCAGTGATATTAACCGGCTGATCGACAGCTTTGTAATTGGCAATATTCGTGATTTCACCGCGAGCTCATCTCGTTTGTCTATGTTCGAGACCTTTGCCTCACGTACTGAAAACCTGATTGCCGATAGCCAGGGTAGTTTAATGCCTGCTCTCGAAGGTTTTTTCAGTGCTCTTGATGATGTGGCCAACGATCCGGCCGCCAATGCGCCACGGGTTGCCTTGTTGGGTGCAGTCGAGAATCTGGAACAACGGTTTAATTCATTGGCCACCGAAATGCAGAAGCTTGAGCAGGAAGTGGACGAGCGACTTTTGTTTGAGGTGGGTGATATTAATGCGCTGGCGCAGGAAATTGCACAGGTGAATGAAGATATTCACCGTGTCAGCAGTGTTGATAATCAGCCCGCTGACTTGCTGGATAAACGTGATCAGTTATTAAAGCAACTGTCAGAAAAAGTTTCCGTGTCAGTTGTCGAGCAGAATGACGGTACACTGAATGTGCTGGTCGGTTCCGGACAGTTGCTGGTAACCGGTTCCCTGGCCATGAGCCTGGTGACTCAGCCCGATGCCATCCAGCCCGATCGACTGGCTATCGCCATCCAGGGTACGACTACCTCACCGGTGGTGATTACCAATAACCTCACTGGCGGCACAGTGGGTGGGCTGTTGGACTATCGGAATAATATGCTGGATTCGGCTCAGAACCGACTTGGTCGTACAGCTATTGCCCTGGCCGATGCCTTCAACAGTCAGCATGCCGAAGGTTATGATCTGAATGGTAATTTGGGTACTGCTAATTTTTTAACGGTTGGTGCCCCTCAGGTATTGCCGAACGCGAATAACAATGTCGCTACGGGTGTGCCCGTGGTGACGGTAGCAGATGTTACTGCCTTAACTGTGTCTGATTACAGCGTAAGTTTTGCCGCAGGCAACTACAGCATCACACGTCTATCGGATAACTCTACTGTAACGGGACCTGGCCCGCTATTTAATGTGGATGGTCTGGATTTTGACTTTACCACTGTGGGTGCTGTTGCAGGTGATTCATTTTATATTCGTCCCACCCGCTTTGGCGCACTGGGTTTTCAGTCGCAGGTGACGGACCCGGCAGCAATCGCGGCTGCATCACCGATACGTACCTCTACGGCTGTGGCCAATATCGGTGACAGTCAGGTTTCAGCCGGTACCATTGTTGATGTCACCGATGTCAATTTGCTGGCAACGGTTGATATATATTTTGATCCAACGAATCCAGCCGGTACCTTTGATGTGGTAGATCGAGCAACTTCAGCAGTGTTGCAAAATGATGTGGCCTATACCAATGGTATGACCATCACCCAGAACGGATGGCAGGTACAGCTCACAGGTATACCGGAAGTGGGTGATGTGTTGACGGTGGAACAGAATATTGGAGCAGCAACGGATAACCGTAACGCCCTGTTATTATCTGATTTGCGCAATCAGCAAATTCTGGATAACAGCACCTCCACCTTTGAGCAGTCCTATAGTGCACTGACGGCCGAGGTGGGTGTGGTAACCCAGCAGGTCAAAATGAATCTTGAAGTTGAACAAAGCTTGTTACAGGCATCGGTTCAGGAACGTGAATCAGTTTCAGGAGTCAATCTGGATGAAGAAGCGGCTGATCTGATTCGTTTTCAGCAGGCTTACCAGGCACTGTCACGAGTTATTCAGACTTCACAGTCGATATTTCAATCGCTGTTAGATGCGACATAGGTGAATGATGCGAGTATCAACTACACAAATACACAACCAGGGATTGCAGAGTATTCTGGATCAGCAGACCAAGTTAATCAAGACTCAGAATCAACTCAGTAGTGGCGAAAAATTTCTGGCACCATCTGATAATCCCAGTGCGGCCAGTCGGGTACTGGATCTAGATGAAGCCATAGCACGCATCACCCAGCATGAAGAAAATGCAGATTTTGCAACTCAGCGTCTGGGTGTAGAAGAATCTTCACTGGCAAGTATTGAAAATATCTTACAACGTAGTAGGGAACTGGCTTTGCAGGCAGGTAACACAGCAACACAAACATCAGTGACTCGACAGGCAATTGCTGGTGAGCTTAAGGAAAACCTGGACCAGTTATTCGATATTGCTAATAGTAAAGATGCTAATGGTGAATATTTATTTGCAGGATTTCAGTCAAGTAGTCAGCCATTTACTACCGATGGTCTTGGTAATTTTACCTATAATGGTGATCAGGGCCAAATAGCGTTGCAGATAGGATCTACCAGGCAGGTAGTTGCTAATGATTCTGGTGCTGATGTGTTTCAGCTGATTCGCAATGGTAATGGTAGCTTCAGTGTAGATGCTAATTCAGCGAATACAGGTAACGGTATAATTTCAACGGGCTCGGTACAAAATCCTGCCAGTTTTCAGGCGCAGGACTTTACGATTACCTTTACATCAGCCACCACATATGACGTATTTAATGTCACAACTGGTTTACCTGTGCCACCTGCTGCCAGACCCTATACAGATGGAGGGGCTATTAATTTCAATGGTATTGAGGTTGAAATTTCAGGTGCACCGGTAACGGGTGATGTTTTCACTGTAAATGCTAGTCGAAACCAGGACATGTTTACGACACTTTATGATTTGATCGATACAATAGAGAATTCACCTGATAACCTGGCTGGTAATGCACAGTTTGCTCAGGGCATTGCAAATGCACTTAATAATATTGATCGATCCATGGATAACGTGATTGATGTACGTACCAGTGTTGGTGGCAGGATGAATTCAATTGATAGTCAGGCGGATGATAATGCGGCTAGAAAATTACAATATCAAAGCATACGATCGCAAATAAAAGATCTGGATTTTGCTGAAGCTATTAGTAAAATGACATTTGAAAGCACGGCATTGCAAGTGGCGCAACAAACATTTGCCCGGGTACAAAATCTTTCTTTGTTTAATGTCATTTAATGGCTTGCTGTGGTTGTGTGTCAGAAAGAGATGTTTATATTTAGATAATAAATCAATCTAAGTTAATATAGACTGTCTTATTATTTTTTGTGTTCATAATGGCAAGCCACAGTTGGATGCACAAACTCAATATTTATAAACCATTATTTGCTAGAGTGATCAAGATAGCTATTAATGGCTTTCTTGTTTTTTTCTAGTTTTGATTTTTTATCCAGAAGTTTGTCACGTTGAGAAGTGCTAAGAACAGTAATTTCTTCATTGATTTCAGCTATTGATTCAAGCTGAAATCGTGCTTTTTGAGCCATATCTTCCGTTAATTCACTGAGTTTTTGTGAAACTACACCATGCAATTGCTTATCACGTTGATTAATAATGGTCTGGGTTTGTTGCCAGTCATTGTCTTTTGCTGCTGACAAGGCCTGTTGGGTTAATAAACAGATCTCTGACAGCATATCGAGAGTTTCCTGTGACACACCTGATGTTCTTATGGGTGTGCCTGGACAACCGGTTGAGTGCTTGATGTTTCCTGAGGTAATTTGTCTTCAAGTGAGTCCCAGGCTGATTTGATTTCTGATAATAGGGTATGAACTTCACGTAAGTTTTCAATGTTATTATCTAGGTTAGCAACCAGTAATTGTCTGTTCATGTACAGATAGAGATCTTCCAGATTATGAGCTATTGCTTCACCCTGTTCCATATTTAAACTGGAACGCAGGCCGTCAATAATGGCGATGGCTTTACCGATGAGTTCTACTTTCTGTACAGTTTCATTCCGTTCCATATGGCCCATGGCTGCTTTTACTCGCACAATAGCACCAGTCAGTAGCATGTTGATTAGCTCATGGGGAGACGCTGATTCAGTTTTTGATTGCAGATCAAGGCCAGTGTATTGTTTTGTTGCATAAGAATGACTGTACATGATGTTCTCCGTAAATTTCTATTTACTGATACTGTTAGGTTTAGGCAGGTTCGCAAGCGCATTCGTCAGGTAATTTCCTGTTTCTTTTAACTGCGCAATTAAAACGTCCATGGCAATGAATTGATCAAATAATCTAGTTTGAAAGGCTTCCAGGCGTATGGCTAATTGTTCACGCTGTTCTGTAAGGTCATCAATACTATCATTCAGACTCTGTGTTTTTGAGTCAACAATACCATTAGACTTTACATATTCATTAAGGGTGTTATCTAATCGTTTGGCAATTCCATCGTCCGCTGTAAATAAATTAGTGACAGAAGTGATGTCATTTTTAATGGCATCTTCAAGCTTGGAGCTATCTAAACTGAGAGAGCCATCCTTGTTTGTAGTAATGCCAATAGATGCAAGTGAATTGAAATCGCCTGAGATGCTGCTAACTGTGAATGTCAGTTGCTGTCTAATCTGGTTATTAGCAGAACGAGCTAATGCATCACCAATTAATGCACCACTACCTGTTTCATCGTAACCGGTGATGGAAAAAATTGTTTCATTATAACTGTTGTAGTTTTCAATCAGGTTATTGACAGCTTTGGTTATGCTGCTGGTATTAAGATTGACATCCAGAGTATAACTGGTGCCGGGATCAGCATCGAGCAGGCTGATGCTGATGCCATCAATAGCATTACTTAGAATATTGCTATTGCTAGTGACCGTCTGATTGTCGATCAGAACAATAGCATCCTGTGCCGGGTTACGTTCTACAAGATTGGTAGTGCCGGAACCTGGTAGGGGGTCATAAACCAGCTGCTGCAAGTCACCCTCACCACCGTTAACGGCGGTAACCGTGATATTGTTGTTCGAGCCGGTATCATTTGAGGTTAATACCAGTCTGCTTTCAGTGCCAGAAGCACCATCATCTACATTTATAATGGTGGCGGTGACACCGGTATTATCACTGGCATTGTTAATTGCGTCTCGAATGCCTGCCAGTGTCTTATTTGAATCATCTATAGTGAGTGTGAAACTGTTACTGCCTACCGATAATGTTAGTGAGCCAGTGCCCACCACAGTGGCTGAATCAGTAAAACCGGTAGATGATAGTTTATGTGCTTCAGCAAGTTGGCTGACTTCAATATTGTAATTTCCAAATACGGCAGTTGAATCTGCTGTAGCAGTAAATATTGATTTGTCAGATGAGGTTGCTGAACGGGTGTTATAGGTATTGCTCTCAGCTAATGTTGAGAGGGATGATTTTAATTCGGATAAAGCACTCTTTAACAAGCCATAGGCTGAAATTTTGGCTGTTATTGTTGCTTCTTTTTTGTCCAGCAGGGCAGTTTTTGGCTCGGCTTCAGCATTAACCAGATCATTGACCAACTGGTTAATATCTAATCCTGATCCTATACCGGCGGATGTGAGCATGTTAAACGACCTCTGGGACCAATGTTGCTAAGTTAACTGCAGTTGCAATAACTGTACCATCCCTGGTGGTGTTATTGACCGACTTTGAAATCAGGCCTGGTCTTTAAACAGCAGACCCTGGAGATTGCCCATATTTCTTAGTCGATTAAGCACTTCTTCAGACGGAATCTGACGGATAACTTCCTTTGTACCAGAGTCTAGTACGGTTACCACGGTTTTTCCGCTGGCTTCATCCACAGAAAAGCTCAGATCTCGTTGAATCTGCTGAACATAGTCATTCAGCTGTTCAACCACTTCATCAAGACGTTTTTCCATGTTTTGACGAACATCCTCGGCGGCAGGTTCTTGCCGCTGAGGTTCTGGGCTGATCGGTTGATTGCCGCCTTTGTTAACTGGATCGGTATTAACAGTTTTCGCAGGCGCAACAGTACTCTGAGGTGGAATCGTTGAAGTGTTATTAGTTACCATATTACTCATGGTTCTAACTCCTGTTTACCACTCAAGGGAAACTGGCTATGCCAGTTCCCCTATCGCCTTGGGTTACCTGCGTCTTACTGTAATAAGGACAGTACGTTCTGTGGCAATGCATTGGCCTGTGCCAGCATGGCTGTACCTGCCTGTTGCAGAATCTGGTTACGAGTCAACTCAGAAGTTTCTGCGGCGAAGTCAGCATCCTGTACACGGGAGCGTGCAGCCGATACGTTGTTAGAGATATTCTCCAGGTTAGAGATAGTGGATGAAATACGGTTCTGAACCGCACCCAGCTCACCGCGAACTACGTTGATAAAGTCAAGTGCGCCGTCGATGATGCCGATGGCAGACTGTGAACCCGCTACGGTTGAAATGTCGATAGAAGACACGGCAACCAGAGCTGAAGACTCCAGAGTGATCACATCATTGAATGAAGTGTTCGCAGCGGTTACGTTGAATGCATTCACACTGGACAGCTGAACTTCACCCATAACACGGGTAGAGTCAGTAGTGCCTTGAGTAAGTGTGACCGTATCATTTGTCGCATCATTGGCATAGTTGCGAGAATCTACAGCAAGTGTTTCACCACCGGCATTACTGTGATTGAAACCTTCGATGATGATGTCATCGCCACCTTCACTGATCAGGTCGATACTGGTGCCGTTACCATTGATTACCGCCTGGATACCGGTGGTGCCCGAAGACTGATTGACAGAATCTGCAATGGTTGAGAGGTCTGTAGTATTGGTGATAACTGCACTGATAGACGCGGAGTTAGTTGTTGAGCCATCATCTGAAGTCAGAGTGAAAGAGATGGTGCCGGCCAGACTCAGGGTGCTGAGTCGTGTGACTGTACGTGCATCCGCTTCAACAGCTGTAGTTGGCGTCTCAGCATTGATTGCTGAGGCTGCTTCGCGAGCTGATGAACCTGCGCCGATAGCAATCGTAGCAGTGGCTTTGCCGACAACGGTTAAGTTACCAGCTACAACGTTGTTTACTGCAGCGGTCGCAGCGGCAGCAGTTGCACGGCCAAGACCAACGTTAGCAACACCACCTTCAAGATCAACACGTTGTACACCCAGTCGAGTTGCATCAGTATCAGTCAGTGTAAAACCAATGGTTTCATTGGCATTGGCGCCGACCTGGAATAGAGCCTGACCAAATGTACCGTCGAATAATTTACGGCCACCGAAAGCGGTAGTGTCAGCGATACGGGTAATTTCAGCAGTCAGCTGGGAAATTTCTGATTGCAGCGTGGCGCGGTCTTCTGCGCTGTTACTGCCGTTAGCAGACTGGATAGACAGCTCACGCATACGTTGCAGCAGGCTATTGGTTTCGCCCAGTGCACCTTCAGCAACCTGAGAAATCGAAATACCATCGTTAGCATTTCGGATGGCCTGGTTGATGCCACGGATCTGAGTGGTGAGTCGGTCTGTGATGGCAAGACCAGCAGCATCATCTTTAGCACTGTTAATACGTAAACCGGTTGATAAACGTTGTAAAGACGTTGCTAGTGAGCTCTGGCTTTTGTTCAAACTGCTTTGTGCAAACAGTGATGAAACGTTAGTGTTTATAATCTGTGGCATGATGTTTTCCTCCCTTCCAGTGACCCCTTGGGTATGGAAGCTCTTGTTTTGACGCTAGATCAGCGTTGTTCTTGAGCAATTAATGCTTCGTTCAAACACTTTAGCGGCCAGCCCGGAGAAAACTTTAGATTTATTTTTCAAAAAATTTAGCTGATGGCTTGTTGTTGCTTAATTCTATATAAAACAAAGATTTAGGGTTTTGATTGTGGGTTATTAAAGCTGTGGTTGATATGGTAATGGTTGTTTTTGTATGGGTACAAGGCTGGTTGTGAGCTCAGAATTTGTTGGGTCTGTTAATTAAGTATGGAAGTGGAGCCTTTACATTGGGAATAATACTTCTTAGTACTTTTTATTAATGTAGATTGTTCTGAATATTGTATAAGTTATTGAATAGTTTAATTAAACTAATAATGCTGGTTTTTTGACATTTGCAAAATAACTGCTTTACTCTTGTTAAACCTTTATTAATTTGAGCTCTACATGGCGACAGAAAACCAGCCCAATTCTATTCTGCTGATCGAAGATAACAGCCAGATTTTCAATGAAATCAAGACCTTAATGGCATTTATGGGCTATGAGACAGTGTATGTTCATGAACTTGAGCAACTTGGGGCGGTACTGGAGAGTCGTGATTTCACTGCCATTCTGTTAGGTGAGCATCATGGCAGTTCGGCACAGAAAGAAGCTTTGACCCAGATTGAGGCCGCTAATCCGCAGGCCCAGGTCATACTGGTTAGCCAGTCCACGGAGAATTACGAAAAGTTCCGCGACAATTATTCCTGTGTCATTGCACATTTAGATATGCCATTACGGCTTGAGCCGATGGCTGAAGCATTGAACCGGGCACAGACCGCTCATGAACAGCAGCAGGATGCTGGCGCACGTGCATACAATGACATATTGAATGGGGTGCCCAAGCTGGGTGGTAACAGTCCCGCGATTCAATATGTACGGACCATGATCGAGCAGGTCGCGAAAACCGATGCCAGTGTACTCATCCTTGGTGAATCGGGTACCGGCAAGGAAGTGGTGGCTCGAAATATCCATGCACTATCCAACCGCTGCAAACACGGTTTTGTACCGGTTAACTGTGGTGCTATTCCCGCGGATCTACTGGAAAGCGAATTATTCGGACATGAGAAAGGCGCCTTTACCGGAGCCATTAATACGCGTCAGGGACGCTTTGAGCTGGCCGAGAAGGGCACTCTGTTCCTCGATGAAATTGGTGATATGAGCCTGCCGATGCAGGTCAAGTTATTGCGTGTATTACAGGAACGCACCTTTGAGCGTGTCGGCAGTAATAAAAGTATCGTCGCTGATGTGCGCCTGCTGGCGGCAACCCATCGAAACCTGGAACAGAATATTCGAGACGGAAAGTTCCGTGAGGATCTGTATTACCGGCTCAATGTCTTTCCCATTGAATTACCCGCATTAAGAGAACGTCTGGAAGATGTACCTTTATTACTACAGGATCAGATTGATCGTCTGGAACGGGAAAAACGGGGTTCGGTCAGGTTAACAGCAGCAGCTGTCGAGGCGTTGTGTCAGTATGACTGGCCGGGTAACGTGCGTGAGCTGGGTAATCTGGTTGAGCGTTTGACTATTTTGTATCCGGATGCTGTGGTAGACGCCAGGAATCTGCCAACAAAATATTTACCGGCGAATATGAAACCAAAACAGACCCCGTTTAATCCGGTGATGATGTTTGCCTCCATCGAAGATGAGGATGCTAGCGATGAGTCTCGTTTCCCCGGTCAGCCCCATCAACTGGATGTGGCCGAGGTACTGTCGGAACCGGATGTGGTCGTTGATACAGAACTGGATACCGATACAGCCGTTCGTATTACTGATGACGGTCTCGATTTGAAAGAACATTTGGCACAAATGGAAATCCAGCTCATCAAGCAGGCACTGGCCTCAACCAATAATGTTGTGGCTCACGCGGCCAAGTTGCTGAAAATGCGGCGTACCACGCTGGTTGAGAAGCTGAAGAAGTATGAGATTAATTCCTGAAACGAAGTTTCAGGTATTGGTTAATAGTTCATGGTTGATCGTTAATGGTTTAAAAAAAAAGAACAATTAACTGTTGACTGTCGATGAACAAAAAAATCATTTTGACCATCAACCATCAACCATCAACCATCAACCATCAACCATCAACCATCAACCATCAACCATCAACCATCAACCATCAACCATCAACCATCAACCATCAACCATCAACCATCAACCATCAACCATCAACCATCAACCA
>JBFFSQ010000033.1:0-20354 GCA_041572275.1 Gammaproteobacteria bacterium
GTTATAATTTTTTAACTGCTTCTGATGCGTTAATCATCGGTTGTGTCACTATATCTGTGCCCTGGCTATGATAACTCGGCGTAGGTTTTCTGTTGCTCCCATGCTGGATTGGACCGATCGTCATGAGCGTTATTTTCTGCGTCTGATTTCTCGCCATGCCTGGCTTTATACTGAAATGGTCACCACTGGCGCAATTCTTTATGGTGATCGTGATCGACACCTGGCTTTCCATCAGGCGGAACATCCATTGGCCTTGCAGTTGGGTGGCAGTGACCCGCAGGCCCTGGCTGAATGTGCCCGGATTGCGGAAGACTATGGCTATGATGAAGTGAATCTGAATGTGGGCTGTCCCAGTGATCGGGTGAAATCCGGTCGATTTGGTGCCTGTTTGATGGCGGAGCCTCAGATTGTGGCTGAATGTGTGGCGGCTATGAATGCTGTGGTATCGATTCCGGTAACGGTCAAGCATCGCATCGGCATTGATGATCATGACTCCTGGGATGAGTTGTGTCATTTTGTTGAAGTGGTGGCAGGGGCGGGTTGCCATGTCTTTATTGTGCATGCGCGTAAGGCCTGGCTGCAGGGTCTAAGCCCGAAGCAGAATCGTGAAATTCCTCCCTTACAGTATGATGTTGTTCATCGACTCAAGCAGCGTTATCCTCAGCATGAGTTTGTAATCAATGGCGGCTTGAAAACACTGGACGAGTGTCAGCAGCAGCTAGCCTATATGGATGGCGTGATGCTCGGACGCGAGGTCTATCATAACCCCTATCTGTTAGCAGAGGTCGATCAGCGTATATACGGTGATCATGGTGCTATCCCCAGTCGCTATGACATTATTCATCTGTTATTGCCTTATATTGAGGCTGAGCTGGCCAAGGGCACGCGTTTGCATGCCATGACCCGGCATATTATGGGGCTGTTCCTAGGTGTGCCCGGTGCCCGTGCCTGGCGGCGACACCTGAGTGAAAAAGGTACCCGCCCGGATGCGGATGTGAATACAGTATTAGAAGCCTTGCAGTTTATTCAGACCTGAAGTTATTACATGAATCGAAAAATCATCCACATCGATATGGATGCGTTTTTTGCGGCAGTCGAGCAGCGCGATCATCCGCAGTGGCGAGGTCAGCCAGTGATTGTTGGCGGTCAGCCCAATTCTCGTGGCGTGGTAGCGACCTGTAGTTATGAGGCGCGTACCTTTGGGATTCATTCTGCCATGCCCTCTGCTCGTGCCTATCAGTTATGTCCCCAGGGTATTTTTGTGCATCCACGGATCCCTGTGTATTACCGGGTGTCACAGCAAATACATGCGGTGTTTCGTGAGTACGCGGAGCGGATTGAGCCGCTATCACTGGATGAGGCTTATCTCGATGTGACAGATACTGAAGCTTGTGGTGGTTCAGCTTCATTAATGGCTGAAGAAATTCGGCGTAAAATATATCAGGTGACACAACTGACGGCCTCAGCCGGTATTTCCTATAATAAATTTCTGGCTAAAGTCGCGTCGGATATGAATAAACCCAATGGTCAGTATGTGATCAGGCCTGAGCAGGGTGAGTCATTTGTGGCGCAACTGGCTGTGGGTAAATTTTATGGTGTCGGCAAGGTGACCGAGGCAAAAATGCATGCGCTGGGGATACGCACCGGGGCTGACCTGAAAGCCTGGTCGAGACAGCAGTTGCGGGACAGTTTTGGAAAATCGGGTGATTATTATTATGCAATTGCCCGCGGTATCGACGAGCGTCCGGTAGTGGCCACCCGGCAGCGAAAGTCACTGGGCTCGGAGACCACGTTTGAACAGGATGTAACGGATGTGTCGCTCATGTACCAGTGTCTGCAGCAACTGGCAGCAGAGGTTTGCGACGCACTCAAGAACAAACAGCTGGCTGCCTATACCGTGACGCTAAAGGTGAAATATTCTGATTTTCAACAGGTGACGCGTAGCCAGACCGTGGATGAGCCAGTATATAAGGTAGAACATGTCCATCAGTTGTTACCGAGATTAATGCAGCGAACTGAAATCTCTCAGCGCAGTGTGCGCTTGCTGGGGATCAGCCTGTCGAAACTGACAGCGGCAGATGATGAGAGCAGTGTGAAACAGCTTAACTTATTCGATGAGTCGTAGGACGTGAATGTTGGGTTTGATCAGAACGTTTGCTGCCAACTGAGAATGAAGTTGACGTCAGGGGACGCTTCAGTCTGGATGTCTTCAGCAACTGCGATATCTACAACAGTGTCTTTATTGATCATGTAACTGCCGCCAAATGTGAGCTGAATCACCGGGCCAAGAAATCTGAGTGAGGAATCATAGAAGGCTGAGTGGCTATCGATCTGGGCTTTGAGTTGTATCCGTTGCCAGGGCTGAAACTGGAAACCAGCACTACCAAATATCGCCTGACGACGATGGCGGTCACTCAGTACGTCACTGTCTCCCATGAGTAACAGGCCCAGGTTGCCATAGAACCAGCTGCTGTCATCAGTCTGCAGGTTGAGTGCGGCCCATAGTGCAAGGTCAGTGCTGCCACTGCCGGTGAGTTTGTGGCTATCACCGCTAGGCAGTTTCAGGCTGGCCCAGTAGCTAATAGAAAAGTCATGGCTTTGAATAGATTGGAAGCCAGTTTGAAGGCTGATATCACCAAGGTCGAGCTGGCGTTCTGTAAACAGAAGTGAAGCTGATGCACCGTCCTGATATTCGATATGTAGTTGATCGGTAGGGAATAGTGGGCGAATACCTTCAGGCAGGCCGAGCATGTCATGATAGTTGTCAATCCAGTCGTCCATGAAGCCGCCGCTGTGGCCAATGATGGGTAGCTGGAAGCGCAACATCCAGTCAGGGTTCAGGCCGTAATCAAACATCAGATTCAGGCGGTAGCTTTCGATATCGATGTGCAAAAACTCGCTATCGACCTGTTGTCTATTGATGGTGTTGCTGAGGTTCAGGTTTGCGTGAAAAGCGGTTTGTTCAGGCTTGATGATATGCGCAGAAACCGGTGCAGGTAGGCCATAGATCATGACCAGTGGGTTCTGGTCGTGGCTGTAAAATGGGCGTGGAGTACTGGCCTGGGCAGGGGTGCTGATGATGAGTGGCATAATCAGCAGGCAATAAAAAACCCTGTTGCCAGTGAAGTCAACAGGGTTTTTAGCGTACATAAGCTGGCTGAAATTATTTCAGGCTGCTGTAGTAGGCTGCCAGGTTAGCCATGTCTGCATCAGACAGAGGCTTGGCCATCGCATTCATAGTAGGGTCTTTACGAGTGCCGTCTTTGAATGCTTTCAGCTGTTTGGCGATGTAGCCTTCTTTCTGGCCTTTCAGGTTAGGGTAAGTAGGCATTTTGCCAATACCATCAGTACCGTGACAGGCTGCGCATACAGCGGCTTTAGCTTTGCCTGCAGCGGCATCGCCAGCTACAGCGTTTGCAGAAATAGTCAGTGCAGAGGCTGCCATCAGAGCCAGGATTTGCTTCTTCATCGAGTTACTCCAGAGTAATTTTTACATATTCATTAAAATCTTCGACCGAGAATTGTGGCAGAGCCAGCCATCAAAGTAAATTATAGATTGTTAATATAGCGAGTCGAGCCCGGGTTGTTTTTCATTTTGTTAATAAAATCAATTAGTTATGTTCTTTTTTGTCGGTATTAGTTGTAACCAGTGATGCTGTGGCCTGAATATATGACAGCGAAAATTAGTGAATGTTTAGTGTTTATGGCTAGATTTTGAGCTGAAAATCCCTGATTTATCAGGTAAAGTGTGCAGCTCTTTGAATTTTGGCTCCAGGTGAGGAACAGAATATGGCAGATTTCAAAATTGCCCCATCAATATTATCAGCAGACTTTGCTCGTCTGGGTGAAGAAGTGGATAACGTGATCAAATCCGGTGCAGATATTGTGCATTTTGATGTTATGGATAACCACTATGTTCCTAACCTGACGATTGGGCCTCTGGTGTGTGATGCGCTACGCAAGCACGGCGTTACAGCAGAAATTGATGTGCATTTAATGGTTAAACCTGTTGATCGTATCATTCCTGATTTTGCAAAAGCCGGTGCTTCTTATATTACTTTTCATCCAGAAGGTTCCGAGCATATTGACCGCACTCTGCAAATGATTCGCGAATTGGGCTGTAAGTCTGGTCTGGTATTTAATCCTGCCACACCGTTGGATTGCCTGAAATATGTGATGGACAAGGTTGATATGATTCTACTGATGTCAGTTAACCCAGGTTTTGGCGGTCAGTCATTTATTCCCGCGACTTTGGATAAGCTGCGCGAAGCCCGCAAGCTGATTGATGAGTCGGGTTATGATATTCGTCTGGAAATCGATGGCGGCGTTAAAGTTGATAACATTCGTGAAATTGCAGAAGCTGGTGCAGATACCTTTGTTGCCGGTTCAGCTATTTTTGGTGCCGTTGGCGCCAACGATGCCAATGACTACGATACTGTAGTTGGCGCAATGCGTGACGAGTTAGCTAAAGCGAACGTATAGTTTTTTACCACGGGAATATGGAGATTTTAGAGCTGTAACAGGTTTGGTTGGTTGTTGACTTGAATGCTGCCTGAGTCTCTGTGTTCATTGTGGTTTACGTAACCCCCCCTTTTTTTGTTTTCGGAGTAGTAAATGGCTATTAAGAAACCAGCCATGGTATTGATTGATGTGGATGGGACGCTTGTCGATAGCGTGCCGGATCTGGCCTATTGTGTTGATGAAATGTTAAAACAGCTGGATATGCCCGTACGTGGTGAAGACCGTGTGCGTCACTGGGTTGGCAACGGTGTTGAGCGACTGGTGCGTCGTGGCTTGATTAACCAGCTCGATGGTGAGCCGGATGAAGATCTGTTTGAAAAGGCCATGCCAATTTTTACTGATTTGTATGCCGTCAATACATCAAAACGCAGTTGTCTGTATCCTGGCGTAAAAGAGGCGCTGGAGTTTCTGAAAACCACAGGTGTAAAGATTGGTTGTGTCACCAACAAGGCAGCACAATTTACATTGCCGATTCTGAAAGATCTGGGTATCGCTGATTATTTCGAGATCGTGGTTTGCGGAGATACGCTGGATAAGAAAAAGCCGGATCCATTGCCGCTATTGTATGCAGCCGAACAGCTCGGTGTAACACCGGAGCAATCATTAATGTTGGGTGATTCTATGAGTGATGTGAAAGCTGCGCGTGCGGCTGGTTTTGACATTGTTTGTATGTCATACGGTTACAACCACGGTGAAGATATTCGTGATTATAATCCCGATGCAGTGGTGGACTCGATGAATGACATCCAGCAGGTTGTAAGCTGGAACTGATAATTAAATGCCGTGGCGAGCTTTGATCTGTGAATAAGGCTACTATAGGTACTTGTTTCAGGCAAAGCCAGCCCGGCAAAGATGGCGCAAATATGCATTTACTTTTCAGACAGACCGATATGCGGTCTTATACAACATGGCGATGGTGACAGGATTGTAAGCTTGTAAGTATCGTATTGCATGAAAAAAATGTCTGGAAAAAAATATGACGCCTGAACAATTTACTGAATTAAGCCAACAGAACTTTACCCATATTCCACTGGTGCGTGAGGTTCTGGCTGATCTGGATACCCCTCTCAGTACTTATCTCAAGTTGGCCAATGGCCCTTATTCTTATTTGTTTGAATCAGTGCATGGTGGTGAGAAGTGGGGTCGTTATTCCATTATCGGCATGCCCTGTCATAAGCGTATTAAGGTTTTTGGTCATGACATTGTCATCGAAAATGATGGCGAGGACAGTGAACGGATCAGTGTTGATGATCCCCTTGAATGGATAGAAAATTACCAGCAGCAATTCAAAGTTGCCGAGCTGGAAGGACTGCCTCGTTTTACCGGTGGCCTGGTGGGTTATTTTGGTTATGACACCATTCGATACATCGAGCCTCGTCTGGCTAATGATGATAAACCGGATACACTGAATACACCTGATATTCTGTTGATGCAGTCTGAAGAAGTGGTGGTATTTGATAATCTCAGCGGCAAACTATACCTGATTGTGCAGGTGGACCCTTCACAGGAGAATGCCTATGCGTTGGGTCAGCAGCGATTGAGTCAGCTAGAGCGACTGCTACGTGAATCTATACCTACGTATAAGCCAGCAGCCAGAAGTCGCCAGATACAGGAAACTGATTTTGTATCCGGCTTTACCGAAGAGGGCTTTAAACAGGCCGTTAGAAAGGCGCGGGAATACATTATCGATGGTGATGTAATGCAGGTCGTATTGTCGCAGCGTATGTCGATACCTTATCAGGCACCACCCCTTGATCTATATCGCTCCCTGCGTAGTTTGAACCCATCACCCTATATGTATTATCTGGATTTGGGCGATCATTATGTGGTGGGGTCATCGCCAGAAATTCTGGTTCGCCTTGAAGATAATGAGGTGACCGTGCGGCCGATTGCGGGAACGCGGCCACGTGGTAGAGATGAAGCAGAAGATCATATGATGGAACAGGAATTGCTGGCTGATCCCAAAGAATTGGCTGAGCACCTGATGCTCATCGATCTGGGGCGTAATGATGCTGGGCGCGTGAGTAAGATTGGTTCAGTTAAATTGACTGACAAGATGATCATTGAACGTTATTCCCATGTTATGCATATCGTCTCGAATGTTACTGGAGAGTTGAATACCGGCATGACGGCAATGGATGTGTTACGAGCAACTTTTCCTGCCGGTACCGTGAGTGGAGCGCCAAAAATTCGTGCTATGGAAATCATTGATGAACTGGAGCCTGTTAAGCGAGGCGTCTATTCTGGTGCTGTGGGTTATTTATCCTGGAATGGCAGTATGGATACCGCAATTGCGATTCGTACAGCGGTGATCAAGGATAATACCCTGAGTATTCAGGCTGGGGCTGGCATTGTCTATGATTCACTGCCCGAAAATGAATGGGCTGAAACCATGAATAAAGGGCGTGCTGTGTTCCGTGCAGTAGCCATGGCTGAAGCAGGTCTTGATGGTTCACATCGATAGTTCGTTGTCGATGTGTTTTAAAAGGTTGGCATGACGATGTTCTGTTCACGTATGGTGAGCTATACGGTTTTTGAATATTTTATGATTGCACTGATTCTAAAGAGTATAAAAAATACCCAGGATGCCCTGTAGCGATTGCAGGAGCCGATGGAGAAAGCAACACCATGATGCTAATGATTGATAACTATGATTCGTTTACCTATAACCTGGTGCAATACCTGGGTGAGTTGGGTGCCGATGTTGTGGTGCATCGAAATGACCAGATTACCTTGGCTGATATCGAGAAAATGCAACCCGAGCGTATCATGATTTCACCGGGGCCCTGTACACCTAATGAGGCGGGGATCTCTATGGATGTTATCAGGCACTTTGCTGGCAAGGTTCCTATACTGGGTGTCTGTCTGGGGCACCAGAGTATCGGTCAGGTGTTTGGTGGCAATATTATCCATGCCAGGGAGATCATGCACGGTAAAACCTCGATGATTCATCATAAGGGTGTGGGAGTGTTCAAAGGGTTAACGAATCCCTATGAAGCGACGCGTTATCATTCGCTGGTCATTGAAAAAGACAGTTTACCTGCATGTCTTGAAATTACCGCATGGACTGAAAACGCAGATGGTAGTATGGATGAAATTATGGGTGTGCGTCATAAAGAACTTGATGTCGAAGGCGTACAGTTTCATCCTGAATCGATACTTACACAGCACGGGCATGACCTGTTAAAGAATTTTTTAGAGACATAAAAATCGTCTAATAATGACGCAGAGACTCGAAGAGTCATTATTCATAAGCTCCGGGTCTTAGTGGTTCTGTGTCAAAGATTAAAGGTTAAGATTATGGATATGCAATCAGCAATCAAAGCAGTGACTGAACATCAAGACCTGTCTCGTGATGAGATGTCTGAAGTGATGAATCTGATCATGACCGGACAGGCGACGCCTTCGCAGATTGGTGGCTTCCTGATCGGTTTGCGCATGAAAGGTGAAACAGTGGATGAGGTAGCTGCTGCAGCCAGTGTGATGCGGCAGTTGTCAACCAAAGTGAATATCACCGATGACTACCTGGTGGATACCTGTGGTACCGGTGGCGATGCTTCAGGTAGTTTTAATATTTCAACGGCCAGCACATTTGTCACTGCGGCGGCCGGTGCCAAGGTGGCCAAGCATGGTAATCGTTCCGTCTCCAGTAAATCGGGTAGTGCTGATGTGTTGGAAACTGCGGGTGTAAATCTGGATCTCAATCCGGAGCAGGTGGCGGAGTGTATTCATAATGTTGGTGTCGGGTTTTTATTTGCAGTAAAACATCATGGCGCAATGAAACATGCGATCGGCCCCAGAAAAGAAATGGGTGTGCGAACGATTTTTAATGTGCTCGGTCCTCTCACTAATCCTGCTGGCGCACCCAATCAGGTAATTGGTGTGTTCAGTAAAGACTGGATTGAGCCCTTGGCCAGGGTGTTGAAGCAGCTTGGTAGTCGTCATGTCATGATTGTGCATGCGGATGATGGCATGGATGAAATCAGTATTGGCAGTGAGACCCAGGTCGCTGAATTGAAAGATGGAGACATCACTACCTACAGTATTAAGCCAGAGGACTTTGGTTTTCAGCGTGCGGATCTGGCGACGATTAAAGCGGCCGATTCTAAAGAGAGTCTTAACTTGATTCGATCAGTGCTGGATAATCAGCCTGGCCCAGCTCGTGATATTGTGTGTCTAAATGCAGGTGCAGCTATTTATGTGTCAGGCCTGGCTGATTCTCTGGCAGCCGGCATTGAAAAGGCGAAGTTGGCTATTGCCAGTGGTGATGCTCGACAGAAGCTGGAAGCCCTGGTTCATTATTCAAATAATTGCTGAACATTATGTCTACCAATACTCCCGATGTTTTAAAAAAAATTCTGCTTCGTAAACTCGAAGAAATCCACGAAGCATCACAGAATGAAACCATTGAGGCGCTGCGTCAGCGTGCTGAACAGGCGTCACCGGTACGTGGTTTTGTTCACGCTATTGAAGCTCGAATTGCCGAAGGTCGAGCCGGTGTGATTGCCGAGATCAAGAAGGCCTCACCGAGTAAAGGTGTAATCCGGGAAAATTTTGTACCGGAAGACATCGCTCGCAGCTATGAAGCACACGGTGCTGCATGCCTGTCGGTGCTCACCGATCGTGACTTTTTTCAGGGGCATGAAGACTATTTGCTTCAGGCGCGCGCTGCAACCAAGTTGCCGGTGATACGTAAGGACTTTATTATCGATCCGTATCAGGTCTATGAAGCCAGGGCGATGGGTGCCGACTGTATCTTGTTGATTGTGGCGGCGCTCAGTGATGAATCATTGCATGAATTACTGGCATTGGCCGGTGATCTGGGCATGGATGTATTAATGGAAGTGCATGACCGTGATGAAATGACGCGAGCGATTAATAGCGGTGCAAAACTTATTGGAGTCAACAATCGTAATTTGCGTAGTTTTGAAGTCAGCCTTGAGACCACCCTGGGTATGCTTGATATGGTGCCAGCTGATCGCATACTGGTGACTGAAAGCGGTATTCATACGCTCGATGATGTGAAGCTGATGCAAGATCACAAGGTGAATGCTTTTCTTGTGGGTGAGGCGTTTATGCGGGCCGATGACCCGGGTGTTAAATTGGCAGAATTATTTGATTTCAAATGATCAGCTGATTGCCACACGACTGTATTTTGGCAGTCGTGTGGCAGCTTTTTAAGCGTGTTTTGTGTGATTGTTACCGTGTGCCATGTACCACAATAGTTTTGCCGTGGGCGCTGATCAGGCCGTCTTCTTCCAGTTCTTTTAGCACGCGTCCGGCCATTTCTCTGGAGCAGCCAACAATCTTGGCGATGTCCTGGCGAGTGATCTTGATCTGCATGCCATTGGGGTGGGTCATAGCGTCGGGTTGTTCGCTGAGTTCCAGCAAGGTACGGGCAATACGACCAGAGACATCGAGGAAAATCAGGTCGCGGACTTTCTGGCTGGTTTTGATCAGACGATCAAAAATCTGGCCAGATAACAGAAACAGAATTTCAGCATCTTCCTGCACCAGTTTGCGGAACTGCACGTAGCTGATTTCTGCAATTTCACAGGCGGTTTTGGCGACAACCATGGCGCTGCGATCCAGGTGTTCCTTGAACAGACCGGCTTCACCAAAGAAATCGCCGTCGTTTAGGTAAGCGAGGATGATTTCTGCGCCTTCATCATTCTCTGTTTGTACGCTTACCGAGCCCTTAATGATATAGTACAGGCTTTGTGGGGCGTCACCTTCGTGAATAATGGTCTTTTTCGCCGGATAGCTCTTGCGATGACAGTGGTTCAGCAAGCGTTCCAGTGAAGGATTGGTTTTGTCGATTTTAGGCAACAGACTCATGGGCTATATTCAATTCCGTAGTGATGTTTAATAGTGCAGTTTAAGGGGCTGTACCTTTATATATATTGTTAATTAACGCAAATAACGCTTCAATCAGCAAGTTTTTTTAGGTTTTTAATATATGAAAGCACGGGTTAAATGGCTGGATAATATGTCTTTTGTGGGTGAGTCCGGTAGTGGCCACTCGGTGGTCATGGATGGGGCGCCTGACAGCGGTGGGCGTAATTTGGCCGCTAGGCCTATGGAAATGGTACTGATGGGTATGGGAGGCTGCACCGCATTTGACGTAGTCATGATCCTGAAAAAGGCGAGGCAACCGATTGAAGACTGCATTGTTGAGCTGTCTGCAGAGCGGGCCGAAGAGGTGCCAAAGGTCTTTACCAAAATTCACGTGCATTACATTGTGAAAGGCAAGGGACTGAGCGAAAAGCAGGTGGAAAAGGCCATTCATTTGACTGCGGAAAAATACTGTTCAGTATCGATCATGCTGGCACAGTCTGCAGAAGTTACCCACGATTTTGAAATTATAGAAGAGTAATAATGACGGACAATACGACGCAACAGGCATTCAAGGCCCTGTTGGAACAATATTATAGTGCCTGGTTCCGTTATCACCCTGAAATGGCAGTACATGTAGGGGTTTCAGGCTACGAAGAGTCTCTCCGCCCGTATAGTGATGATGACATGGGGGCGCTGATTTCGCTGGATGAGAAAATTCTGTCTACTCTGGACGAGCTAAATTTTGAGGCGTTGGCTAGCGAACAGCAAATTGATTATTCCATTATCTATAATTCAGTGACCATCGAATTGCACGAATTACTGGAACATGACTGGCGTTACCGTCGCCCACAGGATTTCGTGCCAGTAGAAGCCATTCATCAACTGGTGAGTCGACCGGTTGAAAATATGCATAAGGGGCTCAAGCACCGGCTGCAGACCATACCTGAATATTTGCGAGGGGCGCGGACCTACCTGACGCAACATCCGGAGCGTATACCTGGCAGTTGGTTGCAGTCGGCCATTGAGCAGGCCACAGCGGGAGTCGGTTATCTGCGTGATTTCCTGCACTACCCGGATGTGAGTGTTCAGTTTAGCGAGCCTGATCGTCTGCAGCCTTTGTGTGATGCGGCCGCGACTGCGCTGGATGAATTTGCGCGTTTCCTGCAGCAGGAGATTGCTCCCCGTGCCAGTGGCGACTATGCCTGCGGCCCTGATTTTTTTGAGGGTATGTTGCATGAGGCGCATTTTCTGGATGTAACGGCCGAACAATTGCATAGTTTCGGCGAAAAGTTATTTGCTGAAACTCGACAGCAGCTGGAAGCACTGACGCGAGAGATGCGTGGCGATGATGATGTTGCAGCTGCATTGGCCAGCATTCGTGAAGATGTGCCAGCAGGCGGCAATCAGGATCTGTTGACTGCATACCGTCAACGTATGAAAGCGGCTTTCGAGTTTGTTAAAGAGCAGCAGCTGGTGAAGATACCGGAGAATCAGCAGCTGAAAGTTGTAGAAACCCCGGTATTCTTGCGTCATCAAATACCGTTTGCGGCCTATGAAGAACCCAGTTATAGGGATCAGCGGCAACAGGGTCATTATTATGTGACGCCGGTGGTATCTGACGGGCTGAAGCTGGAGCATAACTGGGTATCCATTGATCTGACCTGCGTGCATGAGGCCTTTCCGGGGCATCATCTACAGTTTGTCACCGCCAATGGTAATTCTGCCAACAGCCTGCCGCGTATGCTGAATGCATCAGCGACGCTGTATGAGGGATGGGCCCTGTATTGTGAGGACCTGATGCAGGAGCAGGGCTTTTTAAATCGCCCTGAGCATCGTTTTATTATGTTGCGTGATCGTTTGTGGCGGGCATTGCGGGTGATGCTAGATGTTGAGCTGCACACCCGGGGTTTGAGCATTGATGAAGCGGCGCAACGGATGTGTCGTGAACTGGGCTTTGATATAGGCCATGCCAAAGCCGATCTGAGCTGGTATACCCAGAGCCCCACCGTGCCTATGGGTTATGCCACAGGCTGGGCATTGATCCGGGCGCTGCGTGAGCAGCAGGCTCAGCAGGAGGGTTTTGATTTGAAAAGCTTTCATGATCGACTGCTGTCAGTGGGATCCTGTGCGTTACCACTGGTGATCAAGCGCGCCTTTGGTGAAGAAGCCTGGCAACAAGCGCGTGATAAGGTGTTCGCCAGCTGATTGTTGATTCGCCACAGAAAACCGGAGTCAGGGAGAAAAATTATGAATAAATTCTGTGTTCTGCGTATCTCTGTGGCATAGATGTTTTTGTTGAACCATGCCTGAAAAAGTCGATTTTACCAATCCCGATAGCTGGCTGGCCTATGATGTCGAGCATATCTGGCACCCCTATACCAATATTCAGTTGCCATCACCGGTCTTTCCTGTAGTGGCTGCTGATGGTGTAATGATTGAGCTGGCGGATGGTCGCCAACTGGTTGATGGTATGGCGTCCTGGTGGTCAGCCATTCATGGTTACAACCATCCGCGTTTAAATGCCGCCATTGAGCAACAACTCAAATCCATGTCCCATGTGATGTTCGGTGGCCTTACTCATGAACCGGCGGTGCGCCTGGCTGAAACGTTGATCCAGTTAACAGCTGATCCCCTGCAGTATGTGTTTTTTGCTGATTCCGGCTCTGTGTCTGTGGAAGTGGCCATTAAAATGGCCCTGCAGTACTGGGCGGCACAAGGGCGCGCTGGCAAGCATCGCTTGTTGACGGTACGCAATGGTTATCATGGTGATACCTTTGGCGCCATGGCCGTGTGTGACCCAGTAAATGGTATGCATGGACTATTCAGTGGCATTCTGCCAGTACATTATTTTGCTGAAGCGCCACGTTGCGATGACCAGGGCCAGGCTCTCAATATTTCGGATTTGCAGCAGCTACTGGCGCAGCATCATGATGAGATTGCGGCTGTAATTATCGAGCCGATTGTGCAGGGTGCTGGTGGCATGCGTATTTACTGCCCGGATTATCTGCGCCAGTTACGGAGGCTGTGTGATGACTATGAAGTCCTCCTGATACTGGATGAAATCGCCACCGGCTTTGGCCGAACCGGTCGCCTGTTTGCTTATGAACATGCTGAGGTTGTGCCAGATATTTTATGTCTCGGTAAGGCGCTAACCGGTGGGTATATGACTCTGGCGGCTACCCTGACCAGTGCAAAAGTGGCACAGGGTATCAGTGGTGGTGAGCCGGGTAATCTGATGCATGGGCCAACTTTTATGGCCAATCCGCTGGCCTGTAGCGTGGCCAATGCAAGTATTGATTTGTTACTGGGATCCGGCTGGCAGCAGTCTGTAGCCAATATCGAACAACAGCTGAAGCATGAGCTGTTCCGCTGTGCTGAACTAGCACAGGTTGAGGATGTTCGTGTGCTCGGGGCTATCGGTGTCGTCGAGTTGAAGCAGCCGGTCAATATGCAGGTCATACAGCCGCGATTTGTTGAGGCTGGAGTCTGGGTCCGGCCCTTTGGCAAGCTGGTATACGTGATGCCGCCCTATATTATCCAGCCACAACAATTGCAGCAGATTACCTCGGCGATCTATGATGTCATCGCGGCGACATAACTTAGCCGAAGAGACCGCTCAAAGTATTATCTGGCGCTGACTGGCTAGATGATTAAGTCTTTTAGATCAGGCACTTAAAACGAAATAAAAATAGTGCTTGCCTTTCCCAAAAAAATTCATAAAATGCGCCAACTTTTTTTAAAACATAGAGTATTTATGCATACCTAGCCCAGGCGTCACCCACAGTGGTTATGGCGCGCAAGCAAGAACAACCTGTTTAACCGCCGTAAGGCTCAACTGTGAGGATTTGCCGATGGGTTTATCATCTGCCAGCCCCCTTGTTAGCGCTGATGCAATCGTTGAAAAAGATAACGTAGCTCAGTGGCCTACCCACATCCAGCAGCAGGAAGCGAATGTAGAACCCCAGGATCATTTCATTGAACGTAATGGTCTTAAGTTTGCGGGTACTCACCTGATATTTGATTTCTGGGCTGCCAGTCGTCTTGATGACCTGGAGTTGATGGAAGCAGCCATGCGCGAAGCGGTTGAAGTGGCCGGCGCAACCCTGTTGCATATCCACCTGCATCACTTTACACCCAATGGTGGTATTTCTGGTGTCGCCGTGTTGGCGGAATCTCATATTTCTGTGCATACCTGGCCTGAAAAAGGCTATGCTGCTTTTGACGTGTTTATGTGTGGTGATGCGGAGCCGGAAAAAACCATTCCGGTGCTGAAAAAAGCTTTCACACCGAAACGCATGAATATTACTGAGCATCTACGAGGTATGGTCGAAAGCGATGTCTAGAGTCTGGTCAGAAACACTGTACGATGCCTATGGTCAGTCGTTTTCGGTAGATAAGGTCTATTTCGAGTCAAAAACAGACCACCAGCACCTGATGATTTTTCACAATGCCATGTTCGGCCGCGTCATGGTGCTGGACGGTATTGTGCAGACCACAGAAAAAGACGAGTTTATCTACCACGAAATGCTGACCCATGTGCCGCTGTTTGCCCATGGTAATGCGAAACGGGTCTTGATCATTGGTGGTGGTGATGGTGGTATTTTGCGTGAAGTCTGTAAACACCAGTCTGTTGAGCACGTCACTCAGGTAGAAATTGACCAGGCGGTGATCGATATGGCAAAAGAATATCTGCCTAATCACAGTGCCGGTGCTTTCGATGATCCGCGTGCCAACATTGTCATCGACGATGGTATGCGTTTCGTGAATGAGACCGCTGAGAAGTTTGATGTCATCATCTCTGACTCAACCGATCCGATCGGCCCAGGTGAGGTGTTGTTTACTTCGGATTTCTATGAGTCATGTAAACGTTGCCTGAATGAGGGCGGCATTCTGGCGACACAGAATGGTGTGGTGTTCATGCAGACCGATGAAGTGACCACAACGTCTGATCGTCTGGCAGAACTTTATCAAGACAGTTACTTCTATGGTGCGGCAGTGCCGACCTATGTTGGCGGTATCATGACCTTTGCCTGGGCGACGGACAATCCAGCGTATCGTGAACAATCCCTGGACATGATTCGTGAACGTTATCAGGCAGCGGGTATCAAAACCCGTTACTATAATCCTGCTATTCATCTGGCGGCATTTGCCTTACCGCAATATGTGCTGGATGCCATTGGCAGCTCGTCATAACCGTTCTGTTGATCGACGGGTGGAGATGATTTGATGGCGTTTTTAAGTGATGTAGAAATCCAACAACTGGCAGATCAGAAGGGTGCGCCATTACTGGTGCTCGACTGTCATCAGCTGCAGTCACAGTATCATTCACTGCAGGCGGCTTTGCCTGGTGTGCGCTTCTTTTATGCAGTGAAAGCATTTCCGCACGCATCGATTATCAATACCCTGAATCAGCTGGGATCCGGTCTTGACCTGGCCAGCTCAGGAGAAATCGACCTGGCCAGCAGCCAGGGCGTAAATCCTCGCAATACCATTCATACTCACCCGATCAAAAAGGATCGCGATATTCGTGATGCCCTGCGTTACGGCTGCACCACCTTTGTGGTGGATAACATGGCTGAACTGAAGAAATTTCGTAATTATCGTCACCGTGTTGGCCTGCTGCTGCGCGTCAGTTTCCGTGGTGAAACGGCAGTGGTCGACCTGTCACGCAAGTTTGGCTGTGTACCGGAAGAGGCATTGAACCTGATTCATCGCGCTAAACAGATGGGTATTCACGTCAAGGGTCTGTCGTTTCATGTCGGTTCACAGAGTGCTAATGCCGATGCCCATGTCCGTGCTATCCGTGTTTGTGCTGATATCATGGCGCGAAGTGAAGAGCCGCTGAGTGTGCTGGACATTGGTGGCGGCTTCCCGGTCAACTACGATGGCAATACCGTGGATATTAACGATTTCTGTGCCCCGATTCGTCAGGCGCTGCAAGACATTCCGGCTGATATTGATGTGATTGCCGAACCTGGTCGTTATCTGGTCGCCCCTGCGGCGATGACCATTAGCTCAGTGATGGGTATGGCGGATCGTGACGGCCGCACCTGGTATTACCTCGATGATGGCGTTTATGGTTCCTACAGTGGTCGTATTTATGACCATGCCGAGTATCCGATTCGTAGCCTGAAAAGCGGAGCCACTAAATCCTGTGTTCTCGCCGGTCCGACCTGTGACAGCATTGATGTCATCGCTGAAGACATTCAGCTGCCTGAGCTGGAAGTAGGAGATCTGGTGATTGGCGACATGATGGGGGCCTACACCGCCGCAACGGCGACAGACTTCAATTCATTGCCCCGGGCCACCGTGATCGTGCTGAATGAGCCGGTGGCGGATAGTGCCAGTGTCGAGCTGAACAAGTCACCCTGGCATTTGCGTCAGTCAACAAGCACAGTGGACACGATTCCGCTGCACTAACAGGTCAGGATCACACGCCACTGAAATCATTTTGATTACAGTGGCGTTGAACGGGTTTGTGGTCGATCAATCTCTGTTCTTTGTTACTATATGGGGTATGGTCGAATAGCCAGTACTTACCTGTGGAACAATCGTATGCTGAATTCCATCAAATCATTTTTTGATAATCATTTCCAGATTACGGCAGTCGCCGAAGATACAGATCATCAGTTAAAACTGGCCTGCGCCGCATTGTTGATTGAAATGATGCAGCAAGATGGTGAAGTTCACGAGCGTGAACAGCAGGCGGTGAAGAAAGTGCTGAGGCAGAAGTTTCAGGTCACGGACACAGAATTGCATGAGCTGTATGCGCTGGCAGAACAGGAGGCGCATCAGGCCACTGATTATCATCAATTCACACGTTTGATTGCCGAACATTATAGTCAGCCAGAAAAAATAAAATTGGTCGAGTTGCTCTGGCAGGTCGCCTATGCTGATGCGCATCTGGATAAATATGAAGAGCATATGGTGAGGCGTATTGCTGACCTGATTCATGTCTCCCATGCCGAATTTATTAAGGCCAAGCATCGGGTAATGGGGAGTTAGATGTTAGTGGTGTGTAAGTGAATCAGGATTTGGTATTGTTTTTGAAGCTGCGGTTGTATGGGTCACAAAAATTATGAAACTAAAAGCAGATGTGACAAAAATGACTGGGTCTTCCCGAATTATTAAGTGGTTCGCTATAGCGCTGGTGTCGATATTGTTGCTGTTGGCTGTTTTTGTCGCATCGCTGCCGATTATTTCAAATATGGCGATTGTCTACTGGCTGGAACAGCAGGGCATTAAAGCCAGTATTGAATCAATAGAAATTGATGTGAACGATGCCAGTCTGACTGTATTGAACGCGCAGGGTGAAAATCAACAGCGGCAGGGTTTTCGTTTGGGGCGTTTCTATATCGATCTGGCCTGGCAGCCATTACTGGATCATATTGTGCAGATTGATGTGGTCGAAATCAGTGGGCTATCATTGGATAGCGTACAAAATTCACAAGGTCTGCAAACAGTTGCCGGTATTAATCTAACAACACTGGCAGAGCCTCAGGCTGAAACACAAGTTAAGCAACCGGTTAGTATACCCTGGCGTATCATGTTAGGTGATGTTCGCTTGCGCGAGCTGAATGTGTGTCATGAATATAGTGATCAAGCAAAACAGTTTTGTTTACAGTTAGAGGGTTTTGACTGGGCGGGGAATTTGATTGTTGATTTACAAAAGCCAGTAGCTGAACAGCTTGAAATGGTAGGGGGCTTGCGTCTGGCCGGTGTTGGCGTAGAGGATCAAAATCAGCAAAGGGTATTGATAACTGGCAGAGAAATCCTTTTGTCAAATCTCGCACTTACAAATATTGATGACGTTGTTGTTGAAATGATTCGCCTTGATGGCTGGATGCTGTTTCCAGGGCCGACTGCAACAGGCGCACAATACATTGCTCAACTGGATGGGTTACAGCTGGATGACGTTGTCTATAAAAATAGACAGTTGCAACTTAAACAGATCACCATTGAAGGGTTAGGTGCCAATATTCAGCGCAATAAACAGGGGCACTGGGAAATTAAACAGCTTCTGGAATCAATAGCACTTCAGTCAACTGCATCGGTAAAGGAACCGGTTGAACAGAAATCTGCAGAAGTCATGCAATTTAAAATTGATGCGTTGAATTTTATCGAAAGCCATCCTGTTGTATTTGTCGACGAAACTTTGAAAACGCCGTTTAAGATATCGGCACAAATACAAGTCTTTAGTCTACAAAAAATCGATACGGACAAACCAGGTCAGAGTAGCACTATTCAATTGCATATAGTGACAGATAAGCACGGCAGTATTGAACTGTATGGTGATGTTCAGTTGCTGGCAAAGGCCCGCAGTATGGATATCAATGGCAAAATAATGGGACTTGATCTGCGGCCGGTGGGTTCCTACATCGAGTCGGGTCTTGGGCATCGTATAAAAAGTGGTCAGTTGAATGCACAGATAAAACTGCAAGCCGACAAGGGCAAACTGAACAGTGTATTAAACCTTGACCTGAAACAGTTTCAGCTAAAGGAATCGGTAAAACAAGAACAGGAAACAACCGATCAGGAAGTGGTAGATGAGGCTACGGCTTTACCATTGGATACAGCGTTAAACCTGCTGAGAGACAAGGACAATAGTATCAAGCTGGAAATTCCCGTGACGGGTGATGTGAGCAACCCTGAATTTGATCCCTCTGATGCGATCTATAAAGCCACATCCAGTGCGATTACCTCTGCGGTAATTAATTACTACACGCCTTTTGGTCTGGTGACGGCGGTAGGTGGCCTGATTGATCTGGCCACGGCGTTACGGTTTGAACCCGTTGTGTTTGCACCGGCTACTATAGAGCTGTCCAGTGATCAGTTGGCTTATCTGGATAATATTTTTCAACTCATGACGGAACGGCCCGAGTTACATTTAAGCCTCTGTGGTTATGCAAATCGAGAGGATGTTGGAGTGATGGCACCCGATAGGCTTGAGCGGCTAAAAGATCAACCGCTGCAGCCAGATGAGGAGCTGATGATTCAGTTGCTGGCGATGGCTGTCAAAAGGGCTGAAGTGGTTAAAGTTTATCTGGTGAGCAAAGGTATTGCGGCCGATCGTCTGATCTTATGTGAGGGAGAATTTGATGTTGAGCATATTGCCGGGGTTGAAGTGAGTATCTAGGACTCTGCTTTTTTGATGTTCATCAATGTGTCAGCTGTGACAAACCGGCAAGCTGTCTTCCGTTCAATAATATTCTCCCCAGGGTATCTGGATGACGACAGTATCAACTCCTCCATCCACTGCAATGCCCGCATCAAAAGCGCTACCGGGTGATTTTGCAATCTGGATGTTTATTTACGCCGAACTACTTGTGTTCGGCGTTTTCTTTATCACATACGCAATCGTTCGTAGTAAAAATATTGAGTTGTTCAATGCGTCACAGTTACTGGTTGATCGTGATCTGGGTTTGATCAATACCCTTGTGTTAATCACCAGTAGTTATTTTGTAGTGCGCGCTGTGAATGCGATTAAACGGAATGAACAGCGTCGATGTGTATTCTGGTTGAATGCGGCTATTGCGACGGGTCTGATTTTTGTGGTGATTAAAATCATCGAGTTTTCTACCAAGGCGGCTCAAGGTATCAATCTCAGTACCAATACTTTTTACACCTATTACCTGTCGATGACCTTTTTTCACTTTATGCATGTGATACTGGGTTTGGTAATTTTGACCGCAATTATGTTGAAGGCTAGACAGGGTGGCTATTCACGGGATGATCATGTGGGTGTTGAAACCGGCGCCTCCTACTGGCATATGGTTGATCTGGTCTGGATTGTTTTGTTCCCGCTTGTTTATTTAATGCGATGATGTATGCACGATAATATCGCAACTAAAGTCTGGCTGTTACTGATTGCACTTACATTAGTCTCTTATACAGTTGCGCTTGCCGGATATGAGGGCCGTGTGTTTGTAGCGGTGGTGCTGGCCTTTAGCTGGGTTAAAGGGCAGATGATCATCGACAGCTTTATGAAATTGAAA
>JBFFSQ010000034.1:0-19539 GCA_041572275.1 Gammaproteobacteria bacterium
CTGGAGAAGAAGAAATTATGAGTGGAGTAAAACGAAATCTGTTTGCGATGGGGTCGATCAGCAAGCCGATTTTGATCTTGGGTCTTGCACTATTCCTATCCATCGGCACCATGCTTGGTAGTCTGTATTACGCGACGACTCGCCAGGATTATCAACAACGCTATCTTGAGCTGGTTTCGGAAGAGAAACTGTTGTCTCAGCGTATCGCAACACTGGCTCTTGAGGCTGCTGCGGGTAAAGAGCCAGCCTTTGTGCAGCTTGAAAAGTTTCAGAACCGTTTCGATGAAACACTGGATATTTTTGTAAAGGGTGATAAACGGGTGGGTTTGCCAGCGTTACAGCCGAGCCTGATGAGCCATTATGAAAAAGTGAAACGAGGCTGGGCAGGCGCTGCAAATGCAAATGTTCTGGAAGAGGAGGGTTATCGTCAAAACGTGGTACGTATCCTCGAAGGTAAAGTTGCGATCTCTGAGGTCAGTGAGTTTGTTCTGGTAATCCAGGAGTTTATTCCTCAGTTGCTGGCATTTTCTGAAGAGGTGGTTGATTTGTTGGTGGAGCGCAATGCAGGGCCTCACCAGATATTCATTGCCGGTCGTCAGTTGATGTTGACGCAGCGTATTGAAAATAACATGAACCGCGTTCTGGTTGGTGGTGAAGGTGCAGCGGCAGCCGCTGACCGTTTCGGGCGAGATGCTGCCCGTTTTGGTAGCGTACTTGAGGGTATGTTGAAAGGTTCTAAAGCTTTGCGTCTGCAGCAAATTAAGGATGAAGTTGTTCGCGTGAAATTACGTGAAGTTGCGATGTTGTTCAGTTCGGTGAGTGACCACGTTGAAGCGATTCTGGAACTTTCGCCTGATCTGTTTGATGTAAAAGATGCGGCTGACAAAATTGAAACGCTCAGTGCGGGTCTGTTGAATGCTACTGAAACTCTGGAGAAGCAGATTCTTGTCCAGGGTGAATTCCTTAACTATGTTCGTTGGGGTGGTATCGGTGCCGGTGCATTGGCGGTAGTGTTTATTATTATCATGGGTTTATTGATGGTTCGTGACTCCAGTGAACGTGAGGATGCGGCACTTGAGCAGAACCGTCGAAACCAGCGAGCGATCTTGAGGCTGCTGGACGAAATGGCTAACCTCGCGGAAGGTGACCTGACGGTGCATGCCACAGTAACGGAAGAAATTACCGGTGCCATCGCGGACTCGGTTAACTATGCGATTGACGCCTTGCGTAGTCTGGTAACCACCATTAACACTACAGCAGTTGGTGTGTCCTCGGCGGCTGAAAAAACACAGGCAACAGCATCACGGTTAACTGATGCGAGTGCGCATCAGGCGCGTGAAATTGCTTCAGCCAGTGCGGCCATTACCGATATGGCTGATTCTATGTCTGGTGTGTCAAGAGATGCAGAAGGCTCAGTGGATGTAGCGCATAAATCACTGGAAATTGCACAGAAGGGCGCGGGTATAGTACGCCGTAGTATTCAGGGTATGGATACGATTCGTGAGCAGATTCAGGAAACCTCAAAACGAATTAAACGATTAGGTGAATCATCTCAGGAGATCGGTGATATCGTGGGACTGATCACGGAAATCGCGGATCAAACGAATATCCTGGCATTGAATGCTGCGATTCAGGCATCGACAGCCGGTGAGGCCGGTCGTGGTTTCGCGGTGGTAGCGGATGAGGTACAGCGCCTGGCGGAACGTGCAGGTAATGCGACCAAGCAGATCGAGGCACTGGTAAAAACTATCCAGGCAGATACTAATGAAGCGGTGAGTTCCATGGAGGCGAGTACGACCAACGTGGTATCCGGTGCGAAGATGTCCGAGGATGCCGGTGAGGCACTGGTTGAAATCGAAACGGTATCTGATGAGCTCGCGAAGTTGATCCAGGGCATCTCTGCATCAGCAAGTCGGCAGGCCTCAGTGGCAATGGATGTATCCAATACCATGAATGTTATCCAGGAAATAACGCTGCAAACCTCAGAGGGTACTGAAGAGACTTCTGCCTCGATCGGTAACTTGAGTGAGCTGGCGAATGAGCTTCGTAAGTCGGTTGCCGGCTTTAAGCTGCCTGATAGTGATGATCAGGTTGAGACGGTTATTTTAAACGGTTAAACAAGTAGCAGGCTTGGCAAATACAGATGAAGACAGAGGATACCGTTGAATACAACTCACTAAAGTGGGTTAAAAAAGAGCTGGACCTGATTCTTCAGGAAGCTCAGACATCATTCTCGGCTTATATTGAAGAGCCAGAGGCTGAGTCTGACCGCCTGAATGAATGTATTGAGCATCTGCATATGGTTCAGGGAACGTTACAGATGGTTGAGTTGTTTGGTGCAGCTCAACTGGCTGAAGAAATGGAGCATGTAGCCCAGGCTCTGGCAGACGGTGGTATTGATAAAAAAGATGATGCCTATGATGTGCTAATGCGCGCCATGTTGCAGCTTCCAGATTATCTAGAAAGTCTTCAGGCAGGTAGTAAAGATGTGCCTATGATCTTGCTGCCATTATTGAATGACCTGCGGGCTTCAAGGCATGCCAGTCTACTTTCTGAAAATGTCCTGTTTTTCCCTAATGTTGATGTCAGTGATGATTCTGAGCAATTTGCAGCTATCGAAAAAGGCCGTCTATTGCCGATGGCAAAAAAATTGCGGCCGCATTATCAGGTCGGTTTGCTGGGTTGGTTCAAAGGACAAAAAATTGCTGCCAGTCTGAAGCGTATTTTGGCAGTGCTTTCAGAGCTTGAAAAAAATTCTGCAGATCCAGCTACTCGTCGAATCTGGTCTATTGGTGCTGCTTTGGTTGAAGGTCTGGCTAACGGTGGTATTGATTCAAGTGTCAGTATCAAAATGTTACTGGGTCATGTTGATCGCAGTATCAAGCAATTGATTGATCAGGGTGAAGATGTCTTTGCTCGGTCAGTTTCACCAGAGTTGTTAAAAAATCTTCTTTACTATATTGCGCGTATTGATAAAGACAGTCAGCGTGTTAACTCGATTAAAGAACTCTATCATCTTGATGAGTTGTTGCCCGGTGATAAAGAACTCGAAGAGGCACGTTCAGGCCTGGGTGGCCTAAATACTGAGTTGCTAAAAACGGTTTCGCAGGGTATCCGTGAAGAGCTGCTTGAGGTCAAGGATATCCTTGAATTGTTTGTTCACAGTGAAGCGCGTGATGTTGGACGTTTATCAACCTTGCCGGATTTGTTGAACAAGATAGCTGACACACTGGCAATGCTTGGTTTAGGTGGGCCAAGAGAAGATGTACTGACACAGCGTAAGAAAATTGAGAGCATCGTTAGTGGCGGTACGGACGCTAGTGAAGATGAGATCATGGAAATCGCAAGTGTCTTGCTGAATGTTGAAGCGCAGTTAAATAACTTTATCGCGAATCGTTCGATACAGGGTGCTGGAACAACAGAATTAGAAACCGATATGCCAGAAGGCGAATATCGAGATGTGGTTTCAGCGGTTGTTCGCGAAGCATTACAGGATTTCAGTGATGCACGCCAGGCAATTCTGGGTTTCCTTGAGGATACTACCAATACAGATCTTTTGAGAATTGTGCTGACTCGACTGGATCAGGTTAATGGCGCCATGTTTATGATGCCAGTACAGCATATCGAATCAGAAATCCATGCACTTAGAGATTATATTATTAAGGTTCTCCTTAATGCTGGTGAGGTGCCGGATGCAACTATGCAGGATCGCATGGCCGATGTTGTTACAGGTATTGAGTATTATCTGGAGTCAATTATTGAGGGTAGACCCAGGTCACTAGAGTCCAGTGAGATCGCAGCGCGCGCTCTTGATGAAGTATCCTCCAGTTATGCAGATGTGGATGAAGTAGAACTGTTGGCTCCTGCTGAAGAGTCAGTGCCAGAAAAGCCAAAAGAAACAGTAGAACCAGCAGCGGCGCAAGTCGAACAATCAGCACCTGTTAGCGCTGCAGACCAAGCTGCACCGGTAGCCGCAGCATCTGAACTCGATAAAGGTTATGTAATCCTGGGTGATGATGCCGATGAGGAAATTCTGGAAATATTCATTGAAGAGGCTCTGGAAGAGTTGGCTTCGTTGAATGAGCAGTTCCCACGCTGGAAAAATAATATCGCTGATGAAGAAGCGCTTACAACGATAAGACGCTCCTTTCATACTCTTAAAGGCAGTGGTCGCTTAATTGGTGCAGAGTTAATCGGTGAGTTTGCCTGGAATTTTGAAAACATGCTGAACCGTGTGCTGGATAAGTCACGTCCAGCTGATCAGGATGTTTTTGATGTTTTAGAAGAGGCGCTGGGTATTCTGCCTCAATTAATCGAACAGCTAACGGGTAATCGTGAACCTGTTGAAAACGTATATGAGCTGATGGCTCGGGCGGATGCTCTGGGAAAGTGGAGCAAAACAGATAGGGCTAAAGTGAGTGAGGCTGCTACACGTCCGACTGTTGAACCTGAAATAAATGAAGTAGCGCCAGAACCGATCATAACTGAAGAAGATTCAATCGCTGAATTAGAAACAACTGAGCCAGAAATCGGATTTTCTGAAACACCTGAACCCGTGATTGAATTCGAGCCTGAGGCTGAATTGCCGTTGATGGATGTTGAAGATGAGGCCATCGATATGTCAGCCGTTGAGGCTGAAAATGACGAGATTTCTTTAGCCGATTTTGACATTGATGAACCTTCACCGGCTGAATCGTTGGATGATGATTTTGATATAGATTTGACCGATGATCTTGAGTCATTGCAGTTGGCGATGAGTCCGACCGACACAGAATCTGAAATTACCGAGACTGAAATTGACCTGACTGAAAATAATGGTATTGAAGCTGATGGCCTTGAGTTTGATGCAGGAGATTTGATTCCTGAAAATTATGAACCGGAGGCAGAAGCCGATATTAATGTTGATCCAGTTCTATTCCAGATCTTTAAAGATGAGTCTGAAGGTCATTTGAAGCAAATCAGGTTGTTACTGGATAGTCATTATCAGGGTGAGCAGCAATTAATTGCTGGACCAGAATTAAACAGGGCATTGCACACCCTTTTTGGCAGTGCACGTACAGCCGAAGTGCAGGCAATAGCAGAAATATGTGGGGAAGCTGAGAAATATATTCGTCTGTATCAGGACATGGATAGCAATATCATTCAGGATGAGGGTGTTAGCTTAATTGATGAATTAAGCCAGTCGGTGACATCGATGCTTGAGCTGATGTCTGATCCTGGCAAGCGCTTACAGTCTGATACTGTCTTGTTGTCTCGTATTCAGTCCGCAATTAGGGATCTTAGTCAACAACTGGAAGCACAGGCAGTAGGATCGTCACAAACTATTGAAGACTTGACGATCGAGCAGCCAGCAGAAGAGGTTGTGCCTGAAATCGTTGCTGAACCGAAACCGGTCCCACAGCCAGAGATTAGCGAGTCATTAGTTGCTTATGGCGATGTTGATGATGAACTGGTTGATATATTTCTCGAAGAAGCTGAAGAATTGCTTGATGCTTGCGAGAATTGTCTGCAGCGATGGAGCAGTAATAGTGCGGATAGCAATAGCGTGCAGGATTTACAGCGCCAATTGCACACCCTGAAGGGTGGTGCTCGAATGGCTGATTTGACACCTATCGGTAATCTGACACATGCACTCGAGTCTCTGATTATTGCGGTGACAGAAGGTCGCGTCGGTTTCTCAAAGGATATGGACAATATTCTTCATGAATCGATGGATAATCTATCGGATATGCTGGCCAAGGTTAAAACCCGTGAGCCAATGTCGTCAGCAGAACGCTTGATCTCATTGTTAGAAGCATTAAAGCGTGGTGAAGCCGTAGACTTAAAAAAAAATGAAACAGAGGGTGAAAGTGTAGCTGAAATCCAGGATGTGGCTGAGCCGGCACTAGAAGACTTCAGTATAGAAATTGAAGATGAAGCGGCATCTGTTGATACGCTGGTTTTTGATGAGTCAGAACTGGATTTAACTGCTGAAGTGCCTGCTGCTGAAGAAAGTTTCGAAATAGAAATTGAGCCGACTGCTGACGTCGAGCTTGAGATTGAAGAGCCAGAACTCGAAGATCAGGCTGATGAGATTGAGCTGGATCTCAATGAGTTTATCAAGCAGGAAGACAAGGCGGCCAAGGAACAGATGCAAAAAGCGGCCGAACAAGAGGTCGCAAAACCCAAAGATGAACCTGCTAAGTCTGGTACCCAGGAACAGGTTCGAGTCCGTGCAGAGTTACTTAATGAGCTGGTCAATAATGCGGGTGAGGTGAGTGTTTATCATGCGCGCATGAACCAGCAGATTGCAGGTTTTTCATTCAGCCTGACAGAAATGGAGCAGACGGTTGAGCGTTTACGTGAGCAGTTACGTAAGCTGTCTATTGAAACTGAGGCTCAGATCCTCTCTCGTTACGAAAAAGAATCCGATCAGTACGATGCCGATTTCGATCCGTTAGAAATGGACCGTTTTTCAACTATGCAGCAGATTTCCAGGAGTTTGCAGGAAACGGTTAGTGATATTGAAAGTATCAAGGATATCCTTGGTGAATCAGTACGTGATGCTGAAACGCTATTGTTACAGGAATCACGTGTAAGTACTGAATTGCAGGAAGGCCTGATGCGTACGCGTATGGTTCATTTTGGCGGACTTGCTTCACGTTTGCGCCGCATTGTCAGGCAAACAGCACGAGAACTGGATAAGGATGTTGAACTTGAGATTAGTGGTGAATCCAGTGAGGTCGACCGTACCGTGCTGGATCGTATCATTGCGCCACTGGAACATATGCTCAGGAATGCGGTATCTCATGGTATAGAGTCACCGGAACAGCGACTTGCTGCGGGAAAATCCGAGAGTGGCAAAATTACCATAGGTGTTGATCGCGAAGGTGGTGATGTTGTTATCAAGGTAGATGATGACGGCCGTGGTATCGACGTAAAAGCAGTACGAGATAAAGCGATTGCTCAAGGCTTGATGGAGCGCGATAGTCAGTTAACGGATCATGAGATTTTACAGTTCATTATGCATGCGGGCTTTAGTACTGCTGAAAAAGTGACTCAGATCTCAGGCCGTGGTGTTGGCATGGATGTAGTAGACAGCGAAATCAAGCAACTCGGTGGTTTGTTAGAGATTGATACTGCACAGGGTAAAGGCTCGACCTTCAAGATACGTTTACCGCTGACATTAGCGATTAATCACGCGCTGATGGTAAGTGCTGGCGAGGAGGTATATGCCGTACCACTGAACTCAATTGAGGGTGTGGTCCGACTATCAGGTCCTGAATTGCAGATGTTTTATGATAGTGATAACAGCAAATATGAATTTGCCGGTGTTAAATATGAGCTGCGACACCTGGGTAAGATGTTGACAGGCACGCAACCTGATTATTCCAGAAGCGGACAATTGTATCCGGTGCTTCTTGCTCATGTTGGTGATCACTACGTAGCCTTGCATGTTGATGACCTGCTGGGGCGTCGTGAAATTGTAGTAAAACCAGTAGGTTCTCAAATAGGTAATGTGCGCAGTATTTCTGGCGCTACTATACTTGGTGATGGCCGAGTTGTTCTCATACTTGAAATGAATTCGTTGGTATTGGGTGACTCATTAATTCATATTGAAGAGACAGAAGGCTTGGCAGATCAGGCAGCCGTGCCCCAAGTGCCTGTAGCAGAAACACGCGAGCCTATCGTTATGGTGGTAGATGACTCAATCACGATCAGAAAAGTAACTGAGCGTATGCTTGGACGTCATAACATGAAGGTCATTACTGCAAAAGATGGTGTTGATGCAGTTGCTCAGTTACAGGATATTAAACCAGATGTGATGTTGCTGGATATTGAGATGCCACGTATGGATGGATATGAAGTAGCCAGTCATGTACGTAATGAAGAGCGGTTGAAAGATTTGCCTATTATTATGATCACATCCCGAAGTGGTGCGAAACATAAAGATAAAGCATTTGAGATAGGGGTGAACAAGTATCTAGGTAAGCCATATCAGGAAGATGAGTTAATGGAAAACATACATGAGCTGATAGGTTAATTATAATGGCCGATGATTTCGAACAATTAAAATGCGTGCTGTTAACTATAAACGAGGATCGTTTGATTCTGCCTAATGCAGCCATCGCAGAGATCGTGCCTGTACGCAATATGATCAATGTTGCAAATAAACCTTCCTGGGTATTGGGTTTTCTTGATTGGCGCGGCAATTCTGTACCCTTAATATCATTTGAATTGATGGGTGGCGTACGTATGCCCAGCCTGGCCAGTGAAGAAGTAAAGGCCGTGGTGATATATACAGTTGGCGATGACGCCAGTTTACCTTTCATGTCTTTTTTAGTTAAAGGTGCTCCTCAGTCGATTAATATTATTGCATCAGATGTGATCCCGAATAATGAAGAGAGCAATCATCCAGCCATTGATCAAAAGGTGATGGTTAAGGGTGAGATGGCCAGTATTATCGATATGGAAGCACTTGAGTCGATCATCAAAGAAACCGTTTAATTTAAATCACCCCAAAGCATTTGAATTGCGCTAATGGTCGCCAGTGCTGCAGTTTCTGTCCTCAATATGCGTGGACCCAGTTGAATACCGTGATAGCCCTGGGTTTTTGCATACGTAATTTCATCATCAGTTAGACCTCCCTCAGGCCCAATGAGTACCACAACAGAATTTTTATCTGGTGTGTGATTTTTCAGATTGGTACTGGCAGCGGGATGTAATAGGAATCGGCTGCCAGGATATGGGGCTTTAATGGCGTCGTTGAATTTAACGGTCGGTTGTAACTCAGGGATTCGACTGCGTCCCGATTGCTCACATGCATTAATGACTATGCCTTGCCAGTGTTGGTGTTTTTTCTCGGCTCGTGGTCCTTTTAAATTCACAACTGTTCGTTGACAGATGACGGGGATGATACGACTGACACCCAGTTCTACGGACTTTTGGATCACGGTATCCATACGATCACCTTTGGAAATCCCCTGCAACAGGGTGATGTTGAGGGGGGACTCATTTTCTACCTGAGCACGCTCATGGAGTGTTGCGAAACAACGTTTACCCTCGAAGCTGATGTGAGCTGAAAAATCAAATCCATCACCATTGAACAGAATGATATTGGCTTGGTCTTTCAGTCGTAACACACGGTTCAGATGGTGTGTGGCGGAAGGGTCAAGCTCAACATTGTCCCCAACTGCCAAAGGCTGGTTCTGATAAATTCTAGGGATACGCATGCGTTTATTGTAGGCTGAATAATCCTAACGGTCATCTACAGTTGTGGTGATAGCCTGAGTGCAGAGCTTGGCTATATTTCAACGACCTAATGTTCAGCTGACAGAAAGATTCTTCCATATCGCAAGTGTGGCATCGGCCTGGTTCAAGGTATAAAAATGAAGTCCAGGAGCCCCAGCATCCAGAAGGCGTTGACATAAATCGCTCACAACATCTGTACCCAGTGCCTTGATGGAATCGATATCGTCACCATAATCCTGTAAGCGTTTGCGTAACCAGCGTGGAATCTCAGCGCCACACGCATCAGAAAAACGGGACAGGCTACTGTAGTTGGTTATCGGCATAATGCCCGGCATGATGGGTAGTTTAAGGTCCATCTTTTCACAGCTTTCAATAAATCGAAAGTAAGCATCGATATTATAAAAGTACTGGGTGATGGCACCATTGGCTCCGGCTTCAATTTTGCGTTTAAAGTTTTGTAGATCCTGACTGGCGGTTTCAGCTTGAGGGTGGAACTCAGGATAGGCCGCTACCTCGATATGGAAGTGATCACCATGTTCGGCACGGATAAACTCAACCAGTTCATTGGCATAATTGAAGTCCCCAGGTGAGACCATACCCGATGGAATATCACCACGAAGGGCGACAATACGGTTTATGCCCTGGTCTTTATAATTGTTGAGGATGTCAATTAACTGTGAACGGGTGGAGCCTATACAGGACAAGTGTGGAGCAACATCGATGCCAGATGCAAGATTAATTTGTTTGACTGCTTCAAAGGTGCGGTCCCGAGTTGAGCCGCCAGCACCGAAGGTAACAGAAAAATATTCAGGTTTCAGGGTGTCACGCAATTGTGTGCTGACACTTTTGAGTTTGTCCATGCCCTGGTCGGTTTTTGGGGGGAAAAACTCACAACTGAAACTGGTTTTGAATTGCTGCTGAGATTTCATATTGATGACTGCTGGTTAATGTAGCACCCGGAAGGCGGATCAAGCTTGGAGTGACTTGAATCCGCCCCAGGGCTAACAATTAATAACGATAGTGCTCTGGTTTGTATGGGCCGGCAACCGGTACATCGATATATTCAGCCTGTTCCTGTGATAGCTGCGTTAGATGTGCGCCAATTTTATCAAGGTGTAGTCGCGCCACTTTTTCATCAAGTACTTTAGGCAGGATATATACTTCATTGGCATATTTCTCTGCGTGATTGAAAAACTCAATTTGAGCCATGACCTGATTGGTAAATGAGGCGGACATAACGAAGCTGGGGTGGCCTGTTGCACAGCCGAGGTTAACCAGTCGGCCCTTGGCAAGAATGATAATACGTTTGTCGTCAGGGAAGATTACGTGATCTACTTGAGGTTTAATTTCTTCCCACTGGTACTTATCAAGTGAAGCGATGTCGATTTCAGAATCGAAATGACCGATGTTGCACACAATAGCTTCGTTCTTCATGGCTGCCATATGGTCGTGGTTAATGACGCTGACATTACCCGTTGTGGTAACGAAAATATCACCCAGGCTTGCAGCATCATTCATATTGACGACACGATAGCCTTCCATCGCAGCCTGCAACGCACAGATGGGATCAATTTCTGTAACCCAGACAGTTGCGCCCATACCACGGAAGGCCTGAGCGCAACCTTTACCAACGTCACCATAACCGAGTACGACACAGATTTTACCGGCAATCATAACATCTGTTGCGCGTTTGATACCGTCGAGCAGGGACTCACGACAGCCGTAGAGATTGTCAAATTTTGATTTGGTTACAGAGTCATTAACGTTCATGGCAGGGAACAGAAGTTCGCCTGATGCCATCATTTGATACAGACGATGTACACCTGTGGTGGTTTCTTCGGTTACGCCTTTAACGTTGTGCGCGATTTGAGTCCATTTGTCAGAACTCGAGCTGATAGTGCGTTTGAGTACATCAATTATTGCGATCCATTCTTCGTTGTCTGTTGCTTTTGCATCAGGTACAGCGCCGGCTTTTTCATATTCAGCACCTTTATGGATCAGAAGGGTTGCATCACCACCGTCATCCAGGATCATGTTCGGCGTGCCGCCATCTGGCCAGGTTAGAGCCTGTTCAGTACACCACCAGTATTCTTCAATAGTTTCACCTTTCCACGCAAATACAGGGATGCCTTGATCGGCTATAGCAGCGGCAGCCTGGTCCTGGGTAGAGAAAATATTACATGAAGCCCAGCGAACTTCGGCGCCGAGTGCAACAAGGGTTTCAATAAGTACAGCTGTCTGGATAGTCATGTGCAGGCTGCCAGTAATGCGAGCGCCTTTTAGAGGTTGCTCATTGCCGTATTCTTCGCGCAGTGCCATCAGGCCAGGCATTTCAGTTTCGGCAATTTTGATTTCCTTGTGACCCCATTCGGCCAGTGAAATATCAGCTACTTTATAATCTGTGAATTCAGCACTCATTGTCATCTCCTAAGTAAAACTAATGACAGTTTTGGAATAAGAAAGAAATGAGCGCGGTTTTTGCTTCTGAGCCTGACCCTGTACGTATTAAGTACAGACTTGCAGCGCCCCTCAGAAATTGTTTGGTTTAGATGCCTGCACCTTCACGAAGCAGGTCAGCCTTGTCAGTACGTTCCCATGGCAGGTCGATATCTTCACGACCAAAATGACCATAACTTGCCGTTTGCTGGTAGATCGGACGTAACAGATCCAGCATAGTGATAATGCCCCATGGACGTAAATCAAAGTGTTCACGTACCAGTTTTACAATCAGTTCATTATCGACGGTGTTAGTGCCAAATGTTTCAATGCTGATCGAGGTTGGTTCGGCGACACCGATGGCATAGGACACCTGGATTTCACAACGTTCGGCAAGACCAGCTGCAACAATATTTTTTGCAACATAACGACCAGCGTAGGCAGCAGAACGGTCAACTTTTGATGGGTCTTTGCCCGAGAAGGCTCCACCACCATGGCGTGCCATACCGCCATAGCTATCAACGATTATTTTACGACCGGTTAGACCACAGTCACCCATGGGGCCACCGATAACAAATTTACCAGTAGGGTTGATATGGAATTCAGTATCTTTGTGTAGCCATTCTTTTGGTAAAACCGGTTTAATGATGACGTCCATGACGGCATCTTTTAAATCCTCCTGAGAAATTTCAGGTGCATGCTGTGTTGATAAAACAATCGCATCAACGCCAACAGGTTTACCGTCTTCATAGCGGAAAGTAACCTGGCTCTTTGCATCAGGACGTAACCATGGCAATTCACCATTTTTACGTACTTCTGCCTGGCGTCTAACCAGTCGATGGGCATAAGTGATCGGTGCCGGCATTAGCACGTCAGTTTCATTCGTTGCATAACCGAACATCAGGCCCTGGTCACCAGCGCCCTGTGATTCACGGTCTCCACGGTCAACACCCTGGTTAATATCAGGAGACTGTTGGCCAAGTGCATTTAGCATGGCGCAGGTATCACCATCGAAGCCGATATCTGAACTGGTATAGCCGATATCGTTTACAACATCACGGACAATTTTTTCATATTCGATGTCTTTTGCGCAGGTGGTGATTTCACCGGCAAGGACGACCATGCCAGTTTTGGTCATGGTTTCACAGGCAACACGGGCGTGAGGATCCTGAGCAATAATGGCATCGAGGATAGCGTCAGAAATCTGATCTGCCATTTTATCTGGATGGCCTTCAGATACGGATTCGGAAGTAAATAAGTGGCTATTTGACATGGATGTTATTCCTTGCTGCAAACATTAATAACGGGCATTAACTCGTAGTTTCAGTACAGCAAATAATGAGAGAGACTGGATCATGGCAGTTGACGATTTGCCTGGTATTTGACTATCTACGCTCATTGTTTAGCTTTACTAGAGACTAATTAATGAGCGCCGTTCATATATTGATACACTGAGCCTGACAGAGAAATCTGCTGCAGCGCCCCTCAGTGCGGTCAGAGATTATATATGAAATGTTTAGAAATGGCTAATATCAGCCTTAATCTGCCTGCGAGCGCGATAAGTGGCGCAATTCTACTTTTTCAGCATCATCCAGAGCCTGGTGCTGACTCTTGTTCAATAGCTGTTCCAGGCGTTGTTGCCGGTGCTGTTCTGCCAGTCGGGAGATGGCGTCAGTAAACAGGGTAATTTGTTGTGATTCCTGTTCGCTTTCCGGGATGTGCCAGCCCATGAGTCGGGTCAGGGCTTCTTCTTCGGGGCTGCCTCGCCAGCGTTCAAGGATCACTGACGGCGAGCGTGTATCGGTCTGGTGTATACTCTGATACAGCTTGTAGAGGAGTGGAATGCCGGGGATTGTTGACTGTGCCAGGTTGTCTGGCAGGGTGACAGATTGACTCAATTCAGGGTTCTGTAACAACAGGGCAATAGCCAGACGTGCCGGAGTCATAGTGACCTGGTGTTTGTGCTGTGGTCGTGAAAGGGTAGGTGTGCGTTGCCCTGGTGTATTGGGAATATGTTGTGACAGTGTTGCGGTTGGCAGGCCAATGCGTGCTGATAATTGCTCCATCAGCAGGTCTTTGAAAACACCAGCCTGTAGGCGTGCAATCAAGGGTTTGGCCAGCTCTGAGAGGCGAGCTCGGCCGTCCATCGACTGGAGGTCGACTTGATTGGCGAGATGATCAAGCATGAAATCAGACAGTGGTGTTGCTGTTTGCAGGCGATGTTCAAAAGACTGCTGACCTTCCTGCCTGACCAGGCTGTCCGGGTCTTCACCGTCGGGCAGGAATAAAAAGCGGGCCTGAACACCGTCGTGAAGGACGGGTAGGCTATTTTCCAGTGCTCTCCAGGCTGCTTTCTCGCCGGCCTGGTCACCATCGAAGCAGAAAATGAGTTCAGGCACGATACGAAATAAACGCGAAATCTGTTCCTGTGAGGTGGCTGTGCCCAGGGTGGCCACGGCATAGGGGATACCATGTTGAGCCAGGGCAACGACATCCATATAGCCTTCGACGATGACGATATGTTTTAACTCGCGAACAGCCTGGCGAGCCTCATATAGGCCATAGAGTTCCTGGCCTTTATGGAAGACAGGGGTTTCCGGTGAGTTGAGGTACTTGGGTTCGCCCTGGTCGAGGATACGGCCACCAAAACCGATGACACGACCCCTGCGGTCGCGAATCGGGAACATGATACGGTCGCGGAAACGGTCATAAAATTGCTGGCTGCTTTTTTCAATGAGCAGGCCAGCTTTTAGCATGTTGCGCTTACGCTGATCAGTTTGACCCAGTTGCTGCAAGATAAAGTCCCAGCCGTCTGGGGCGTAGCCGAGCAGGAACTGTTTGGCGATATCACCACTGAGACCACGATTTTTCAAGTAGTCGATAGCGCGTTGGCTGGATTTGAGTTGCTGCTGGTAATGCTCGGTGGCCTGCTGCAAAATCTCATAAATGGCGGGCTTATCGTCTTGTTGCCTGGACTTTATGTCACCTTGCTCACGCGGTACTTCAAGATGATATTCTGCCGCCAGGGTTTCTACAGCATCCACAAAATCCAGCCGGTCATATTCCATAATGAATCCCAGAGCTGTGCCGTGGGCACCACAGCCAAAGCAGTGATAGAACTGCTTGCTTTGGCTGACAGTGAAGGAAGGGGATTTTTCATTATGGAAGGGGCAGCAGGCGACGTATTCCTTGCCACGCTTTTTCAGTGCAACACGGGAATCTATGACATCAACAATGTCGGCAGTGTTGATGAGTTCATCGATAAAATTTTGAGGAATGAGGCCCGCCATGGCTTAGATTGTGCCATATCCGTCAGGTTTTAGATGGCGTCTGGTCGCAAAGTCGCAAAGAAAACAGACACCGTATTTTCTTGCGACTTTGCGGTTTTGCGTCAACTAAGCAGCTTCCATCAATGAGTCAAGCAGTGACTCCAGATCGGCGGCTTTAGGCTTGACCAGCCAGAACTGACAGATAAATTCATCGAAACTTTCGAGGATTGTTTGTCCCCAGCTACTACCGGTTTCTGCGACATAATCCTTAATAATATTGTGCAGATAGTCTTTATGCGGTTCCATGACTTCAGTATTGAGGCGATGGATATCCAGTAGCTCATGGTTGTAACGGTCGACAAACTGGTTGTCCTGGTCAAGGACAAATGCAAAGCCGCCGGTCATGCCTGCGCCGAAGTTGATACCGGTTTGACCCAGTACCGTGACAACACCACCGGTCATATATTCGCAGCCATGATCGCCGATGCCTTCAACTACGGTGTGTGCACCTGAGTTACGCACACCGAAGCGTTCACCGGCCAGCCCGGCGGCATACAGGCGACCACCGGTAGCGCCATAGAGGCAGGTATTGCCGATGATGGTGCTGTCTTGACTATTGAAGGCGCTGCCTGCGGGTGGTGTGATCACGATTTTGCCACCTGTCATGCCTTTACATACATAATCATTGGCATCACCTTCCAGGTGCATGTGCAGACCTCCAGCGTTCCAGACACCGAAGCTTTGGCCGCAGGTGCCTTTGAGTTTTAGCTGGATTGGATTGTCAGCCATGCCCTGATTGCCATGACGTTTGGCAATTTCACCGGACAGGCGTGCGCCTATGGAGCGATGGGTGTTGCGAACGTCATAGCAGAATTCACCGCCGGATTTTGATTCGATCGCTGGCAGGGCATCTTTCACCATTTGTTCGGCCAGTTCACCCAGATCGAATGGTGTGTTATGTGGCTCGACACAGAACTGGGGTTTGTCAGCCGCAACACCACCGTCGGACAGAATCTGGCTCAGATCGAGTTTGCTCTGTTTGCTGGTAGCACCCGGCAGGCATTCCAGCAGATCTGTGCGACCAATCAGGTCTTGTAGTTTGCGAATACCCAGTTGGGCCATCCATTCACGGATTTCCATACCAATAAAGCGGAAGTAGTTCATGACCATTTCAGCTTCACCAATAAAGTGTTCCATACGTAGTACTTTATGCTGTGTAGCGATACCGGTAGCACAGTTATTTAAATGACAGATACGTAAATACTTACAACCCAGTGCAACCATTGGGCCGGTACCAAAACCAAAGCTTTCCGCACCAAAGATAGCCGCTTTGATAACATCGAGTCCTGTTTTTAAACCACCATCAGTTTGCAGTCGGACTTTGTCGCGCAGGTCATTGGCACGCAGGGTCTGGTGGGTCTCAGTCAGGCCCAGTTCCCATGGCGAGCCAGCATAACGTACTGAAGTTAACGGGCTGGCACCCGTGCCGCCGTCGTAACCAGATATGGTGATCAGGTCAGCATAGGCCTTGGCCACACCCGCCGCGATTGTTCCAACACCGGCTTCTGCCACCAGTTTTACCGAAACCAGGGCGTCTGGATTGACCTGTTTCAGGTCGAATATGAGCTGGGCCAGATCTTCAATAGAATAGATATCATGATGCGGAGGTGGCGAAATCAGGGCCACACCTGGCGTTGCATAGCGCAGTGTTGCAATCATCTTATCGACTTTATGGCCGGGCAGTTGTCCGCCTTCGCCGGGTTTTGCGCCCTGGGCTACTTTGATCTGTAGTACTTCTGCGTTGACCAGGTAGTGTGGGGTCACGCCGAAACGTCCCGAGGCGACCTGCTTAATTTTCGACATCTTCTCGGTATTGAAACGGGCTACGTCTTCACCGCCTTCACCGGAGTTGGAGCGTCCACCGAGACGGTTCATGGCGATAGCCAGGGCTTCATGGGCTTCGGGTGACAGAGCGCCCAGGGACATGGCGGCAGAGTCGAAGCGTTTGAAGATATCTTCCAGTGGTTCAACTTCATCAATGCTTATTGCCTGGGTGCCGTCTTTTAGCTTGAACATGTCGCGTAAAGTGGCTGCTGGGCGCTCGTTTACATGTTTGGCATATTGCAGATAGTCATCGTAGCTGCCTGAGCGCACAGCTGTGTGCAGGCTCTGGATTACATCCGGGTTATAGGCGTGGTATTCGCTGTCGTGCACATATTTGAGCAGGCCACCCTGGCCGGGTTGTTTGCGAGGATTGAACGCCAGTTTGGTTAAGGCGCGGGTATCGGCTTCGATTTCAGCAAAGCCGGTGCCCTGGATACGACTGGTGGTGTCTTTAAAGCACAGGTTAACCACTTCTTCATGCAGGCCGACAATTTCATAGAGCTGGGCGCCGCGGTAACTGGCTATGGTTGAAATACCCATCTTCGAGGTGATTTTGAACAGGCCTTTGTTGATGCCTTTACGATAATTTTCACCAAGCTTCTGTGGGTCGGCCTCAGGCAGTTCTTCTGTATTGATTAGATCCTGCAGGACTTCATAGGATAGATAAGGGTAAATTGCGGTAGCACCATAACCGATGAGGACGGCAAAGTGATGCGGGTCTCGAGCAGTGGCTGTTTCAACGATAATGTTGGCATCACAACGTAGGCCTTCCTGGATCAGGCGATGATGGACCGTGCCTGTGGCTAACAGGGCATTCACGATCAGTTTGTCTGCGCCAATGTTACGGTCAGAGAGTACGATGACAACTTTGCCGTTTTTCACTGCTTGATAGGCCTGATCGGAAATCTGTTCCAGTGCTGATTTCAGGTCACTGCTACCATCAAAGCATAGATCTATGGTTTCGTTGGCATAATCACTGCCTTGCAGGCTCATCAGTTTGCGGAACTTGCCTTCGGACAGAATTGGTGAACTGATGACCAGGCGGTTGGCATGATCTGCTGTTTCCTTGAACAGGTTGCGTTCCTTACCCAGGCAGGTTTCCAGTGACATGACCACAGCTTCGCGAATGGGGTCTATCGGCGGATTGGTTACCTGGGCAAATTGTTGACGGAAATAGTCGTACAGTGAACGCTGTTGAGTCGACAGTACCGGGAAGGGGGTATCGTCACCCATGGAACCAACGGCTTCCTGGCCGGCTTCGGCAAGTACGCGAATGATCTGGTCTCGTTCTTCAAAACTGACCAGAAATTGTTTTTCATAGGTTTTCAGTGTCGCTGCATCCATCGGTGCAGTGCTCAGGGTTTTGCCATCAAGCTCGGAGACCAGGCGGTTGCAGTTTTGACTGAGCCACTGTTTATAGGGCTGGGCTGATTTAAGCTTGTTGTCGATATCGGCTGGATAGAGAATATTGCCGGATTCGGTATCCACCGCCAGCATTTCACCGGGTTTCAGGCGGCCCTTGGCAACCACGTCTTCTGGTTGATAGTCATAGACACCAATCTCTGAAGCCAGCGTGATGTGGCGGTCTTTGGTAATAACATAACGGGCCGGGCGCAGGCCATTGCGGTCCATGGTGCAGCAAGCGTGACGACCATCGGTGAGTACGATACCGGCCGGGCCATCCCACGGCTCCATATGCATGGAATTGAATTCGTAGAAGGCGCGCAGGTCCGAGTCCATGTGTTCGATATTCTGCCAGGCAGGTGGCACCAGCAGGCGCATGGCACGGAAGACACTGACGCCACCAGCCAGCATGGCTTCTAGCATGTTGTCCATGGAGCTGGAGTCTGAGCCAGACATATTTACCAATGGACGGATAGAGCTGAGCTCAGGCAACAACTCGCTTTCGAATTTGAAGGCACGGGCCTTGGCCCAGTTACGGTTACCCTGAACGGTGTTGATTTCACCATTGTGTGCCAGGTAACGGAATGGTTGAGCCAGGCGCCATTGTGGCCAGGTATTGGTGGAGAAACGTTGGTGAAAGACACACAGTGATGATTCCAGACGTGGGTCATTCAAGTCCTTGTAGAATACCGGCAGATTTTCCGGCATGACCAGACCCTTATATGACATGAGCCGTGATGACAGGCTGGGGACATAAAACATTGGGTCGCTGGCTTCAAGGGCGATTTCTGTTCGGCGGCGGGCAACATAAAGCTTGCGCTCCAGGGTGTCCTGGTCCATGCCGTCTGCAGCATTGATAAAGATTTGCTGAATATTCGGCAGCGTACGCAGGGATTCTTCACCACAGGCTTCGGAATTAATAGGTACGGTACGCCATCCTGCGATATTCAGTCCCAACAGAGCCAGCTGATTTTCCAGTTCTTTACGAGCAGCATTTGCCAGGCTATCGTCCTGATTCAGAAACACCAGACCAGAGGCATAAATATCGCCGAGATCAAGACCGGCTTCGGTCGCGAGCGTGCGGAAGAATGTATCAGGTTTCTTGATCAGTAGTCCGCATCCATCACCTGATTTGCCGTCAGCGGCGACAGCGCCACGGTGGGTTAGACGTGCCAGTGCATGGATGGCAGTTTCAACCAGCCAGTGACTTGGCTTATCGTCCATCTGGGCTATCAGGCCAAAACCGCAGGAATCTTTTTCAAAAGCCGAATTGTACAGTCCAGATGTTGGAATTCTGTTGCTCATAAGTTGTACC
>JBFFSQ010000035.1:0-19285 GCA_041572275.1 Gammaproteobacteria bacterium
ACCCGCCAGCCTACGTGATGCCAATGAGAAACTATTTACTACTCATTTTCCACAATGCTGCACCCAAACCCTGGTTTCCCGTGATCCTGCTCGACTGCGCCAGTTCATTCAACAACAACAGGATGTCATCCTAAAGCCCCTCGATGGCATGGGTGGACAGTCCATTTTCCGCGTCACCCCGGATGATGCCAACCTCTCCGTCATTCTGGAAAGCATGGCACAATTCGGTAACAAGACGGTAATGGCACAATCGTATATCCCTGAAATAACCCAGGGTGACAAACGCATTCTAATGATCAATGGTGAAGCTGTACCCTACGCCCTGGCAAGAATCCCCGCCGCAGGTGAAACCCGCGGCAATCTTGCCGCAGGTGGCCAGGGCGTGGGCATGCCGCTGACAGAACGGGAGCAATGGGTCTGCAATCAGGTCGGCCCTACCCTGAAGCAGATGGGCCTGGTGTTTGTGGGTCTCGACGTCATCGGCGATTACCTGACTGAAATCAATGTCACCAGTCCGACCTGCATCCGAGAACTCGACAGCCAGTTCGAGCTAGATATCGGTACACAACTAATGGACAGTATCATTTCATTAAAATCATGAAATTCAGTTTTTTCACCTCGCCGCTGCTACTACTGAGTCTGATCATCACAGCCTGCCAACCGTCAACAGGGGAATTTAAACACAGCAGCCTGTACTTTGGCACACTCATCGATATTACACTCTACGATGTCAGCCGCGAGCAGGCCGACAACATTTTCAATGCTCTGGACCGTGACTTTGAATACTTCCACAATACCTGGACGCCCTGGGCCCCCAGCTCAGTTACCCGGGTCAATACACTAATTCCTACCGGTGCAGAGTTCAGTGTTGGCCCATCCGTGATTCCATTGATACAGCAGGCTCAGACAATCGCCGATGCCAGCGATCATCTGTTCAACCCTGCCATAGGCCATCTCATTAACCTCTGGCAATTTCACAAACACGAAGAACCTGAGATACACCCTCCGAGTGATGTTCACATCCGCGAGCTGGTCAAACAGAACCCCAGACTCACGGACCTACATCTCAACGGCATCCGAATGTCCAGCAGCAATCCTGCGGTACAGCTTAATTTTGGCGCCTTTGCCAAAGGCTATGCCATCGACCTCAGCATGGCATACCTGAAAAGCCAGGGTGTACAACATGCGATCATTAATACCGGTGGTGATCTCAAGGCGATCGGCCAACATGGTAAGCGCCCCTGGCGAATTGGCATCCAGCACCCACGTCGTCCCGGCATTGTTGCCAGCCTTGAAACCCAGGGCGAAGAAAGCATATTCACCTCCGGCGATTATGAGCGTTACTACATCCATAATAACAAGCGCTATCATCATATACTCGACCCTCGTACAGGGTATCCCGCTGCACACAGCCAATCAGTTACGGTTATCCACCATAATTCAGCACTGGCCGATGCCGCCGCTACCGCCCTGTTTGTCGCAGGACCCGATGAATGGTATGCACTTGCAAAAAAACTGAAACTTACGCAGGTGATGCTCATTGACCAACAAGGACAAATTCATCTAAGCCCGGAAATGCATAACCGCATCACAATAAAAGATGCAAATGAATCTACCCTAATCATTAGCCCGCCTTTATAATCGAACCATGCCAAATACAGTTGAAACACCCCCAGTTTCCGCCAACGACAGACTTGGTATGACGCTATTTCTGGCCATTTTCTTCCACGGCATCCTTATCCTTGGCGTAACTTTCATCTCTTCACCTTCTGCCAAACAGAAAATCCCACCGTCCCTGGATGTTATTCTGGTCAATACCGCCAACCCATCAAAACCTGATGAGGCTGATTATCTGGCCCAGATATCGCAAGACGGTGGTGGCAACAGCGAAAAAAAAGTGCGTCCCACTGATCTGTTTTCAGCACCCAGCCTGTCGAAAACACCAGGCATCGCCATGCAACAGGCCGTTACCGCTCAACCTCGTGTCGAGCGACACAAGCAGGAGGCATTGCTAACACAAAAAAATGCCCGCCACAAAATTCAAACCCAGCTTAAAAGCCAGCCAGACGACCCCGTTCATCAAATCACAGAGTCTCTGCAAAAAAACCAGCTCACAGCCAGGATGGTTGAAGAACTGAGCCTGTCTTTTCAGGAATACGCCCACAAGCCCAAAGAGAAGTTTCTCACTTCCCGTACCCGTGAATACATTGCCGCCAGTTACATGCGCCACTGGGTCGACAAGGTTGAACGCCTCGGCAACGCCGACTACCCTGACGAAGCCATTCGCAACAAACTGAGCGGCACACTGGTACTGGATGTTGTCATCAATGCCGACGGCTCTTTACGTAATATTGAATTACGCCAGTCCTCCGGACACCAGATACTGGATGATGCCGCTCGCCGCATTGTGCAAATGGCATCACCTTTTAATGCCTTTCCGGAGAACCTGCAGCAGCAGGCTGATGTCATACACATTACACGAAGCTGGGAATTCCTCAGCAGCAACGAATTAAGAAGCTTTTAACTTTATATGCCAACGACCATGGCCCTGAGAAGGCACTGAATGAACAACACTTTTCGCCAACTCAATCGACAACAGCCAACCATGGACTAAGCTCTCAATGGATACACCTAACTACCTCACCAATCATTTTCTTATCGCCATGCCCAGTCTAATGGACGGCAACTTCTCCAGGACTGTCACCTATATTTGTGAACACGATGAAAACGGTGCGCTCGGCATTACTATTAACAAACCCTCAGACATTCAGCTCGGTGAAGTATTTGCTCAACTGGATATCCAGCCCATCAATCCCCTGATTTCCGAACAATTTGTTTTTCTTGGTGGCCCGGTACATGTTGACCGTGGATTTTTATTACATACCCCCAACGGCAACTGGGACTCCAGTCTCAAAGTCACAGACTCTATTGCCATCACAACATCTCGAGACATCCTGCAGGCGATAGCCAACGATGAAGGTCCGGATCAGGTCATCATTGCACTCGGATACGCCGGCTGGGGACCTGGACAGCTAGAATATGAAATGTCAGAAAATGCCTGGTTGAGCTGTCCCGCCAGTGAAGAAATTATTTTCAACACGCCCATCGAAAAACGCTGGGATGCCGCCGCACTACTATTGGGAATCGACCTGCAATTACTCAGCAGCGACACGGGTCACGCATGATACAGAGTGTACTAGGTTTCGATTATGGTGAACGCAGAATCGGCATTGCTACCGGCCAGACCATTACCGCCAGTGCCACCCCGCTGACCACCCTCAAATGTATTAATCAAAAACCCGACTGGGTGGCCATCGAAAAACTCATTACACAATGGCAACCGGATGCCTTAATTGTCGGCCTACCACTCTACCTGGATGGCAACAGCAGTGACATGACCGCCAAAGCCGAACGTTTCGCCCGTCAACTCGAAGGCCGTTTTCACCTACCGGTATTTACCATCAATGAAAGCCTGACCTCATTTGAAGCTGAACAGCAGTTGCAACAAAACAAAAAAATAGATCAGCATAATAAGGAAGAGATTGATAAAATGGCTGCAGCCATCATTGTGCAAAACTGGCTGGAGCAAAATACATGACCCATGCGGCGCAACCTGAACAACTTCTCGAAAAACTGGCCACCGATCTTGAAAACCTCATAGAACACCGCGGCATCTCCGACCCTTTAATGGTTGGTATCCATACCGGTGGCGTCTGGCTGGCAGAGCGACTTCACCAGTTACTCAATATCCAGCAACCACTGGCCACTCTCGACATCAGTTTTTACCGCGACGACTTCTCACGTATTGGCATGAATCCACAGGTCAAGACATCCAGTCTGCCGCCTCAAATTGAAGATTGCCACATCATCCTGGTTGATGATGTATTACAAACCGGACGCACCATCCGTGCCGCAATGAATGAAATTTTTGATTATGGTCGCCCCGCAACTATCACCCTTGCCTGTCTGATTGAACGCCCGGGTCGCGAACTGCCCATTCAGGCTGATGTTGTTGGCCAACGCCTGGAGCTGGCCTCTACAGAACAAATTAAACTGACTGGCCCTGAGCCTCTGGCATGGGAAATAAAACGAACAGGAAACAAAGTGTAATTGATGAATACGCCAACAATTATCTATTCATTAATTCATTAAACAAAGGTTAGCGCAATGGTCAACAAAGCCACACGCCCAACGAACGATCTCCTCGGACAGGACCTATGGAACATCCAGCTCGACAGCCAGGGGCAACTCAAACACCTCCTCACCATTGAGGGATTGGGCTCACAGATACTCACGCAGATACTGGATACCGCCGAAAGCTTCGCGGGAGTCAATGAATCGGTTAAAAAAGTCCCGTTACTGCGGGGCAAAACCATTGTCAATTTATTCTTCGAAGCCAGCACCCGTACCCGTACCACCTTTGAACTGGCTGCCAAACGTTTATCTGCCGACGTGCTCAATATCAACATCAGCACCTCTGCCACCAGCAAAGGCGAATCACTTCTCGACACCTTACGCAATCTTGAAGCCATGCAATGCGACATGTTTATCGTACGCCATGAAGATTCCGGCACTGCACATTTTATCGCTAACCATGTCGCCCCTCACATCAGCGTGTTAAACGCCGGTGATGGCCAACATGCACATCCAACCCAGGCCATGCTGGATATGTTTACCATCCGCCGCCATAAAGGCCCTGATTTTGGCGCCTTAAGGGTTGCTATCGTCGGCGACATCTTGCATTCACGAGTCGCTCGCTCTCAAATACACGCGCTGAATACCCTCAATACCGGGGATGTTCGCGTCGTCGCGCCCAACACACTGCTTCCCAAAGACATTGAACGCATGGGCGTCAGCGTCTTTAACGATATGGATGAAGGTATACGTGACGCCGATGTCATTATCATGCTGCGTTTGCAGAAAGAACGTATGCTGGGTGCCCTGCTACCAAGTGAACAGGAATACTTCCAGCTCTATGGCCTGACCGAAGAACGCCTGCAAGTTGCAAAGCCCGATGCCATCGTCATGCACCCGGGTCCGATTAATCGCGGCGTTGAAATTGAGTCCAGTGTCGCAGATGGCCCTCAGTCGGTCATCTTAAACCAGGTTACCTATGGCATTGCCGTACGCATGGCTGTCATGTCCATGACCCTGGGTCGAAGCGTCAGCCAAAGTAGTGCAGACGACAACCGGGAGAGCCAATAATGCATCGTCTCGAAATTATAAACGGTCGTATAATTGATCCTGCCAACCAGCTCGACCAGACCAGCAATATCTACATTAGTAATGGACGCATTATTGCGATCGGTGACTGCCCGCAAGATTTCAATGCCGATCAAACTATCGACGCAAAAGACCACTGGGTCATTCCCGGCCTGGTTGATCTAAGTGCTCGCCTACGAGAACCCGGGCTTGAATTCAAGGCCGACATCACCTCAGAATCTATTGCTGCTGCTAGCGCAGGCATTACCACTCTCTGCATACCACCGGATACTGACCCGGTGATCGATGAACCCGCGGTCGTTGAACTGATCCACCGTAAAGCAGATAACGCCGGCCATACTAACGTCGTTACCCTCGGCGCGCTCACCGCAGGCTTGAAGGGTGAATACCTGAGTGAAATGGCCGCACTTAAGTCCGCCGGCTGCGTTGGCCTGAGCAATGGCAGACAGACCATTCAGAACGCTCTGATTTTACGCCGTGCCTTTGAATATGCCGCCAGCCAGGACATCACCCTTTTCATCGAAGCCAACGACCCCTGGCTGAGTAACCACGGCTGTGCCCATGAAGGCGCCATTGCTACACGCCTGGGCCTGTCATCCATTCCGGTAGCCGCCGAAACCGCCGCCATTGCCCATAATCTGGAGCTCATTGCCGAAACCGGTGTCAGAGTCCATTTCTGTCGCCTGTCCAGCGCCCGCAGCATCGAGCTGATCAATCAGGCTAAAAATGCCGGTCTAAAGATTAGCGCTGATGTCGCCGCTCACCAGCTCCACCTCAACGAAATGGATATCAGCAGCTTCAACAGTCACTGCCATGTGTTACCTCCACTGCGCAGCCAACGCGATATGGAAGCCCTGTGTCGAGGCGTGGCAAACGGTACCATAAACGCCATCTGTTCCGATCATCAACCCCACGACATCGATGCCAAACTGGCTCCGTTTCCATCGACAGAACCCGGTATCTCAGCACTGGAAACCCTTTTACCACTGACACTAAAACTGGTGGATCTGGGCAAACTCGAACTCAATCGCGCCATTGCTAGCCTGACGAGTGAACCGGCACATATTCTGGGGATCGATGTCGGTCAGCTCAGCATCAATGCCGCCGCCAACATCTGTATTATCGACCCCAACAAAGAATGGCTACTGGAAGAAAAAGACATATTAAGTCGAGGCAAGAACTCACCATTTTTAGGCTGGGGCTTTAAAGGCAAGGTCAGCCATACCTTAGTGGATGGTGACCTTGTTTATTCAACCTGACGATTCAATACGGCAAAATAAACTATTGGCACGTTAACTGGCCGCAAAACGAAAACAATTTCGACCAGAATGTTTTGCTTCATACATGGCATGATCGGCTCGCCGGGTAAAATCACTCGCGTTCTCATCAGCCTCCGACAGAACACCAATTCCAATACTGACACCCAGATGGCGTGAATGCCCCAGAGGATGAAAAGCTAACGCAAAGACTTCAATGATACGGTGAGCAATCCTGGAAATATCCTCCTCACTTCCCACTCTCGGTAACAAAACAGCAAACTCATCCCCGCCCAGTCGACCGACTGTATCACCATCACGCAGGCAACCTTTAAGCCGAATAGCAACCTCACGAAGCACCGCATCACCCGCGTCATGACCAAGCTCATCATTGATCGGCTTAAAATAATCCAGGTCCAGATACATCAAGGCCAGGGTTGCTCCAAAGCGTCGAGCATGCTTCATTTCCAATGCCACTTTTTCACTAAACAACCGACGATTAGTCAAGCCGGTAAGTGCATCATAAAAAGCCAATTGGCGAACTTCCTGTTCCGCATTACGGCGTTTTAACATGGCCTGGGTCAGCATAGCCGTCCCAATTGCTGTTAGCAAAAGCACCGTCACATACAACAGCGACATCAGGTTACGTATACCAAACATCTGCTCTGAAATTAGACCAGTCGGTATATGACTGACCAGTTTCCAGATCGGCCAGTGACGCGCATGCCCTTCGTGAACATGTTTCTCCACGAACACACGATCGAGGGAAAACTCAATCGTTTCTCCGATGAATACACCATCCTCTGTAACCATACTACTGTGAGCTGAACGCTTAATTTCTTTCCAGACGTCTGGAAACCTCTGCTGGAAACGCTCATCCAATTGTTCCGGAAACATAGAAACCCAGAGCGAACCCGGTGCACGGCCAAACAGTCGATAGCCCTGCTCATTAATCAGCATTACTTGCCCTACCGTGGTTTCAATGGCGTGTTCCAGCTCTGTCAACAAATAGTCACCCCTGAGGTTGATAACCATGAGCCCCTTCTTGTTTCCTTCATGCCCCACCACGGGCGTCGTCAAACGTATCATGGGACTAAAAGGCTTCTGCACCTCACCGTGTTCTACATTTAAATCCAATGGTGAAATATGGATTTCACCTGCATTGAGCTGAATACCTTCACGAAAATAATAGCGAGCGGCCTTGTTCTGAAGCTGATCCTTAGCCGTGATGCGAATTAGCTCACCATCACGCTGAACACGAATAACCTCCTGGCCATTTAGATCTAGAAAACGGAGCTGGGCATAATAGCTCTTGATGGCGGAGATATTTTTATAATCCTGCTGCAACTCTTGAATAGAACGATCATCACCCGCTACATACTCTTGCAAATCACTTTGACTCGCCATAATCAAGAGGTCACGAGCAGCTTGATGCAACTGATTCAGGAACACCTCTTTGGCCAACTCCAGCTCTTTGGACTCCTGCTGCCTGATTTCTAGAGACCGTTGCTGCAACTGTTGCTCATAGGTAACAAGCAGAGCCATAAAAAACAATATCATGACGCACACATAAGCCAATACGTTGGTGGCTATAGTCGTATCAAATCTGGATACTTTATCCAGACTATCAAGCTCCTCCTCAGAGGCTGGCTTGAGGACGATACTATAAATTACAAATGATGCGCCCAAAGTTAGAATAACGACATCAACCAGACCCTCAAACAAACTGGAAAGAACGAAAGGCTGAAAATGCAGCACCAACATGACGATCGTCTCAAAACTAAAGACGATAGCGCCGATTTTTAGCTGTATAAATAGACCCGTACCACTGCCTTGCAAGGAAATTAACGAATATTTCAGCATCCGGTTAATAGCCAAGATAGCTGCCAGCGATACAGCGGTAGCATCAAACAATGCAGGGATCCATGGCCCCAGTCGGTCCTCGCCAACAACAGTGAGCGTTGTCATTAACAAAGCCTCTGTAGCAGCGATCACTGCAATTAGAATGAATAACGCCTTTTTCATACTTATTTATTATCTCAACCTGTCATATAGACATATTTCGACTGTAAATTACATCGCGTAATTCGCTGCTAACGATGGCACGCGATTAGGCTCAATCGCCAGTATATTGCTTTAAGATTAGTACTAAATCACCGGGTTTGCCCGAAACTGGAGTAATTAAACATACCGGATTAAACAATCAATACATGTATAATAATTACAGCAAAGATCGACAGCTTAATTTATGCGAATTCATGCCCTTCAAGGTTCAGATTAAATACCTACGACACATAAAACCTGCAGCATATAACACAGATTGTCATGCAAAGAAGAATGTGAATCCTGCTAAAGCAGATATTCTATTTTGACTCTTTTTTTGCTTGTTTTTCTTTTAATTTTTCAACATGGACGATAAGTGTATCTACCGTTTCCTTTAATAAATCCAACTCATCTACCGTTAGATCATCTAACTGTTCGAGATTATATTCAATCGTGTCGATGATCTTTTTATGTGGTCGTTGCATGGGCCGCATGAAGTAACTCGTGACTGTTGCCACGATTGCCCCAAAAAACAACACTGAGCCAAGGACTATCCATAAACCACCCACTAACTGTGCCACACCTGACACCGGCGCATCAGCAATACCCGCCGTCGAAAAAGCAGCGATACCCCAATAGAGCGCGTCTCCATATGAATCAATGGCTGCTCCGTCAACACCCCGCTCTGCAAAATACATAATCGCAGAAAACATTAGCCACAACACAATCAATAAAAACACCATTTTTGTAAATGGCGTGTGCACAGAGACATCCGTAATAAAGCGCCTGAATCGCACCTGCCGACCTACTCTTCTCATTGTTTCACTCACTCACTTTTTCAGACGACACAAACTACTTCTTCATGTAACACATCTGCTCAGACCAGCTACACTAAACAATGACACATACATTACACTCTTGCTTAAGTCATATAACAATCAGTCCCACGTAAACCAATCAGAGAAAATTTTTTTAAATATAAGTATTGCAAGCCAGGACTCGAAATTGAAAATAGTTATCAATAACTTCTATGTCACCAGGTAATTTTGTATTGATTTTAAAAACCGTTTCTTCATTGATATCAAACAACTTTTTGTAAATCCCATAAACGACTCTACGCAACAGCAATACTGCTATAACGATGATGGCTTACACTCCTGCATTGACCAACATGCACCAGAAGAAAAATCGCTGCAGTATTTCAAACTCCATGTCATTACCTTTCTTTGAGCTGGTTATACGCAGACAACAGTCATTACCAACCATGACATCCTTACATCACTGTCTAACTAACTATCCTGACGGCCATTCGCTTTATTCTTTTTTTGCTTGTCCTTGCCTTTACCTTTAGCCTTGCTTTTACCTCGCGCATTAGCTCCATCTTCTTCTGAACTCACGATATTGGCGTCATTTTTCAGTTGATGAAAAGCGTTGGATCCCGGCTTGACACCCATTTCCTTTGCTACAAAACCCCAACCCTTGCGTTTATTCTCTTTGTAGCTATGTGCCACTTCATGAAAGCTGTGACCAGTTAGATGGCTCAGCTGCACAGTCATATAGGCATCTGCTGGTGTAAATTGATAATCAAATACCAGGTGCTCGATTTTGCTAGTAGGCACCTGATATTTAAAACCTAGTGCTGCAATAAAGTCATTCAATTTACCGTCTGCACGAACATTTAGACGATTTAAACTCATGTCCAGCGATGCATCACCGGTACTCGCGTCATAACGAATCCTGCCTTCTGTATCACCAGCGTGCACTGGAACAGTAACCAGCACAAATAGAACCGCAATTATTAGTCTACTCATCAATTCATACCTTACTTATGTTATTAACCCACTCAATACCAATCACTTTAAACCGATTTCACTTCTGTTTTCTGTTACGCTTCACAAATCAACATCAGAAAAGTTATTCTTTCTTTCAATTAATTAATCGACTATTCCACTCGCCATCCTGCTGCCAAATTTCACGGCTAGGCCAATAATGCAGGTCTGGCTTCAAGGTAATCACAGACTCACGATCAATCAGATCCAGCACCTTTAGCTGAATGAATGTTTTGCTGGCATTTTTCCTTATCGCCAACTTAAAATCATCTAGATTAGTGATTCGCTCACCTTCAAATTCTACGATCCGGTACACTGCACCCAGGCCATAACGACTCGCCGGTGATCCCCACCAGACAAATGACACATAAACACTCTCCGGCTTAATGCCCCGCTGTGCAGCCAGCGCACGATGCGGATTCTGTATCATAGCCCCCGCCCATTGTATGGCACGTGCAGTACCTATGCCTCCCAGCTCCTGTGTTGCCAGTTCAAGGTCTATCTCCTGACCCCCACGTACAATTGTCACTTTAACTGTCTGTGTCTGACTTTTCAGTTCAACATCTCTAAAGCTGCGCACAATGTTGCCATTGATCGCCACCAGTAAATCACCTTCTTTAAACTGGCGACTCGCATCCGAACCTGCAACCAACCGCGACACTGCCAATACCTGACGTTTGCGATCAGTGTTCTGGAATTTACGTAACCAGTCATTGCCAAGCCCAAGCTGCCTGGCTTGCGACAACGATAGCGCCGCCCACTCAACCTCCAGTGACCGAACACTGAACTGTTTACAGCATTGCCATTGCTCCAGGTATTGCTGTATTAACTCAATCGGTATACCCCAGTCATACTGCTTGAGCTCAGCACCTTCACCGTATGAAAAACTGGCCCACAGAGCGAGCACATCACCAGCCTCATTTGTTAACACGCCACCCTGTGTCACGGGTGCATTATTAAGACTAATAACATCAATATTGGATTCTCTGAACACCGGTACCTGAGGCACAGAAAATGCTAACGGATCTATGGAAGCAATGGTTTGCTTCTCAACCAGGAGATTTTGATCTCCACGGGTACCAACCAACCAGACATCATCACCTGCAGCAAGCTCAGTCTTTTTAAGCGACGCAGATTTTAACGCCACATCACCCAGTAATTCGGGCTGATATTGTAAAATGGCAAAATTATGAATCGGGTGTATAAACAATACTCGGGCTGGAATCTCTGCGACCCCCGCGAACACCAGTCGTATATCCGACATCGCAGCAGGCACCGTATTTCGATCCACCACTACCAGCCCGTTTTCGGCATCAACAATCAGTCCTGACCCAACATAATGTACCTCCTGCAAGCCATCGACGTGATACGGTATATTATTTTTCACATACACCACAGATGAGGCCAGTCGCGCCGCACGCTTATCTTTATATTTGACCAATGACACAGGTACCGGTATCGGGGCAACGGCTACCGGTCCCGGCGCCAGCTTTTGACAATCCCAGACACCGCGACGGTCATTGCGCTTGCACCGCTGTCGTTCGAACCAGCGTCGATCCATTCTAAATACTGAAATTCTAGTCCGTTTAACCTCGTGCAGAGTAATAAACTGAAGACTGGCCTGCTGACCATCAGCCAGCTCAGACAGAGCATATTCCATATCATTTAAGGTATTAATCGCCCTATTATTCACCGAAAGAATCACTGCGCCAGAAGGCAAGCCTGCATTAGCAAACACATAACCTGGATACGCCACATAAACGCCATTTACCGGACGATTGAAATGTCTTGCCTGCTGGTAGGATAAGTCGTGCACAATGGCTTCACCAAATTCAATATACTCATCTGGCGTAATCGCATGTAAATCGCCGATGTTGAGCTCAACGGTAAGAGGCTGTCCCTTACGCTCAATCATCAACTTTACTGTTTCATTAACATGGGCATCCAGCAACGCTTCGAGTTCATCAAATCGCCGCAGCCAGCTGGGGTCCTGCTGACCCACCCAGCCCTTCAGCAGAATATCACCGGCATGTAAAATCCCATCAGCGGGCCCTGCAGGTAACACCTGATTTACCACCAGCAGTCCAACACCGTGATTGACCTTACGTAACTGAGCCTCCATTTCCGGCCTCAAGCCCAGTCGTCTGACTTCATCATACGGCTTGTATTCAAATGTCGTCTGCAAGGTTCCGCGTGGTACCGACCGATCCTGCTGTATCCATCTAACAGCGGAAACGACACGATCAAGAGGTAAAAAGAAACTCGATGCTGCACTTCGATTACCACCTGCATTCAGAGCAAGCACATGACCGTTGATGTCCACCACCGGTGACCCCGAGGAGCCACCGGAAACACCGGAGGCTGACTGATAATAGAAGGTATTGAAATCATTGTAGCGGCCACGACCATAATAAGGCGCACCACGATCCAGGCGAGCCAGGGTACCGGCAAGAATGGATAACTGCTCTCCTGCATCATTACCGACAACACGTATGTCACGACCTACCCTGGCGAGATCCGGTCTTAAACTCAGCGCTTCGGGTTTCATGAACTGAAGATCCTGAGGGCGATACCTGAAAATACCGAAATCATGCACTGGATCCCGGTACACCGGTTTTAATTCTACTTCTTCACGATTAGAAAACAGGGCTTCTGCACGTACCGGGCCTGACTGTACAACATGACGATTGGTCAAAATCAGGCCACGCTCGGCATCAATAACAAAACCGGTTGCCTGGGTAGTGCTATTCGTAGCCGTATCAAATGCTCGAACGGCATCGACTCGAATCGTCACCACTGCCCGAGTCACTTTCTGTAACGTCTGTGACCAATTACCAGCGGTTTCAGCCTTTGCATTTAGCCACAGGAACAAACACAATAGCAGACTCACGTGTCGTAACATGTTATTTACTCTATATTTAAACAAACTGATTATGCTGAATTCAATTTGGGCAGGACTCATCATCATTAGTATTGTGTTTGCCACAGGACACGATATTCACGATGAACTAAATAACAGCTATAACAATGGCCACATTTATCACCTGCCTTATTCATCGCTAAAGGATACTACAACTATCCGTCTACACCATCATGGCTATTATTTTGATGCCCAAATTGAGACTGGATCTGAGCCTGATGAACTATTAATACCAATCACTGAAGCACTACCAGACAGCTGGCACATCATTGCACAACATCAAACCAGTGCAGATACCCAACAGTTACGCGCCACATTACTGTCTATTGACCGACATCAGCAGCAATTGTCATTTATCCTACCGGAAGTACACTGGGTAAAATTACACGCCATCGTTAATGCTGCATTCGATATGGCTGAATTTGCTGTCAAACTTGCCATCGGCCTGGCCGGCATCATGGCCCTCTGGCTTGGCCTGATGCAGATTGCGGAAAAAAGCGGCCTAATGCTAATCTTTGTCAAGGCTATCTACCCACTGCTGCGCTGGCTGTTTCCCGACATACCCAAAGACCACCCCGCCATGGGCAGCATCAGCCTGAATATGGCAGCCAATATTCTTGGCCTGGGTAACGCAGCAACCCCTCTTGGCATTAAAGCCATGCAACAACTACAAACGCTTAACCAGAAAAAAGATCAGGCCAGTGATGCCATGTGTATGTTTCTAGCCCTCAATACATCCAGTGTACAACTATTACCGCCGGTTACTTTGATTGCTTTAATGGGTGCCGGCGTCAGTGAACTTATCCTACCGATTATCCTGGCCACCAGCACCTCAACACTGGTCGCCGTCATCAGTGCTCGCTGGTTAGCACGAAGGTCACGTTAACCATGCAGGCTTTCTCTGTATTTGTCATACCGCTATTAATTCTCGTCATTCTACTGCATGGCCTCTATCACAAAGTGGCCGTGTATGAAGTCTTTGTCGAAGGTGCTAAAGATGGTTTTGCCACAGCAGTACGCATCATTCCCTATCTGGTCGCCATACTCTTTGCAATCGCCATGTTTCGAGCGAGTGGAGCTATGGAAAGCCTGGGCCAACTCATAAGTCCATTTTTCGCATTACTGGGAATTCCGACAGAAATTTTCCCAATGGCCATTATCCGTCCAATGACGGGTAGTGGCTCAGTAGGCATATTGGCCGAACTCATCCATAATTTTGGCAGCGAGTCTCTGGTTGTAAAAATAGCTGCCACCATGTTCGGCTCAACAGAAACAACCCTGTATGTTCTTGCTGTCTACTTTGGCTCAGTGAGCATCAATAAAACCCGTTATGCCTTACAGGTTGGCCTACTTGCAGATGCCACTGGCTTCCTTGCTGCCACATTCATCTGTATCAGCCTATTTGGCTAGTCCACAGTTTTGCGATTTAATATTCTATAGCAGTTGACTTTCCTACACTCTTGCTTAAAACTGCCACAAAAATAAATTATAAATCAATAACTACCCCCTTTTATTGAAGCAAACTACTTGCGCATGGCATATAAATTTGTGTCATGTTAAGGGACTTAAACTGAAAGGAGATATTGTCTCTGCATCCTCAGTGACAATAGCCAGATTATGAAAAACATCAGCATTTTTAAACTTTTTGCTTTATTTTTAATTCTTGCCCAAGCTTTTGTTTCAACAGCCCAGGCTAACAAGGAATACCCAGGGCGCGCCCTCTACCCACAAGTACCGGTCATTTCCTCTGAAGACTTATATAAAAAACTGGACCAGGCCATTATTATCGATGCCCGTTCAACGGTTGAATATGACACTCTTCGGATCAAAAGCGCGATTAACATCCCGCTAAGCATGCCTACTGAAGATTTTACTAAACAACTGCAAAAACTACGCGAGCAGAAACCGCACAGTCCTATCGTTTTCTATTGCAACGGCCATAGCTGCATGAAATCCTACAAAGCCACACGCAAAGCAATGCTCTATGCCAAACTGGAGAATGTTTATAGTTATGACTCCGGGGTTTTTGACTGGACCAAACAGTATCCTGAGCATGCCGAATTACTAGGTCAAAGCCCTGTTCTTCCGCAACAGTTAATATCAAAGCAGGAGCTCAAAAAACACACACTCCCCGCTCTCGATTTCATCAAGCAAGCAGATGAATCCACTATCATTCTTGATGTACGTGATCGCGTACAACGTGAAGGCTTTTACGTGTTTTCTGGTTACGAAAAATCCATACCCATGAGTCAGAAAAACGAACTAATTGCTGCCATCAAGTCTGCCAAGAAAAAGAAGAAGCCGCTATATATCTATGATGCTGTCGGCAAGCAGGTGCGATGGTTACAGTACTATCTTAAAGCAGAGAACGTCACTCAATACTATTTCATGGAAGGCGGTGCCAAATCTTACTTTAGCATTCCAGTTAAACAACTCATGGATTCATAATTCACGTACTATATTCATAGCCCAATAAAAAAGGCGATAGATTATCTCTATCGCCTTTTTTATTCTCGGTTTATTAAGCCTGCTTTTTAATTCACCTCAGGCAAATCATCGGTACCTGTTGGGAATTGCAGCGTATCCTCTTTCCTGTTTTGATCAAGCTCAGCCACACCACCACCAAAATTAATTTTCCATTCTAAATTACTGCGTGAATCTGCATGCGACAATGCGGTTTTAATATCAATCTTACCTTGTTTGAACAGATTATAGAGTGATTGATCAAAGGTTTGCATGCCGTCCGCCTCACCTTTCTCCATCACCTCTTTGATTTCATGGAAATCACCTTTACGGATCAATTCAGAAATATAGGGTGAATTAACCAGTATCTCGATGGCTGCTACACGTTTGCCATTCAAGCCCACGACCAGGCGTTGTGAAATAATCGCATTCAGATTCATCGACATATCCATAAGAATCTGATTACGTGCATCCGGTGGAAAGAAACTGATAATACGATCCAATGTTTGATTGGCATTAACTGAATGCAAAGTCGTCAAACACAAATGTCCAGTATCCGCATACTGAATTGCTGCCTCCATGGTTTCACGATCACGTACCTCACCGATCATAATAACATCGGGCGCTTCACGCATAGCTTCACGTAAGGCATTTTCATAAGACAAGGTATCCAGTCCGACTTCACGTTGGCCGACTATGGATTTTTTATGATTAAAGGTGAATTCAATGGGGTCTTCGATAGTTAAAATATGCCCCGGCATATGTTCGGAACGATGATCAATCATTGAGGCCAGTGAGGTAGATTTACCTGAACCGGTCGCGCCAACGACCAACAGCAGACCTTTACGATCCATCACCAGATCTTTAAGCTTTTTCGGCAAATTCAAATCATCAATCGATGGTACATCCGCCTTAATATAACGAATCACCATGGACACTTCGCCACGCTGCATATAGACATTGATACGAAATCGTCCGACATCCTTGATCGACATACCCATATTCATTTCCAGAGTCGCCTCAAAGCCCATTTGCTGATTTTCATCCATGATGCTATAGGCAATCTTCTTGGTCATTCCCGGTTCTAAGGGTGACTTACCGATCGGGTGCATTTTACCTTCGATATTCATACTCACCGGTGCACCGGTCGTGAAAAAAATATCTGAACCACCACGTTCAGCCATGAGTTTTAAATAGGGTTGGAGATTCATTCAGCTACCTGGTTATCACTTTTATCGTAGACGGTGAGGATTGTCTTTTTCGTCTTCTTCCATCTTAAGACCATCGATCTCAGACATCAAACTCTGCTTACTGGCATCCTTACCCTGCAGCTTGATACGTAAGCGCAGGTCATTGATAGAGTCTGCATTACGCAGAGCATCTTCATAGGTAACCATACCGGACTCATACAATTCAAACAGTGCCTGGTCAAATGTCTGCATACCGTATTCATTAGACTTCGACATTAGCTCTTTCATTTCATGGACATTGCCCTTGAATATCAGATCAGACATCAATGGTGTGTTCAACATGACTTCTACTGCAGGCACACGTCCCTCGTCCCCTCGTAAAGGCACCAGACGTTGAGATATAACCGATTTAAGATTCAACGACAAATCCATAAGCAATTGTGGACGACGCTCTTCCGGGAAGAAGTTGATGATACGATCAAGCGCCTGGTTAGTACTATTAGCATGCAGGGTAGTCAGACATAAATGCCCCGTTTCAGCAAAAGCAATCGCATATTCCATGGTTTCACGATCACGAACCTCACCAATCAGAATAACATCAGGCGCCTGACGCAAGGTGTTCTTCAGCGCAATTTCATAACTGTCGGTATCCACACCCACCTCACGCTGAGTCACGATACAGTTAGCATGCTGATGCACAAATTCGATCGGATCCTCAATGGTAATAATATGACCGAAACTATTCTGATTACGATAACCGATCATCGATGCCAGTGACGTCGACTTACCCGAACCGGTTGCGCCTACAAAGATAACCAGGCCGCGCTTGGTCATGGCGATATCCTGTAACACCTCGGGCAAACTCAATTCATCAAAATTAGGAATATCCGATCGAATCACACGCAGCACCATTCCCATAGAACCGCGTTGAGTGAAGGCATTGACACGGAAACGAGACACACCTGGCAAACTAATAGCGAAGTTCACCTCCTGATTGGCCTCAAACTCACCCAGCTGTTTATCGTTCATGATTGAACGCACCAGCGTCTGGGTGTGCGCAGGTGACAATGCCTGATTAGATAATGGTGTCATCTTACCGTCTACTTTCATCGACGGTGCTGCGCCTACAGTAATAAATAAATCGGAGCCGTCTTCCTGCACTAGCTTGCGCAATAAATCGTGCATGTAACGTATGGCCTTATCTCTATCCATTCCTGTCTCCGGTTGTGTTATTCAATAATGCTTGTGCCATACACTTAGAAATTATCTTTATTGGCGGCTTTCTTCATCGCCTCTTCCTTGGTTACAGTACCACGCTCCACCAACTCCTTCAGGTTCTGATCAAGGGTCTGCATACCAATAGACTGTCCAGTCTGGATCGCCGAATACATCTGGGCAATTTTATTTTCACGAATCAGGTTACGAATAGCCGGGGTACCGATCATAATTTCATGGGCAGCTACGCGTCCACCCCCCACTTTTTTCATCAATGTTTGCGAAATAACTGCACGTAATGACTCTGACATCATCGCCCGCACCATATCTTTCTCAGCGGCCGGGAACACATCAACGATACGGTCAACGGTTTTTGCTGCCGAGCTGGTATGCAGTGTACCAAAGACCAAATGTCCAGTTTCCGCTGCTGACAATGCCAGTCGTATCGTTTCCAGGTCACGCATCTCACCTACCAGAATCACATCGGGGTCTTCACGTAACGCTGAACGCAGAGCCTCACTGAAGCCCATAGTATCTCGATGTACCTCACGCTGGTTAACCAGGCACTTTTTACTTTCATGTACGAATTCTATGGGATCTTCAATGGTGAGAATATGCCCATAGTCATTCTCATTCACATAGTTCACCATACCAGCCAATGTCGTTGACTTACCAGAGCCGGTAGGGCCGGTTACCAATACTATCCCGCGGGGTGTATTAGCAATATCTTCAAATATTTTAGGTGCCCCCAGCTCTTCCAGAGTCAGGATTTTTGAGGGGATAGTACGAAAGACTGCACCGGCGCCACGATTGTGATTAAACGCATTAACACGAAAACGGGCGAGACCGGGAATTTCGAATGAGAAATCCACTTCCCAGTATTCCTCAAAGGTCTTGCGCTGCTTGTCATTCATGATGTCATAGACCATGGCATGAATGTCTTCATGAGGCATGGCATCGACATTTATACGGCGCACATCACCGTCAACACGAATCATCGGTGGTAGGCCAGCGGATAAATGCAAATCCGATGCACCATTTTTCACACCAAAAGCCAATAATTGCGCAATATCCATCAGTACTCCCCGGGAATAGTCTTTTTAAGCTTATAATATAGTTTTTATAGTCAATTTTTCGCAAGGCATC
>JBFFSQ010000036.1:0-18998 GCA_041572275.1 Gammaproteobacteria bacterium
ACTACTGGTAGAAGTTGCTCGGCGCCTAAAGAGTCAGATTCGTCAAACCGATACCCTGGCCCGCCTGGGCGGTGATGAATTTTCTATTATATTAAATGAGATGGCCAAAAATGATGATGTGGTTGGTGTTACTCAAGGCTTACTTGAGATTATGAATACGCCAATTGAACTGGTTGATCAATCATTTTATGTCACCCTCAGTGTTGGCGTCGTCATTTATCCTGATGACGGTAAGGTGCCAGAAGAATTGCTTAAACATGCCGATGCAGCAATGTATCAGGCCAAGGATGACGGGCGAAATTCATATCAGTTTTATACACAGGCGATGACCGAAAAAGCCTTTGAGCGCATTGCTATGGAAACGAGTTTCCGCAACGCCTTAAGTAAAGAGGAGTTTGTTGTGCATTACCAGCCACAGGTAAATGCAGTAACAGACCAGTTTATTGGCATGGAAGCACTAGTCAGGTGGATGCATCCGGACATGGGTCTGATATCCCCCGACAAATTTTTAGCCTTTGCATATGATACAGGCCTGATTATTCCTCTGGATCGATGGGTTATGAAAACAGCCATGACGCAATATGCTAAATGGTATGCGGAAGGGTTACAGCCAGGTGTGTTGGCAGTAAATTTATCCGTCAGGCAACTTCGAAAAGAAGGTTGCGTTGAGGCTATCAGGCATCTTCTTGAGGAGACGGGTTGTAAGCCTGAGTGGTTGGAACTGGAAATTACGGAAGAGGAAATAATGGATGATTCGAGTAAAGCGATACGGGTGCTGACTAAAATACAGGAATTGGGTATCAGTCTGGCTATCGATGACTTTGGCACTGGATATTCATCCCTGTCTCAACTCAAGCGTCTTCCCATTAATAAACTGAAAATTGACCGGTCATTTATACGTGATCTGCCTGATGATGAAGAGGATGTTGTGATATCGAAGACGGTTATCGCCTTGTCCAGAAATATGGGGCTAAGCGTTATAGCCGAAGGCGTAGAAACAAAACAGCAAAAAGACTTTCTATTGCAGAATGGCTGCCACTATATACAGGGCTTTTATTACAGCAAACCGGTATTGGCCTGTGAGATTGAAGAGTTGTTGAAAGCAAAGCTAGAGCATGAGTAGGGGGTGTTGTACAAGCTGACAGGTCATGTCAGATAAACTGGCATAAAGTGTCATGCTATGTCAGGTTTCTGGTTCCGTTAATTCACCTTGTCGTTGGGTGACATTTGGTTATCAAGTTGTTTTTAAAGGCGTTTTCGGTAGATGGCTTGGATTGGCACAAACCCTGCTATCTATCTCGATTAAATGTTATGAGAGGAGGCGGAATGAAGCATTTGCCTGGTTTGTTAATTTTGTTACTGGTTTTGATGTCGCCCTGTGCGACCTGGGCGGAAGAAGCAACTGCCGGTGACAGTGAAGAATCGTCGAAGCAGACGAAAAGCGGCAGTGAAAAAAGTAAAGGAGGCAGTGGCGCTGAGGAAGAAGAGCCGGACTGTGAATAGTGCTGATTACACTTAATCAGCAAAATTAAAATATAAAAAAATATACCATCCATTAGGAGTTGTGAAATGAAATTGAAACACCTTTTAGCTTCATCATTAATTACGCTGGGTCTGGTCGCAGCACCGGCATACTCAGGTGATATGAAAGTCAAAATCACTGGCAAAATCGACAGTGTAACCGTTAAACATAATGGCAAAAATGTCACGATCCAGCGCAATCAGGATACCAAGAATACAATTAATCCGGCGTTTGCTAAGACGTCACGCCCCTGTCCTCCATTCTGTATTAATCCGATGAACCTGGCGCCAGGTGTTGAAACCATCGGTGAAGTTGAAGTAGTTGAATATGCAAAGAAAATGTCTGACGGCGATTCATCTGTCATGCTGGTTGACTCAAGAACACCTGACTGGGTCGCTAAGGGTACCATTCCAAGTGCTGTGAATATTCCCTGGACTAAACTGAATCCTGCTAAAGGCGCATCCCCTCTGGATATCGCCGAAATTATCAGTGGCCAATTTGGTGCTCAGGAACAGGAAGGTCTGTGGGATTACAGCAATGCCAAGACACTGGTTATGTTCTGTAATGGTCCCTGGTGTGGTCAGTCACCTAATAATATTCGCACCCTGCTGAAATTTGGTTATCCTGCTCACAAAATCAAATGGTACCGTGGCGGTATGCAGGACTGGGAAGTACATGGCCTGACTACTGTTAAATAGTTTAAGAACCTGTGTGTAGCTGAACTGCGGTCTGGTCAACTGCAGAGCTATGCAGATGATCTTGAAAGTAAACGCTCGCTGATAATCTCAGCGGGCGTTTTTTATGTGACGGTAAATGGTACGTTCACTCACCCCCAGCATCTGGGCTGCTTTGGAGCGGTGACCACCACAGATATTCAGGGCCTCGACGACCTGTTCACGACTGAGGCGACTGCTGCTGGTGCGAAAGGCGTTGACTGGTGTTACCGGTTGGGTATCCAGAACGGGTGAAATGCCCTCTTCTTCCTCTTCGTAGACGACAAAGTCCGGTAGTATCGGGCTGCCAGCGGCAAGAATAACGGCACGTTCGACGATATTGCGCAGTTCACGGACATTGCCCGGGTAGCTGTAACGGAGCAGTTTTTCTATGACTTCCGGTGATAACGGGATTTGGCTGTCACCGTCTTCAATGTGTTTAAGAAAAAACTCGGCCAGTTCAGGTATGTCTTCCTTGCGCTCGCGTAAAGGCGGTACGGTAATAGGAAAGGCGCTGAGGCGGTAGTAGAGATCCTGGCGGAATTTCTTTTCCTTGAGCATTTCCTGTGGATCACGGTTAGTGGCGGCAATAATCCGTACATCAACATCAATATACTTGGTGCCGCCAATACGGCGGATGGTGCCGGTTTCAAGCACGCGTAGCAGTTTGGTCTGTAAATGTAGTGGCAATTCACCAATTTCATCAATGAACAGGGTGCCGTGATTAGCCGCCTCAAATAAGCCCAGTTTTTTGCGGTCGGCACCGGTAAAGGCGCCTTTTTCATGGCCGAAGAGCTCGCTTTCAATGAGGTTCTCCCCCAGAGAGCCGCAGTCAACGACCACAAAGGGGCCTTTGTTGCGATCTGAGTGTGCATGGATGTAACGCGCCGCACAATCCTTACCGACACCGCTTTCGCCGAGAATAAATACCGTTGATTGGGTGGGTGCCACCCTGTGCAGAATACTGATCAGGCGCATGATGGTGTTGGAGCGTCCAACCATGATCAGGTCTCTATGGTGCTGGCTGGGTATCGGATGGATGGTTTCAGCCATATAGAGGATATTGCCCTCATTATCATGAATGGGTTCTGCCGAGATCTGCACATGTTCTTCATGGCCATGGGTGCAATGGATGTGCATGACTGTAGTTGATTTTCCGGTTTCAATCACCGCTTCCAGAGGGCAGTGTTCGCCGTTCTGACTGCAGGGCTTGTTAATGCGGTGAGAAACCTCATAACAGTGTTTGCCGACGATGTCGTCACTGCCGAACTGGTAATGATCTTTGTACTTCTGGTTGGCAGAGACAATCTGGAACTTGGTATCGATGATGACAAAGGGTTCTGGAAACAGATCGATGATGGATTCACAGGTTGGCTTGATGGGTGCTTTTTTCATTTGCAGTCTCTGTCATGACATTACATGACATAGCATGGGTCAGGAAGGCTATAAAGTCAACGATCGATCGGGTATGCTTGGCAAATGTTACTTAAATTCACCAAAATGCATGGTCTGGGTAATGATTTTGTGGTGTTTGATGCCATCAATCAGCAGGTCGACCTCAACAGTAACCAGGTACGATTGATCGCCAATCGTCGCCTTGGCGTCGGTTGTGACCAACTGTTGCTGGTCGAGCCGGCGCAATTGGCTGAAGCTGAGTTTCGCTATCGGATATTCAATGCCGATGGTAGTGAAGTTGAGCAGTGTGGTAATGGTGCCCGTTGCTTTGCGCGTTTTGTGACTGATCAGGGTCTAACGTCCAGTCGTTCGATCCCGGTGGAAACACAGGCTGGATTGATTGTTCTGGAGCTGGAGCAAGATGGCCAGGTGACGGTAAATATGGGAGTGCCGGATTTACGTCCTACCAGTTTGCCCTTTGTGGCCGAGGCTCAGGCGATCAGTTATAAACTGGATATTGATGATCAGCAGGTGGCTATTGCGGCTGTGTCCATGGGCAATCCCCATGCAGTACTTCGAGTGGCGAATATCGATACAGCCGAGGTGGAGACTTTGGGGCCATTGATCGAATCCCATGCCCGTTTTCCGAATCGCGTCAACGTGGGTTTCATGCAGGTTGTTGAAAGAGATGCTATAAGATTAAGAGTGTATGAACGAGGTGCCGGTGAAACCCTGGCGTGTGGTACGGGTGCCTGTGCCGCTGTGGTCGCAGGCCAGATTCAGGGTTGGCTGGATGAAACGGTAAATGTCAGTTTACCGGGTGGCGATCTTGTTATACGCTGGGCGGGTGGCGATGAGCCACTGTTTATGACGGGCCCTGCAACCCATGTATTTGAAGGACAGATCGAGCTGTGACTAGCCAGGTTCAAACCAAAGATAATTTTACGGAACTCGAAGAAGAACAGGTGGTGGAGTATTTAATGCGTCATCCCGAGTTTTTCGAGAATAATGCCCTGTTACTATCGGATATTGAAATTCCCCATGAATCCGGCCGGGCAGTATCGATCATTGAACGTCAGGTCAGTGTACTCAGAGATAAGAATAAGCAATTCGAAGAACGTCTACGTGAAATGGTAGATGCCGTGCATGAAAACCAGCGCTTGCATCTGAGTCTGCTTCGGCTGTCGGCGAACATGTTCAGGGCTAAAGATCTGGACGCCGTGATTGCCGCTATCAACTATGAGCTCTGTGAGAAACTAGATGCAGACAATGCGGTGATTCGTCTGCTGAGCGATGATGCCGAGCTGGCCAAGCAGGCATTATATCTGAGGTCTGACGATCCCCAGCTTGAGCTGTTTGGCAAGTTGATCGAAGACCAGCGCATTCAGTGTGGTCGTATGACTGAGGAGCAGATCAACTTCCTGTTTGGGGATGACTCGCATGTGGCATCCGGTGCTATTCTGCCGCTGATCAATGGAGAGACCTTTGGTTTTATCGGTCTGGGTAGCCAGGATGAGCTTCACTACCACCCTGGCATGGGTACAGACTATCTGAAGCAGCTATCTGAGCTGGTGAGTGCGGCGATTGTGTCTCGACTCGACTAATGTTCGAAACGGGACTTCAGGACTTTTTTCAGTACCTTAAAACCGAAAAGCGTTATTCAGGCCATACGCTGAGCAACTACCAGCGTGATATTCATGGTTTCATTGTCTATTGTCAGTCACAGCAGCTCGCTGACTGGTCGAGTATCGACAGTCAGCATGTGCGTAGTTATATTGCTCAGGTGCATCGCCGAGGCTTGTCCGGCAAGAGTATCCAGCGCCTGTTGTCTTCCATCCGCAGTCTGTTCCGTTTTCTAATGCAGCGTCACCGGGTGGCGCAAAATCCAGCTCAGGGTGTCAGCGCACCGAAATCCAGTCGTAAACTGCCCGAAGTTCTCAATCCGGATGACCTTGATCACCTGCTGAATCTGAGTGATCGTGACCCTCTAGCGGTTCGTGACAGGGCTATGATGGAATTACTCTACGGCTGTGGCTTACGTTTATCCGAGCTTATTGGCCTGGACCTGAATAATGTTGAGTGGCAGGAACACAGCCTGAATGTTCTGGGAAAGGGGCGCAAACAACGCATTGTGCCTTTTGGGGAAAAAGCGGCCCAGGCTCTGAAACACTGGCTCAAGTTGCGTGTTCAATACGCAAAGCAGTATGAGATGGCTGTGTTTGTCAGTCAGCGTGGCAATCGTATCAGTCCGGCCAGTGTTCAGCAGCGGATAAAAAAATGGGCACGCGTAAAAGGACTGGATCAGCGTCTTTACCCTCACCTCATGCGACACTCCTTTGCTTCGCATATTCTCGAATCCAGTCAGGATTTGCGTGCCGTGCAGGAGTTGCTCGGTCATGCTAATTTATCCACCACCCAGATTTATACGCATCTGGATTTTCAACAATTAGCTAAAGTCTATGACGCGGCCCATCCACGGGCTAAAAAGAAATCAAAATAGTTACCGTACATATGGCGCTAAATCGCGCATGATATCGACTTAGTTGATTACGATCAGCATTCCTCAAGGCTTGAAAATTTATCATTGAGCCTTATTTAACAAGTCTTAATGTACAATATCGACCCTTTAAGATAGAGCGCTGGAGAAACCATTGGAAACCACTCTGCACGGCACAACGATACTTTCGGTTCGACGCGGTAATTCAGTTGTTATCGGCGGTGATGGCCAGGTGAGCCTGGGTAATACGGTGATGAAAGGCAATGCCGTCAAGGTTAGACGCCTGTATAAAGACCGCGTGCTGGTGGGGTTTGCGGGTGCTACCGCCGATGCCTTTACACTGTTCGAGCGTTTTGAGGCTCAGTTGGAAAAACATCATGGTCAGTTGGTGCGCTCGGCGGTGGAAATGGCCAAGGACTGGCGCACCGATCGCATGTTGCGCAAACTGGAAGCCATGATGATCGTGGCCAATGAAGAGGCTTCATTGATTATATCGGGTACCGGTGATGTCATCGATACCCAGGATGATCTGTTGGCCATAGGCTCTGGCGGTTCCTTCGCACAGGCCGCTGCGCGTGCCCTGTTCGACAATACCGAGCTGAGTGCCCGTGACGTGGTGGAAAAGAGCCTGAACATTGCCGGTGATATTTGTATCTACACCAATCAGAATTTAACTCTCGAAGAAATTACTTATTAGGTTTGTTCTATGTCTGAAATGACACCCCGTGAAATTGTCCAGGAACTGGATAAGCATATTGTTGGTCAGCAATCGGCAAAGCGTGCCGTGGCCATTGCCCTGCGTAACCGCTGGCGTCGTCAGCAGGTGGATGCAGAATTACGCAATGAAATTACCCCGAAGAACATTCTCATGATTGGCCCCACAGGAGTCGGTAAAACTGAAATTGCCCGGCGTCTGGCAAAACTGGCGAATGCACCCTTTATCAAGGTGGAGGCCACCAAGTTTACTGAAGTAGGCTATGTTGGACGTGAAGTAGATAGTATCGTTCGTGATCTTGTCGATATGTCAGTGAAAATGGTGCGTGAAATCGAGGTCGAAAAGGTCCGTCATCGGGCCGAAGAAGCAGCAGAAGAACGTATCCTGGATGCGTTGCTGCCACCTCCAAGAAACAGTTTTGGTGAGCCAGAGCCAGCAGAACCGAGTTCGACGCGGGAGAAATTTCGCAGCAAACTGCGTAATGGCGAGCTCGATGATAAAGAAATCGAAATAGAAATTGCAGCTACCCCTGTGGGCGTAGAAATTATGGCACCGCCGGGCATGGAGGAAATGACCAGCCAGTTGCAGGGGATGTTTGCCAATATGGGTAGCGACCGTAAGAAGCGACGCAAATTGCGCATAGTAGAGGCCCGCAAGCTGATCAGTGATGAGGAAGCCGGCAAGATGGTCAACGAGGATGAGCTGAAGCATCGGGCACTGCAGAATGCTGAACAGAATGGCATTGTTTTCATTGATGAAATCGACAAGGTTGCGAAACGGGGTGAAACCTCGGGGGCCGATGTTTCCCGTGAGGGCGTGCAACGCGACCTGCTGCCGTTAGTGGAGGGTTGTACCATTACCACCAAGTACGGCATGGTTAAAACCGATCATATCCTGTTTATCGCCTCCGGTGCTTTCCATCTGTCGAAACCTTCCGACCTGATCCCTGAACTGCAGGGGCGTCTACCCATTCGTGTGGAGCTGGATGCGTTAAGCTCAGATGATTTTGTACGCATCCTCACTGAGCCCGACGCGGCATTGACCACCCAGTATGCGGCCTTGCTGGAAACAGAAGGCCTGTCATTATCATTTACTGAAGATGGTGTCGGCCAGATTGCCAAGGTGGCCTATGATGTCAATGAGCGTACCGAGAATATTGGTGCACGTCGCCTGCATACGGTGATGGAGCGATTACTCGAGAGTGTTTCCTTTGAAGCCGCTGATCGTTCGGGTGAATCCCTGAGCATCGATGCCGACTATGTTGAACAGTCACTGGGTGACCTGGTTCAGGATGAGGATTTAAGTCGGTACATTTTATAAGCGAGTTTCATAGCATTCTCATGTAGAATACGGCCCGGTCCAGTCTGACATTGGCTGGTCGGGTTCTGGTAAGTACCCAGATGTGGAAAGCATATCCCCCCCTTCCTGCTTTCCTGAATAATCGGAGTGAAGTATGACAAAACCAACCAGTATCAATTTGCATCAGAAGTCGCGCATACTCGAAATCGAGTTTGATGACGGAAAGGCCTTTAAGTACACCTGTGAGTTTTTGCGTGTCCACTCACCCTCAGCAGAGGTCACTGGCCATGGTCCCGGTGAAGAAGTGTTACAGATTGGCAAGGAAGGTGTGAATATTCAGGCCATAGAGCCGGTTGGCCACTATGCCGTCAAACTGGTGTTTGATGATAAACATGATAGCGGGCTATATTCATGGGAGTACCTGTATAAACTGGGTGCCAACTATGATGAAAAATGGCAGGATTATCTGAAACGTCTGAAAGATGCGGGCGTGGAGCATAAGGAAATAGCCAACTAGCCCTTTTTAATGAATGGGAATAGCAAAAGCGGTGGATGAGCTGCTTTGGATTGACAGAGTGATGAGCGACGATAAAACACATTTTGGTTTCGAACAGGTCCCAGTGGGTGAGAAAGTGGAACGGGTTGCCGGCGTCTTTCACTCTGTGGCGGAAAAATACGATGTCATGAATGATGTGATGTCGCTGGGCATACATCGTTTATGGAAGCGATTTACCCTGAGCCAGACCGGGCTAAAAGCCGGTCAGCGGGTGCTTGACCTGGCCGGTGGTACGGGTGATCTGGCCTTGCGCATGTCTCGTATGGTCGGCCCCTCAGGAGAAGTGGTGCTGTCGGATATCAATTCATCGATGCTGAACACCGGCCGTGAACGTCTGTTGAATGAAGGCGTGGCAGGCAATATGCGTTATGTCCAGGCCAATGCCGAATGTCTGCCATTCCCTGATAATTATTTTGACTGTATTACCATGGCTTTTGGCCTGCGTAATGTTACGGACAAAGATGCGGCACTGCGATCCATGTATCGTGTGTTGAAGCCCGGTGGTCGTCTGCTGGTGCTGGAATTTTCCAAAGCGGTGGCCCCTGGCCTGTCGCCTGTGTATGACATCTACTCGTTCAAGATCTTGCCGGTCATGGGCAAGTTGATCGCCAATGATGAAGACAGTTACCGTTATCTGGCTGAGTCCATCCGTATGCACCCAGATCAGGAAACCCTGAAGGGCATGTTTGAGTCGGCAGGATTTAACAAGGTTTCCTATCACAACATGAGCGGCGGGATCGTTGCGCTGCATAAAGGCTTCAAGATTTAAGGCTGTCTTGCATGAGCCTGCCCCAATTATTTATCGCATCAATTGAAACGGCTTTTAACCGTTATCTTGCACTCGACCCTGAAGCGTTCACTCGACTCGCGAACATGGAAGGCAAGATTATTGCTATTGAGATCAAAGGACTGAATGAGAGTCTGTATCTGTTCCCAGGGGATGACGGCATCATGGTGCTGTCTGATTTTGATGGGGACGCGGATACCACACTGAGTGGCACACCACTGGCACTGGCTAAACTGAGCTTGTCTGAAGATGCAGCGGTGGTGCTGTTTTCCGGAGATGTCACGATTACAGGTGACACACGTCTTGGCCATCAGTTTAAAAAAATACTGGCCCAGGTCAATATTGACTGGGAAGAGCAATTGTCGAGAGTGGTGGGCGATATCACGGCACACCAGATTGGAAATGCTCTGCGTGGCTTTGGCCAGTGGTTCGATCGCAGTAAGCACGCTATGGAGCTGGATGTGGGTGAGTACCTGCAGGAAGAAAGTCGATTGTTACCCGCCAAAGCTGAGATTGACCGCTTTATTCATCAGGTCGATGAACTGCGTGAGTCGGTAGACCGATTACAGGCCCGGGTACAGAAACTAATTAAAACACAGCAACACCATTAACCCGCGGAAGACCGAATGATCAAACCAGCACAAATATTCAGGCTGCTATATATCAACTATGTGCTGGTACGTCATGGCCTTGACGACATCATTTTTGCAATTCATCTATTCCGTCCTTTCCGCTTCATTATGTACCTGATGCCCTGGAACTGGTTTATCAGAAAACGTGACCCACGTGGCCAGCGTATCCGTGAAGCACTGGAAGATCTAGGGCCTATTTTCATCAAATTCGGCCAGATGCTGTCGACCCGTAAAGACCTGCTGCCGGAAGAAATTGCCGAGGAGCTGGTGCTGTTGCAGGACAATGTGCCACCGTTTCCAGGTGCACAGGCAAGAGCCATTATAGAAAAAGCCTACGGCCGTTCCGTCACCGATATATTTAAACACTTTGATGAGCAACCACTGGCATCCGCCTCCGTGGCTCAGGTACATGCCGCTACCCTGAACAATGGCAAAGAAGTCGTGGTGAAGGTGTTGCGCCCGGACATACTGCCGGTGATACGCCGTGACATTAAACTGCTCAAAATCGTGGCGCAACTGGCCGAGCGATATTCCTCAGAAGCCCGGCGTTTGCGGGCAGTGGAAATAGTTCTCGACTATGAAAAAACCATTCTCGATGAACTGGACCTGATGCGAGAGGCGGCGAATGCCAGCCAGATCCGCCGCAACTTTGAACATTCCGAGATGTTGTACATTCCTGAAGTTTACTGGGAATACAGTCGACGGAATGTCATGGTGATGGAGCGCATTCATGGTGTCTCCATGAGTGACATCGAGGAACTGAAGAGTATTGGTGTCAACATGGAGCGGCTGTCGGAACGCGGTGTGGAAATCTTTTTCACCCAGGTGTTCAAGCATAATTTTTTCCACGCCGATATGCACCCGGGCAATATTTTCGTCAACATCAGCAATCTTGATGATGCCCAGTATATTGCCGTGGATTTTGGCATCGTGGGTAGTTTGAGTCCTGAAGATCAGCGCTATCTGGCAGAAAACCTGCTGGCATTTTTCAAGCGTGATTATCACAAGGTGGCGCAGTTGCATGTGGATTCCGGCTGGGTGCCCGTGAATACCCGGGTCGATGAATTCGAGTCTGCCATCCGCAGTGTCTGTGAGCCTATTTTCGAACGGCCATTGAAAGACATATCTTTCGGCACCCTGCTGTTACGCCTGTTTCAGACGGCACGCCGGTTTAACATGGAAGTACAACCGCAGCTGGTGCTGTTGCAAAAAACCTTGCTCAATATCGAAGGGCTGGGACGACAGATTTATCCCGATCTGGATTTATGGAAAACCGCCAAACCGTTCCTGGAAAACTGGATGAGTGAACAGGTGGGTACACGCGCCCTGCTACGTGGTTTTAAGGACAATATGCCCTTTATTGCTGAGAAAATGCCGGATATGCCCGTGTTGGTGTATGAAGCAATTAAAAAAATGGCCGAAGGCGATGACCATGAGCAGCAGGTGAAGGAGATTCAGCAGTTGCGACAGACCATCAGCCATACTCATCGAGGTACGCGCTTGATCCTGATTGGGGCGGTATTATTTGTCAGTGGCGTGATTGTGCTCGGTCAGGCCCCTTTGCATCAAAGTCTGTTGCTTGGGGTGCCGGTATTGAGTTGGGCGCTGTCAGGGCTGGGAGCGGGCCTGATGTGGCTGGGTTCACGAAATTAAGATGCGATTAAGGCATTCGTGTTATCACCAAGCTAGACTGTAGGTTGACCTTGGTTTTTGAAGGAAGGCGCTACAGATGATACGAGCTCCCCTTGTTGTCCTGGTATTCACCAGTTTATTGTCAGCCTGTAGTCAGGCGAACAATCGAAGCATGCCACCCGCAAAGGCGCTAACATCCAGTGATGGACCGGTCGTTCACAAGTTGTATCAACACTATAATGAATGGCGCGGTGTCCAGTATCGTGAAGGTGGTCTGTCCCGGCAGGGTGTCGACTGTTCTGGTTTTGTGCATCTGGCGTTCAAAAAACGTTTCAATAAGCGTATACCCCGTAGTACTGAACTACTGTCGAAAGGCGGCAAGGCGGTTGGCCAGCAGGCGCTGCGTCCCGGTGATCTGGTATTTTTTAAAACCGGCTGGAAGAAACGCCATGTAGGGATTTATGTCGGCAAGGGCCAGTTTATGCACGCTTCCAGCAGTCGTGGCGTGATGATGTCGAAATTAAACAACCCCTATTGGTCAGATGCATTCTGGATGGCGAGACGCTTCTGATTGTCTCTTTGGTGTCAGGTATAACCTTTTCTCAGCAAAGAATCAGCGCCCAGGCACAAGGATTTGATAGAATCTGCATCCATGGATGTTTCACATATACTCGAAAATTTAAATGACGCCCAGCGTGAAGCGGTTACAGCCCCGGCTGGCCCTATGCTGGTATTGGCCGGTGCCGGCAGTGGTAAGACACGGGTGCTGGTGCACCGCATGGCCTGGTTGATACAGGTCGAAGGCATATCACCTTATGGCCTGCTGGCCGTTACCTTTACCAACAAGGCGGCCAGTGAAATGCGTGGCCGTGTTGAACAGCTGCTGGATATTTCCCTCAATGGTATGTGGGTGGGTACCTTCCATGGTCTGGCCCACCGCTTACTGCGCAGTCACTGGCAGGAAGCAGATTTACCCCAGGCGTTTCAGATTCTTGATTCCGATGACCAGTACCGCATGATCCGTCGTGTTTTACGCTCGCTGGAACTGGATGAGGCACGCTGGCCGCCACGCCAGGTGCAGAGCTTTATCAATGCGCGTAAAGATGAAGGTCTGCGTCCCCAGCATGTGGATGCCGGTGGTGATCCCATCAAACAACAGCTGGTGAGGATTTATTCGGCCTATGAAGCGGCCTGTAAGCGTGCCGGTGCCGTCGACTTTGCAGAACTGTTGCTGCGAGCGCTGGAATTACTGAGAGACAATGAAGCGCTGTTAAAACATTATCGGCAACGCTTCCAGCATGTGCTGGTGGATGAGTTCCAGGATACCAATACTATCCAGTATGCCTGGATCCAGTTGATTGCCGACAGCGGCCAACAGAATGCCCGAATATTTGTAGTCGGCGATGATGACCAGGCGATTTACGGCTGGCGCGGTGCCCGGGTTGAAAATCTGCACACTTTAAAGAACGACTTTCCCGGTACCCAGGTTCTGCGCCTGGAGCAGAATTACCGCTCGACCTCTACCATCCTTAATGCGGCCAATGGTCTGATTGCCCATAATGATGATCGCATGGGCAAAAACCTGTGGACTTCCGGTGATGAGGGGGAGCCTATACAGCTCTACAACGCCTTTAATGAACAGGATGAAGCGCGCTATGTGCTGGAGTGTATACGGAGCTGGGTCGATGATGGCAATGCCCGCGCCGATTGCGCCATTCTGTACAGGTCGAATGCCCAGTCCCGAGTGTTTGAAGAACAGTTGATTGCCGAAGGCATACCCTATCGAGTGTACGGCGGCTTACGCTTCTTCGAACGTGCCGAGATCAAGGACGCATTAGCGTATTTGCGCCTGATTAATAATCGCAACGATGATGCCTCATTTGAGCGGGTGGTGAATCAGCCTACTCGGGGCATAGGCACAAAAACGGTTGATCAGCTGCGACAGCAGGCACGATTAATGGATGTGTCGATGTGGCAGGCGGCCAATGCCATGATTGCATCCGGTGAAATGACCGCACGTGCAAAAAATGCACTGGCGGGTTTCCTGAAATTGGTACATGAAATGGCTGAGTCAGTAAAAGATTTGCCATTGCAGGAACAGGTTGAGCATGTGATTCACCAGAGCGGGCTGGTTGATCATTATGGCAAGGAGAAGAGTGAAAAAGCTGAGGCCCGCGTGGAAAACCTGGAAGAACTGGTAAGTGCGGCCAAAGGCTTTGAGTTCCACAATGAGGATGATGTGGAGATGGATATACTGACAGCCTTCCTCACCCACGCCGCACTTGAAGCCGGAGAAGGCCAGGCCGATGCCTGGGAAGATTGTGTGCAGTTGATGACTTTGCATTCAGCCAAAGGACTCGAGTTTCCACTGGTCTTTATGTGCGGTATGGAAGAGGGGCTATTTCCTCATCAGCGCTCTGTTGAAGAGCCGGGCCGGGTGCAGGAGGAGCGACGCCTGTGTTATGTCGGTATTACACGGGCGCGGCAGAAATTGTATTTAAGTTATGCCGAGCGTCGTCGTCTTTATGGTAAAGACTATTACCCTATGCCATCGATGTTTATTGGTGAAATTCCAGCTGAATGTGTACAGGATGTTCGTCCCAAAACCACTATGAATTCGTTGTCTTATAGCCGTCACAGCATCGATCAGAATGATAGTGGCTTTAGTGTCGGACAAAGAGTACAACATCAGAAGTTTGGTGCAGGCATTGTATTGAATTATGAAGGCCAGGGTAGTCATGCCAGGGTTGAAGTTAACTTCGATCATGCCGGAAGTAAGTGGTTAGTATTATCGTATGCCAACCTACAGGCGATTTAAATCTGGCTATGTTGACTAGCAATAACAATATTAGAGACCTGTGGCTATCTGCTTTGATGATGGGGATAGCCTTATTCTGGTTTTTTATTGGGCCATTGATCGTTGATATGTTATCAATGGCTGAAAATCTGTTTGTTTTTGTCAGTGGTGCTACAACCGTTATAGGCTTACTGGGGGTCGTATTTTTTATTCGTACGATTCTATTTTTTGGCGAGTTTTTTGTTAATCAGGATAGTATTCCGTTAGCACTCTATCGGAGCATTATTGATCAGGAAGGCTGTGGCGTATTCTTCAAAGACAGAAAAGGTACATACCAGTATATCAATACGGTAGCCAAGCAGTTACTGGGTCTGGAAAATAAGCTGGTGACACGGAAAACTGATGTTGAGCTGATGCGTGCAGAGTTGGCACATAAACAAAAGACCGAAGACAAACGAATCATCGAGAATGGCGAAACCATACGTTGGGCGCAGGCCGTTAATCGAGGTCAGGGAACCGAACACTATCAGTGTTACAAGATGCCACTGAAAAATCCACGTGGAAAAATTATTGGTGTCTTGGGTGTTTTTGTAAATGTAACGGAGCAGAAAAAAGAGCAGGCAGCGAAGGAGGAGGCTGAAGCACGTTACAGTACAATATTTGAGCAGTTGCCATACCCAGTGATGATGCTTGATGTGGCTAGCATGCTGCCGGTTAGCTATAACAGGGCAATGAACGGTTTGCTGGGATACACTCCGGAAGAATTCTCAAGATTACGGATGAATATGTATGTCGCAGATAAGGATGTCGAGTTTGTTAAAATTCTGGTGCCAGAGTTATGCAGAAAAGGCCCGGGTGATTTTGAGCTTGAGCTGGTTAAAAAAAATAAAGACCTGGTAGAAGTTTCGGGTTTTGGTCAGAAGCTGGTGTTGGCCGGTAAAAATTATTTACATGTTATTTTGCAGGACGTGACCGAAGCAAAAAAAATATCCAACGATTTAATTTATTCACAGCTTAAATATACAGCCCTGTTTGAACGTTTGATTGACGCAGTCTTCATTGTTGATATTAATACCTTGCAGGTCATTCGGGCCAATGAAAGTGCAATTAAACTGACTGGACACAGTATTGAGGAACTGTCGAGTTTGACCATTCTTGACTTTGATGCTGAGACAGGTCAAACGCAGATGCATGAGAAAATAAGGCGACTCGAGTTGACCAGTCATATTACATATGAGCATGTGATACGCGTGCAATCAGGTCAGCATCTGGAGGTCGAAGTTCATGCTGATAAAGTGAATTATGGTAATGCAATTGTTTATCAGTTTTTAATGCGTGATATTTCGAAACGTAAAAAACTGGAGCGGACATTAGAACAACGCAATCAACAGTTAATTGAGGTGAGTGACGATTTATCAGAGGCTGTGATGATTGTCGGTGTTGATGGGGATATTCAATTTCTCAATCGTGCTTTTAGTGAGCAGCTAGGGTATACAGCTGAAGTCATTAATCGCTGCATTATGGGTGCTGATAATGACTTGGCACAAAATAGCCCATGGCAGAAAACGGTACAGAATAGCCTGACTGAAACAGGGCGATGGCAGGGGCTTGTTCAATACTATGCAAACGATGGGCAACTTGATTCGCGAGCAACTAGCATTCATGCCATGACCAACATTGATAATAAAATTGTACAATATGTAGTCGTGATAACAGATCATGTTGATGATCAGTTGGTTAATGCCAATGACAATTGGGTGTGCCGTTTTTTATCTGAAAACAGTGCGGAATTAAACAGGGGATGAGTGGACGCTTATGAAACGTAGAGACTTTATTAAACAGGCAACTGTATCAGGCCTGGCCGCAACAGCCGTTGTGACTTCGCCAGTATTGCAGGCGAAAACTGCCATCAAGTGGAAAATGGTGACCACCTGGCCAAAGAATTTCCCGGGTCTGGGCACGGGTGCAAATACGTTGGCGAAACTGATTACCGATATGTCGGGTGGCCGCCTGAAAGTAAAAGTATATGGTGCAAAAGAACTGGTGCCTGCCTTTGAAGTGTTTGATGCCGTGTCTCGGGGCACAGCTCAAATGGGTCATGGTGCTGCGTATTACTGGAAAGGAAAATCAGAAGCGGCACAGTTTTTTGCAGCAGTGCCATTTGGCTTAAATGCTCAGGAAATGAATGCCTGGTTATATCACGGTGGTGGTCATGAGTTGTGGAAGGAAATTTATAAACCCTTTGGCGTCATCCCTGCCGCAACAGGTAATACCGGGGTGCAAATGGCCGGCTGGTTTAATCGCGAAATCAATAGTGTTGATGACCTCAAAGGCCTGAAGATGCGTATACCCGGTCTCGGTGGTGAAGTATTAAAACGAGCGGGTGGTACACCGGTCAGTTTGCCTGGCGGTGAAATATTTACATCGCTTAAAACCGGCGCCATTGATGCGACCGAGTGGGTCGGACCTTATAATGATCTGGCCTTTGGTTTGTACAAGGCCGCAAAGTATTACTATTACCCTGGCTGGCATGAACCGGGTACCACGATGGAAGCGCTGATTAATCAGCAAGCCTTCGATGCCTTGCCGAAAGATTTACAGAGCATTGTGATGAATGCCTGTCGGGTCGCTAATCAGGATATGCTGGCGGAATACACGTCACGTAATCAGGTTGCGTTAGATACACTGGTGAATAAACACAAGGTTGATTTACGTAAGCTGCCGGATGAAGTGCTGGTTAAACTGAAGGCGTTATCGGAAGAAGTGGTTGCTGATATTGCAGCGAATGATGCGGCTTCGAAGAAAGTCTATGCCTCATTTAAAAAGTTCAGTGATAAGGTGAGGGATTGGCATGATGTTTCGGAGCGGGCGTTTTTGAATATTCGCTGAGGATACAGTTTTCTTTGAGGCTGAATTGAGGCGTAAAGTGGTGTAATCAAGATGTTGTTGATTTTAAAAGGTGATGACCCCTTAAGTTTCGATGGTTAGATTTTGGTGTTTACTTTTTATGGGTAACCTGGATACATAACAATGTGATATAGCGGACCCTTAGGTCCGCATATCACTTTTTGGGCTTCTTAGTCTGCATTTCTTAAAATTCCATAATATATATTTTTAAACTTAGCGATTAATGCCTTTTGTGTGTAATCAATATAGCCAACAATATAACCAGCGACTTCTTCATTTTCGCTGAAATGGTTTTTGTTTAAACGATCTATATGTAATATGGCAAACAAATATTCATTATGGAAAAATAATATGGATGTCGGCCCCGGTGAAGGATCACTGATTTCTTCATCATAAGAAATATACGAAACAAAACCGCCTTCATTAATCCATGGTCCATACTTGAATTTATTAATGTGCTCTGAAAGTTGCTTTTCGGTAACGTTGTTATGTAGAGCTAACATTGAATTTAGATCATGAAATAAATCACCTTTAGCAGATGCAAAGGGCATGAAGGCAACCAAAAGAATGAAAGTATAAATATGCTTCATTTTATAAACCTAACGTTCGAGTTGAGAGGCTAGGCGGGTTCTCACGTCTGGTCCTGCTCGAACGACTTGTTATGAGTTGTTAAGTGTTTCTTCAGCTAGTTTAATTTTCTTTTTTAATGTTAGTTTGTGGCTTTCATTTGTAGTGTTGTTTAGCTCTTGCTTTGCTAGTGCTATTTTCTTTTGAAACCTTTCTTTTATTCTGGGCTTTAAAATCAGCCATCTCTCATGACTTGGTTCTTCGTTGATACGTTCGAGTATTGCTATTTCAGTACCTAAGTCAAGTTGCCTTGCATAGAAGTGCATTTCATTAATGTTTATCTTAATGTCTGCTATTTCTTTCTCTAAAGACTCTACTTTTTGTTGGTTTTGTAGATTGCTGCCCATATAACCAATAAAAAAGAATAAGCCGCATAGAAAAATAATAATTAGGTTTTTATTATTCATTTTACTCATAACTACAAATATATGTCCTCAGTGACATGTTTAATCACGTCAATATAATGCACCGCCATATAAATTAACAATAAAAGCAGTCATGTAGGTGTGGGCCTGGAAAAATATCATAAAAACAAACACGTCAAAACTTTAAAGAGGTTGGGATCTGGCTTTTGGGTTTAGCGATTAAGGGCTCAGAGTCCTTTAATCGGGTAGATGCCATGTACAGTCTCTTTTTGCCTTGGGTTTCGCCTCGGCAACTGCTCCTGCGTTGCCCTACCACCTACATCCATGTAGGCGTGCTGGCGAGTTACTTCTTTATCTCCAGCAATAAAGAAGTAACCAAGAAAATGCCGCCCCAAGACAGTTTGCCCTGCGGGTACCCGAGCATTGTTATCACGCTGATTGAAACCTAATCACAGGACTCAACCTACTCATTCTTTCCCCGGGTCGTTTTGATTCGCTTCCATGCTCAACAAAACTTAATCCGCCATCCTTGGCGGATTTCCCCTCCTTTCTAC
>JBFFSQ010000037.1:0-18185 GCA_041572275.1 Gammaproteobacteria bacterium
AACACGGTGATCTGAATTTTATCCAGATTGGGCTCAGCATCATTCAACAGCGCCGACAGTTGCACCGCCATGTCTTCCAGCTTACCCAGCGAACCTGCTGGCTTGGTCAGACTCTTCTGTTTTTGACGCGCAAACATGCGCCAGTCTGAATTGATGCGTTGTACTTTTCTATGCTGCCATTCGACTGTCATGTTCGTTAACCTTTTAAAATCTGCGGTAAACCCGCCATTATCCATACCACCCGTTGACAAGATTGCGCCAGAGCCTGATGCAACCAGCCCGCTTCATCCACAAAACGACGGTTCAATTCACCCATGGGCACGATACCCTGACCCACCTCATTACTCACCAGAATGACATCACTCTTGATATTTGCCAAAACCTGCAACAACTTGTCCCGCTCGACCGCGTATAGACCGTGATCTTCATGGCACAATAAATTACTCAACCACAGAGTCAGGCAATCGACCAGAATACAGTGATCGGCCGCATCATGCTGCATCAGTACATCGGCGAGTGCTGTCTGTTCTTCGATCAACTGCCAGTCACACGGACGCTCACGTTGGTGTTGCTGAATGCGTGCCTGCATTTCATTATCACCAGCATAAGCAGTGGCCACATAAATCACGTGTTTGGCACTGGCCTGTGCCTGTTGTTGAGCATACCGGCTCTTACCTGAACGGGCACCACCCAAAATGAGCTGTTTCATTAAACTATTGTCTTTCTTAATGGTCTTTAACAAACGCGAATAATAACACTCTTGGCGCATATCGCTTCAGACACTAGAATATGCCGCAAAAAAATGCGTGCGTTATGGGGAAAAACAATTGTCACGACAACAGCTTATTCAACAACTCAAACACTATATCAGTGAGCACATCATCGGCCAGGAAACACTGGTTGACCGACTGATTATTGCCCTGCTGGCCGATGGTCATTTGCTGGTAGAGGGTGCACCTGGACTCGCCAAGACACGAGCCATCAAAGTATTGAGTGAAGGGATCGAAGGTGATTTCCATCGTATCCAGTTCACACCTGACCTGCTGCCCGCAGATTTAACCGGCACCGAAATTTATCGCCCCCAGGATGGCTCCTTCAAGTTCCAGCGCGGCCCCCTGTTCCATAACCTGATTCTGGCTGACGAAATCAACCGTGCCCCGGCTAAAGTGCAATCGGCCCTGCTCGAAGCCATGGCCGAACGTCAGATCACCGTAGGCTCGATCACCTATCCCCTGCCCGAGTTATTCCTGGTCATGGCAACACAAAACCCGATCGAGCAGGAAGGCACCTATCCGCTACCCGAGGCCCAGCTCGACCGTTTCCTGATGCATGTCTTCATCGGCTACCCGGATGCCGATGCTGAAAAACGGATCCTGCAACTCACTCGCCAGGAAGCACGTGATGAGCTTCGCGAACCACCGAAACCTGCACAGACCATCAGTCAGGCTGATTTATTTACTGCCCGCCGCGAAGTGCTGGACATACACATGGCCGACAATCTCGAAGAATATTTACTGCAACTGGTGCTGGCGACCCGTAATCCGCAGGCTTACGGCGATGACCTGGCCGAGTGGCTGCAGTATGGCGCCAGTCCCCGTGCCAGCATGGCGCTGGACCGTTGCGCCCGTGCCCATGCCTGGTTAGCGGGTCGTGACTTCGTTGCCCCGGAAGATATTCAAACCATGGCCCATGATGTACTTCGCCATCGCATCATCCTCAGTTTTGAAGCCGAAGCTGAAGGCATTACCTGCGACCGTTTCATCCATGAACTGATTAACCGTATTGCTGTACCTTAAATGACAACGACTGTTCCCAGCCACGGTGATGATGTGATTCGTGTGCGCCAGTCAACACTGATTGGCCTGCATCGTGACGCGCTGAGCCTGTCATTAGTCTCACGAAAAATCAGTGCCCGTAACAGTGGCCAGTACCTATCAGCATTCAAAGGCCGAGGCATGGAATTTGATGAAGCACGCCCCTACCAGCCCGGTGATGACATTCGCTCCCTGGACTGGCGCGTGACCGCCCGCACAGGCAAACCCCATACCAAACTGTTTCGCGAAGAACGCGAACGCCCGGTGTTGTTATGGGTGGATTACCGCAAACCCATGTTCTTTGGCAGTCGTCAATCATTCAAGTCGGTACTGGCCGCAAAAGCGGCGGCACTTCTGGCATGGAGTGCCGCTCAGCATGGTGATCGTCTGGGTGGCCTGATTTTCTCCGAACAACATCACCAGGAGCTACGCCCGCAACGGGGCAAGGCTGCAACCCTGCATTTTATCCAGAAGTTGGCAGAGCATCCGGCCTGGGATCAGTTCCAGCACGATGCACAGGACCAGGCTTCAGCCAACATGGCCCTCAACCGTCTACGCCGTGTTGCTCGCCCTGGCAGCCTGATTTTTTTAATCAGCGATTTTCGCCATATGGATGCAAGCAGCCAGTCCAACCTGGCGCAGATGGCCCGCCACAATGATGTTGTGCTGCTATTCGTCAGTGACCCACTGGAATCCGAGTTACCGCCAGCGGGCATTTACCGGATCAGTGACGGTGTCGAGGAAATCAGCCTGAATACCGGTAAACGGGACAGCCGCGAACATTATCATCAGCGCTACCTGCAGCATGAAGAGGCCCTGCGCCAGCTATGCCGCAAGCTGGGCATGTATTTCCTGAACCTGTCGACTGATCAGCCCCTGCTCAGCACACTACAAAAAGGTCTGGGACTGAAAAAGCCATGAATGAACTCCCGCTGCGCGACATTCATTTACCTGAGCCCGTATCATGGTGGCCACCGGCACCGGGTTGGTGGCTACTGCTGGCGCTGGTGATTATGCTGGCCGTTCTGCTGCCCTGGCTCATCAAACGCTGGCGACGTAAATCCCTGCACACACTGGCACAGGCAGAATTCAAACAGATCCAGCACGCCTTCCAGCATCATCAGGACAATGTCCGGCTGGCACAGGAGATTTCGGCACTGTTACGACGCGTGTGTATGAGCTATACCTCACGGTCCCAGGCAGCCAGCCTCATCGGTGATGACTGGCTACAGCAACTCGACAGCCTCGGTCAGCAACCGCTATTCAACAGTGATATCGGCCGACAGCTACTCACGGCGCCCTATCAGGCGACGAACAACATCGATGCTAACAACCTGCTCAACACCTGTAATGACTGGTTGAAAGCATTGCCCAGGCGGTATCCAGCATGATTCAGTTTGCCTGGCCCTGGGCCTTTGCCCTACTCCCCTTACCCCTGTTACTGCGTTGGCTGCTGCCAGCAGCAGATTCTGTTGAGGATGCGGCCCTGCGCGTGCCTTTTATCGAAGACTTCCAGAACCAGGTGGCAGCGGATCAGAGCCGTCACCTCAACAAAGGGCTCTGGTTACTCGCGATACTGGCCTGGTGCAGCCTGGTGGTGGCCAGCAGCCGACCACAATGGCTGGGTGAGCGAGTGGATATTCCGATCAGTGGCCGTGACCTGATGATGGCGGTGGATTTGTCCGGCTCCATGCAGGTTGAAGATTTTGAATACAACAACCGCCTGCTTAACCGCTTACAGGCCATCAAGCTGGTTGCCAGTGATTTCATCCAGCGTCGTGACGGCGACCGCATTGGCCTGATCCTGTTTGGTGAACGCGCTTATTTACAGACACCCCTGACGTTTGATTTAAAGACCGTAAATACCCTGTTGCTGGAATCCGCCATTGGACTGGCCGGTGATGCCACCGCCATTGGCGATGCCATTGGCCTGGCGATCAAGCGCCTGGCGGATACCCAGCAAGACAACCGGGTGCTCATCCTGCTCACCGATGGTGCTAACACTGCCGGTGAGGTCGAACCCATCAAAGCCGCCGAGCTCGCCGCCGAGCAGGGACTGACCATCTACACCATCGGCGTCGGTGCTGACTATATTCAACAGCGGGGCTTTTTCAGGAATCTGCGCTCGAAGAATACGGCGCTGGATGAAAAAACGCTGACCGCCATCGCTAAAGCTACCGGCGGCCAGTATTTCCGTGCCCGCAACACCGATGAGCTAGGTGAAATTTATCGTTTACTCGATGCACTGGAGCCGGTGGAACAGGACAGCCAAAGCTTTCGTCCGGTCACTGCCCTGTATTACTGGCCATTAAGCCTGGCACTGCTACTGGCCGCACTGATCAGCCTGCTGCGGGCAACAGGAGTCAGCCGATGATCCATCAGTTTCACCTGTTACGACCCGAGTGGTTACTGGCCCTGGTTCCCCTACTTATTCTACTGGTGTTGTTGTGGCGCAAGCAGCGTTTCAGCCGCAGCTGGCAATCGGTTGTCGACCCCCAGTTGCTACCCCATCTACTCATTGGTTCACCCGGCAAAACCCGCCGCTGGCCGCTAATTGTCTTTGGCCTGACCGGCATACTGGCGATTGTGGCGCTGGCCGGCCCGGTCTGGCAAAAGTTACCACAACCGGTATTCAAGCAACAGTCAGCCATGGTCATCGCCCTTGATCTGTCCCGGTCCATGGATGCGGCCGATATCAAGCCCTCCCGTCTGACCCGAGCCCGCTACAAAATTTCTGACCTGCTTAAACTACGCCAGGAAGGCCAGACCGCACTGATTGTCTATACCACCGAAGCCTTCACTGTCAGCCCCCTGACCGATGATACCGAGACCATCGATCTACTGGTCCCCAGCCTGACCACCGACATGATGCCAGTACAGGGCAGCCGCACCGCCGCGGCCCTGAGCAAAGCCCGTGAGTTACTGGCAAATGCCAGCATTAATCAGGGCGATATCCTGCTCATAACGGATGCCATTGATTCGGCTTCCGAAACAGCGTTTGAGGAAACTGTTAAAGCTGGTCATCGTATTTCGGTTCTCGCCGTGGGCACAGCAGACGGTGCGCCCATTGCCCTCAGCACGGGTGGCTTTCTGAAGGATGACCAGGGCTCGATTGTGATTCCCAAGCTCGACCTCAATACCTTAAGTTCAGCCGCACGTACAGGCCAGGGACGCTTTTCACAACTGAGCGCCAATGACCAGGATGTGAAATATCTGTCGGGCCTTAATACCATCAATCGATTAAATGCTGAGACCACGGCAACGGAGATGAAAGCCGATGCCTGGCGTGAGGAAGGCCCGTGGTTGTTATTGCTACTGGCGCCATTAGCGGCATTAGCTTTTCGTAAAGGCTATCTGGCCATTCTAGTGGTTTTCATTCTGCCGCTACCACAACCGGCAGAAGCAGTAAGCTGGGAATCACTCTGGCGCAATGACAATCAGCGTGCCAGTGAACAACTGCAACAGGGCCAGGCTCAACAGGCGGCTGAATTATTCACTGACCCGGAATGGAAAGCAGCCGCACATTACAAAGCCGGTGACTATGAACAGGCGCTACAGCAACTGGATGCCATCGATCATGCTGAGGCTCATTACAACCGGGGTAATGCCCTCGCTAAGCTAGGCCGTATCCCTGAGGCACTCGAAGCCTACAAAAAGGCGCTTGAGCAGGATCCACAACATGCCGACGCCCAATACAATAAACAGTTGCTTGAACAACAGCAGCAGAACCAGCAACAACAGCAACAAGACCAGAAGCAGGACTCAAAGGATTCACAGGAATCAGGCCAGAATAATTCAGACTCAGATTCATCCAATGAATCACAGTCCAATCAGTCTGATGCACAACAGCAGAACAATCAGCAGAACTCATCAAACGATTCGCAACAGGCATCATCAGAACAACAGGGACAACAGCCACAACAGGCTGAGGACACACAACAACCGCAATCAACTGAGGCCGAAGCCAAAGACCAAACAATGGATGAAGAAGCGGCTCAACAACAGGCTTTGCCACAATCCTCACAGGATCTATCGGAACAGGCCAAACAACAATGGTTACGTCGTATTCCCGATGATCCCGGCGGACTGTTAAGAAACAAATTTCATTACCAGTACAAACAAAAGCCCTATAAAACTGACGACAGTCAGGAATGGTAATTTGCATGCAAAACGCAAGAAATCTGGAGTTGTAGACAAGTGTTAACGCTAAAAAATATGATCCTGTGTGCCGGTATTTGCCTGGCCCTGATACAGTCTGCTTCAGCTGCCACAATTACCGCACGTACCGACCGCAACCCGATCAATCTTGATGAAACGGTACAGCTGGTATTCGAGGCCAACACATCCGTTGATGCTGATCCTGATTTTAGTGCTCTGGAACAGGATTTTGAAATTCTCAACCGGGGCCAGAGCAGCAATATCAGCATGATCAACGGTGCCATCACGCGCTCCACTCAATGGACACTGACCCTGATGCCGAAGAAAGCAGGCACCCTCACCATTCCATCCATTCCCTTTGGTCAGGATACCAGCCCACAACTGCGCTTAACCGTGAAGGCCAGTGCCGACAATAAACAGGGTCAGGGTAGTGGGTTTTTTACTGAAATTGAAGCCAGCACTAGCAGCACCTGGGTGCAGGGACAAATCGTGCTGACCCAGCGTCTGTATAGCAATAGCAATATTTCACGCTATGAACTCGGTGAAATCAAAATCAACTCAGTGGATGCAATCATCGAACCTCTGGGTGATGAAAAACAGTACCAGACCCGTATCAATAACCAGCCCCATCTGGTCATCGAACGCCGCTTTGCCGTGTTTCCCCAACAAAGTGGCCAGTTGATTATCGAACCCGTACTGTCCGGTGCCAGCATAGTTGAACAAAGCAATCGCTTTGATCCATTCGGGCGCAATACCAGTGTTCGACGCGCCCGCTCCAAAGAGCTCAAGATCGAGGTTACAGCGATACCCACCAGTTTCAGTGGCAACACCTGGCTACCCGCCTCTGAAATTAAACTCATTGATGAATGGCCCAGCCAGAACCCGAAATTTAAGGTTGGCGAACCGGTAACGCGCACACTGACATTGATGGCCGACGGCCTGACTTCCGCCCAGCTGCCTGAAATTAGCTCACCCCAGGTGGCCGGGCTCAAACAATACCCGGACCAGCCGACGCTGCATGATCGTAAAAATGATGACGGTATCATCGGTATTCGTCAGGAAAAAATTGCCTTCATCCCCACCCGTGCCGGCAGCTATACCCTGCCAGCCATCGAGATCAAATGGTGGAATACCAAAACCCAAAAAATGGCCGTTGCCCGCACCCCGTCACGAACGATAACAGTAGCAGCGGGTAGTCTTCCAAACCCTACCCCAGCACCGGTGGTTGGCGATGATAGCCAACCCAGTGCTGAAACCACAGCAACGAGTCCAGAAGTCACGATTGAATCGCCCGGTTTCTGGCCCTGGCTGAGCCTGTTTCTTGCCGTCGGCTGGCTCCTGAGCATGCTGCTCTGGTGGTGGCTGAGCCGGGCCAAGTCTGCAGTCGCCAAAAGCCCCGACCACTCATCTCAGGTTAATACCAGACAGGCCATTAAAGCTGTGAAAACTGCCTGTAAGCAGCAGGATGCCAAGGCCTGTAAAGATGCCCTGCTTACCTGGGGCCAGGCCGTTTTCCCTCACTCACCACCCACCAGCCTTGCCGCTCTGGCACAGTGTACGGGCGAACCGCTGGCAACGTCGTTATTACAGTTAAACACCGCACTTTACAGTCCGACAGTCACTGACTGGGACAGTGATGAACTCCTGAAGCAAGTGTTTGAGTTCAACAATGAAATATTACATAGACCGTCTCAAGATTACGGTCAACTTGAGCCTTTGTATAAGTAATTACTTATTTTTTAACCTTTATATCAGCACTATTCATCCGGTTGCTTTTAGCGATGTTAACCGGTTATCATCGCGCAATAATAATTCAGCCGGCATAAGATCGGTCCAATATTTGTTCAGAACTGTTTCCGGTTTTCCGGCATCCATTAGACGGGAAGTCTCCAGCGGCGTATTAGTCCGATTTAAAAATCGAGAGGGTAGCAGCGTGTTGCGAGCGGTGTAACAACGTTGCTTACATTATCTTTTACATTAACTATCACGCATCTAACCGAATACCGGTAATGCGTGATTTTAAATTTCGTAACTGAAAACTGAGGAAGCTGAGATGTCATTTGAAAGTTTTGCAGCAGCCCATTCAACCATTCTTGGATTGGGTTTTGTAATCGCCTTTATCATGGGTGCTGTTGCAACGAAAACAAACTTTTGCACCATGGGTGCCGTATCGGATCTGGTCAACATGGGCGATACGGGCCGTATTCGCGCCTGGTTCCTGGCCATGGCCGTCGCTATGCTGGGTGTTACCCTGGTGGAAGCCATGGACCTGATCAGTGTCGATGCATCCCGTCCTCCTTACCGTGGCAGTAATTTTGCCTGGCTGGAATATATCATTGGCGGCGTGATGTTTGGTGTCGGCATGACACTGGGCAGCGGTTGCGGCAACAAAACCCTGATTCGTATCGGCGGTGGCAACCTCAAATCCATCATCCTGTTTGCGGTCATTGCTGTTTGCGCTTACTTCATGGTGAATCCATTCCCTGGCTCTGACAAAACCATCTACTCGGTTGTATTCTATGGCTGGACCAACCCCACCACAGCCTCGCTCAGTGGACATCAGGATCTGGGCTCATTGTTATCCGGTGTCTTTGGTGCAGAGGTCAGCACTTTACGCCTGATCCTGGGACTGGTAATTAGCCTGGCGATCATGGCCCTGGTGTTTCGCTCTGCAGATTTCCGAAGCACCAAAGACAACATCATCTCAGGTACGGTCATAGGCCTGTGCGTACTGGCGGCCTGGTATGTCACCGGCGGTATGGCCAACATCGACGCCGATGGCGAAATCTACAGCTGGACCACCTATGCCAGCGATGATAACTGGAGCATGCTGGAAGAAGCCCAACGCCCGGACAGTGTTGCGGTACAGTCCTACACCTTCATTAACCCAATTGGTGAAACCCTGCGCTATGCGATCAGTGGTTTTAACAGCAATGTCTTTACCTTTGGCCTGGCCGCCCTGTTTGGCGTTATCGCCGGTTCGCTGTTCTGGTCATTAGTTTCTCGTAGTTTCCGTATCGAGTGGTTTGTTGATGGCAAAGACTTCATCACCCACATCATTGGCGGCATCCTTATGGGTATAGGTGGCGTACTGGCTCTGGGCTGCACTATTGGTCAGGGCATCACCGGTGTATCAACACTGGCCCTGGGCTCGATGCTGGCACTGGGCTCGATCATTTTCGGCAGTGCGCTGACCATGAAAATCCAATATTACAAAATGGTCCATGAAGACGAAGCCACGTTTGTCAAAGCCCTGGTTAGCTCACTAGTGGATTTCAAAATGCTGCCTGCCAGCATGCGCTCACTGGAAAACCTGTAAGTCATTCATAAACATGGGGTGATATACTCACCCCATGTATCTTTACGATCTCCTCACCCTGATCATCACTGCCTTTGCTGGTAGTATCATGGGCAGCTTCCTGCTGCTGACACTGATCTACCAGCCCCTGATTGCCGCCCAATTAAATAACAGTCAACGAACCTGGCTCTATCGTCGCTATTATCGTCTCAATTCTGTGCTCTGTTTACTGGGCGGTTTGCTTGCGGCCCTGATCAGTAACCAGCAGGCCACTTTCGTACTCGCTATCCTGGCGGTGAGCTATGTCTTTGCCAACATGCATCTGCTCAAAGCGATTAACAGCTGTCGCCAGCAATCCGATGATGTGAATAAACAGCGCCTGTTACGATCGCTGAGCTGGGCTCAAAATCTGCTACATGTTGCTCAATTTATTGGTGCCATTGCGGTCATTATCTATCTCTACTAAGCTATTGAATTAACAGTGCTTTATTAACAAGATAGGCATCGGGCTGGTTATTAAAAGACGGATGGTAGGGTTACGACTTGACGATGCATACCCCCACCACTATAGTGGAGAGGTTGTTGGAAAAAAGAATAAAAACACAACCGCTGACACAAGGAATTACGCGTGACTGGACGATTAAGTTCTGTACTGAATCGGCTTCATAATACGGCAATGGATGCTCATGATTAATTCACTCACCACCATCAATAGTTTACTGGTTGAAACTAAAAAGCTCACTGCCAGCTTACAGCACAAGCTCCAACAGGCAGGCTTCGATACCAGTTTAACGATTGGCCTGGAAAATGAGTACACCATCCAGTCCCTGATCAGCACTATCGAATCACTCACCCTGCAATTTCTCACCATTACCGCCAGCCGTAGTCAATTTATCCAGCGCACCAGTTACGTTGAGCGTAAACAGATCGAATCATATTTACAGAAATTACTGGTATGCATCCGCCAGACCAACAACACGCTGGAGCTGTTAAAACAACAGCCCTATGAGATCAAGAAAAACCTGTCTCTGTGTTTTACCACGGAAGAAGACGGCCTGTCGCAACTGGCTCTGGCCAACGCCATTGAATATATTGACCTGCTCAAGCCTTTTACGCGCATGCTGGAACTGGTCATTGCCCAGGAACGTATTCATGCGCTGTCTGCGGTACTCGAAGCCCTGCTACAGAAAGACCACACGATACCCGAATATCACGGGCAAGACAGTGACCATGAACTGACCGAAGAACAGAGCAATGCACTGGAACTGTCCCATTACCTGATCAAGCAGGCCCTGTAACACAGCTTGAGTCTAAATTGGCAAGACACGCTGACGTAGGGGTTTCAGGCTCAGTACCAGTAATAACACAGCACTCCCCCAACTCAACAACTCTGGCAACACCTGCTGATCAGCGCCTATCTCCACATCCACTATCAGCGAATAGTGTTCAATCACACCATCCAACAATAAGCCCATCGTGATACTCACCAGGGCAATACCCAGTAGATAAACTGCCGTCACTTTCAGACCCAGTTCTTTTTTCACCAGGATCAGGCCCGCAATATTGGTGGCAGGCCCCACCAGCAGAAAGACCATCACGGTCCCCGGTGACACCCCGGCCAGGATCAGGCCAGCCGCAATAGGCGTCGATGCCACAGCGCAGATATACATCGGAATACCCACCACCAGCATCACCAGCATGGCACCAATACCCTGCCCCCATTGAGCCAGCCAGCCAGGTGGAACCAGGGTATTAATCAGGCCTGCTATCACAATCCCCAGAAACAGCCACAACACAATATCATCCAGTAAATCAGTTGTAGCATAGTGAATAGCCTGCCGGATTCGGCTGCGTGACGGTGCTGCTGTACTCTCACAACAGCTGGATTGCGATGAACAACAGCTTGCTGATTCACCATTATCACGACTATCACCACAACAGCCGGCTGATTCGGCTTCATCATTCGATTCAGGCCTTGCCTCATCATCCACCCAGGCCACCATCATGCCGGTGACTATCGCAGTCATAAGTGCGGCAAAGGGCCGATAAATTGCCATTAATGGCCCCATCAGGGCATAGGTGACGGCCACTGAATCAATGCTGGTTTCAGGTGTTGAGATCAAAAACGACACCGTTGCCTCTTTTGAAGCACCACTACGACGCAGGCCTATCGCTGCTGGCAGCACTCCACAGGAACACAGCGGTAGCGGTGCGCCAAACAGGGCGGCACGTCCTACGGCCGCCATACCTCGGCCACCTAACCAGCGTTGCATTGCATCCTCTGGAATCAGTGTCTTCACCAGGCCAGCGGCCAGCAGCCCCAGAAGCAACCAGAACGCAGTATCAAGATATACCGCCCAGATATTATTGATTAATTCAGTCATTTGTGAATTTTAACGTGAGCCTGACGTCGATGGCAGTTATCAGGTAAAATAATCTTTTGTTAACAAACACAATCCCATGAAAAAAGTAGAGTTACTCTCCCCCGCCGGCACCCTGAAAAATATGCGTTATGCTTTTGCATACGGTGCTGATGCCGTTTATGCTGGCCAGCCCCGCTATAGTTTGCGGGTTCGCAATAATGATTTCCTTGAAGATAATCTGGCCATCGGTATCAACGAAGCCCACCAGCTGGGCAAAAAGTTTTACCTGACATCCAATCTGATGCCGCATAACAGTAAGGTCAAAACCTATATTGAGGACATGGCCCCCATTATTGACATGGGACCGGATGCGCTGATTATGGCTGACCCGGGACTGATCATGATGGTGCGTGAAACCTGGCCGGACATGCCCGTACACCTGTCGGTACAGGCCAATACCGTGAATTATGCCGCGGTAAAATTCTGGCAGTCTGTTGGTGTCGAGCGCATCATCCTGTCACGAGAGCTGTCACTCGATGAAATTGAGGAAATACGTCAGCAATGCCCGGACATGGAGCTGGAAGTATTTGTCCATGGTGCATTATGTATCGCCTACTCTGGACGTTGTTTGTTATCGGGCTATTTCAATCACCGTGATCCCAATCAGGGCACCTGTACCAATTCCTGCCGCTGGGACTATAAAACCACACCTGCAGAACAGAATGCAGAAGGCGTATATAAACCTGCTGAATCCAACATGGGTGATCAACGCAACCCACTGGCAGACCAGGTTGTGTTTATTGAGGAAGCCGGACGTCCTGGCGAACAGATGCCAATGGAAGAGGATGAACACGGCACCTATATCATGAACTCCAAAGATCTACGTGCTGTCGAGCACGTCAAGCGTCTGGTAGAAATTGGTGTCGACAGCCTTAAAATTGAGGGCCGCACCAAATCCCATTATTATGTCGCCCGTACGGCACAGAGTTATAAACAGGCGATTAACGATGCACTTCAGGGCCGGGAATTTAATACCGAATTACTGGGTACCCTGGAGAACCTCGCCAATCGTGGTTATACCGATGGCTTTTACAAACGCCATCACACCCAGGAATACCAAAACTATATTCAGGGCAACTCGATCAGCCGTCAGCAGCAGTTTGTCGGTGAGATAACCGCCTATAATAAAGAAACCGGCATGGCTGAAATCGATGTAAAAAATAAATTTGGTGTGGGCGACAAACTGGAACTCATCAAGCCTTCTGGCAATGAGGACATTGTCCTCGACAGCATGCAAGACATGTATGGCCACAGCATGGAAACCGCGCTCGGTGGTGGCTATCAAGTACGCATTCCATTACCGGAGGACATGGCTGAGATGGGACTGATTGCCCGCTATCTGTAAGCGCCTTCAGTTTATCCAATACCTGATCAGATCATACAAATACATGACACATGACTGTGGCCATGATTAATGTAGTGAATAAATAATAATCGACTGATATGAAAATTACTGTTAGCGAACTACTTGTAAAATTCTTAGAGCGTTTAGGTATTGAATACATATTTGGTATGCCAGGTGCTCACATACTACCCGTCTATGACAGTCTCTATGACTCCAGCATCCAGAGCATACTGGCCAAACATGAGCAGGGCGCATCATTCATGGCTGGCGGCTGTGCCCGAGCCTCCGGAAAAATAGCGGCCTGTATCACCACCGCTGGCCCCGGCGCAACAAACCTGGTCACGGGTGTCGCCAATGCCTTTGCCGACAAACTCCCTGTTCTGATTATTACCGGTGAAACGTCAACCCACATCTTTGGCAAAGGAGGACTCCAGGAGAGTTCCGGCGAAGGCGGCAGTATAGATCAGGATGCTCTGTTCAAAGGCATCACTCGTTATAACAAAGTGGTCGAGCGCACAGACTACCTTGCTAATGTGCTCAACCAGGCATCAAGAATATTACTCTCCCCTAACCCGGGACCTGTACTGCTCAGCTTTCCGTATAATATCCAAAAAGAACTGGTCGATGACAGCATTCTGGACGCCGTCAAGACTGACCGCTCGGCCAACAGCATCTGTAATAGATCACTTCGTGTCGATGAATTAGCCCAGCTTATCGTGGATGCCAACAAGCCCGTTATCGTGGCTGGCTTTGGCTGTATCCGCTCCGATGCCCAGGCTCAGGTTAACCAACTCAGTGAATCACTCAACATACCGGTGACAACCAGTCTCAAGGCTAAAGGTGTGATCAGTGAGCAATCCAGATTATCACTCGGCAGTCTGGGCGTCACTTCCTATAGCAATGCCTACAATTATATTGTCGATAACGCTGACCTGGTTATTTTTCTGGGCGCCAGTTTTAACGAACGCACCAGCTATCTCTGGGATCAACATTTGCTCGCAAATAAAAAAATCGCACAAATCGATACCGACTATGAGCAACTGGAAAAAGTATTCAAAGCTGATATCGCCATTCACGGCGACATCAAAGATGTCTTATCCGGTGTATTGAGCAGCCTTGAACAAAAACAGGCGCAAAGCAAGTCGTTTTGCAATCCCGACTCGGCCATTAGCGAGACCAGTAATGGCCAGTCCGACACGGATGCTGAAGGATTTAAAGCGAAATTCCCTCTGGTTGAAAAATTCTTTTCCAAACTGGAACAACATTTTCCTGAAGACCTGATGGTCTTCGATGACAATATTATATTTGCACAAAACTTCTTCAATGTAGCCAGTAGTAATCATTACTATTCCAACTCGGGCATCTCATCCCTCGGCCATGCCATTCCTGCTGCTATAGGCGCACGTTTTGCTACCAATATGCCGGCCATTGCCATACTCGGTGACGGAGGCTTTCAGATGTGCTGTATGGAACTCATGACCGCGGTTAATTATCAGCAACCCATAACCGTCATAATGTTCAACAACTCCACCATGGGCTTAATCCGTAAGAATCAGTTTCAGCAATATAATAAACGCTTCATCAACTGTGACTTCATCAATCCTGATTATGAATTACTGTCCCGCTCCTTCGGAATCAATCATAAAAAAATTGAATCAGAATCAGACCTGGATGAGCTATTCAACACCGTTGATTTCAAACATGCCATCAATCTGGTGGAAATCATGATCGACAAAGATGACTTCCCCACCTACTCCTCACGCCGATAACGACTCATCACATCATATGAACAGCACCAATTGCGTAACGCTTGAGACTTTATTGCGACGCTACTGCAAACAACAGGGGATTTGCGAACTCCAGCATCGCCTGGACAATTTAAAACTTGAACGTACACCAATAGAGAGGGAGGCGCTGATAGAGCTGTATCATGAGGCGATTCCATACATTGAAGCCACAATCTGGGCTGAAGGCATTGATGAATCATCAATTGAGCTCTACCAGCGATTATTTCAGGAACTGGAACAACATATTGTTCATACCGGCCATGATGACCGTCATGATTTTATCGTTGTCATCCCTGTCGCAGACCGACCTCAACACCTGGTTAGCTGTCTGCAGAGCCTGCTGCATCTCTGTCAAAAATTTAATTACGGCGGCCAAACAAATACATACTACTCCAAAATTTCAGTGCTGATTGCCGATGATAGCAAAGACACTGATAACATCAGTCAAAATCAGGACATTGCCAAGCAATTTAACCAACAGGGATTGACCACTCTATATTTTGGCCTGCGAGAGCAGCAACAACAACTGGATCAACTCACCGAGACTGACCGAGACAAACTGCAACATGTTCTAGGCAATATTGATCGAAGCGCCTTTTATCACAAAGGTGCATCGATCATGCGCAACATCAGTTATCTAAAGCTGAACCAACTCAAAACAAACCGGCACAAACCACTGTTCTACTTTATTGACAGCGATCAGGAATTCCGCATCAAAATCAACACCGACAGTGGTGACCAGGATATTTTCGCAGTAAATTTTTTCTATTATCTTGACCGGATTTTCAGCACTTCGAATACACAAATTCTGACCGGTAAAGTTGTTGGTGATCCTCCGGTTTCTCCTGCGGTCATGGCGGGCAACTTTCTCGATGACGTTATCGGTTTCCTCGGCCGAATGGCCAGACTAAAACCAGAACAGGCTTGCCAATTTCACCAGTTACACCCGCATAAAGCCGATGATGCGTCCTATCATGACATGGCAGACCTGTTTGGCTTCAAGCCGGCAGCTGAATCCTTTGATTACAACTGCACACTGTCTGCACAGCATGACCATCTAAGCTGTTTCAATGATTTTGCCAATAAACTTAATCATTTCTTCGACGGTGAACATCCGACTCGAAAAACCTATTACGAACATGAAGATGTGAGTCGTCACGTCAAAGCGGCCCGCACTATTTATACTGGCAATTACATCTTCAATGCTGAAGCCCTTAAATACTTTATTCCTTTTGCCACCTTAAAACTACGCATGGCCGGGCCAGTACTTGGCCGCATTATAAAATCCGAACTGGGTGATCAGTTTGTATCAGCCAATCTACCCATGTTGCACACCCGTACCGTTCAGAACCTGGGTCAGTCAGAATTCAGAGCGGGCATCCACCACGCCGACGATCATATCGACTTATCGGGAGAGTTTGAACGTCAATTTTTTGGTGATGTCATGCTATTTACCATCGAGAAATTAACAGAACACGGCTACCCTGATAGGCTGCCGAACCAGTCCTTCATTGAGCAGACACTGAATACAATCACTGATAAATTACAGCATATGTATGCAGAGAAACGTCAGCGTGTACTCGCAAAACTGGCGATTGTGGAAAATATATTTATCGAGCCAGATAACTGGTGGCAACAGTCAGCTGAAACTATGCAGGCCAATGAAAATTTCAAGCGGTTTATCCATAATATCGAGCATAATTTTGGTGATCAATCACCCGCTTTCGCTCTCATTAATTCCGATACACAGATACAACAACACCATGCTGCCATCCTGCATGCCATCAGCGCTTACACCGATGACAGAACTGCCTGGCAACGAGTGTTATCATAATAAACCATGAACATTTTTATTCTCAATACTGGCCGCTGTGGCTCCATGACCTTTATAAAAGCCTGTCAGCACATCAACAACTATAGTGCGCTACACGAATCACGTGCACACCTGATCGGTGAACAGCGCCTGGCTTACCCGGACCAGCATATTGAGGCTGATAATCGCCTATGCTGGATACTGGGTCGTCTGCAAGAACAATATGGTGATGATGCCTTCTACGTTCACCTGCACCGTGATCCGGCCCAGACTGCGACCAGCTTTTCCAGGCGTGACCACTTTGGCATCATGAAAGCTTACCGAGAAGGTATTTTACTGGGTGCCCAGGAAGATTTAGCCGCCCAGGCCATTGCCGAGGACTATATTGCAACTATCGAAAGTAACATCAAGCTGTTTCTAAAAGACAAAAGCCATACCATGGACTTCCGTCTTGAAAATGCAAAGAATGACTTTATACAGTTGTGGACAGCTATCAATGCAGAGGGTGATCTCGATAGTGCATTGAAGGAATGGGATACCTGTTATAACGCTTCAAGCTGAACTGATCTCAGCCAGCTTTATTTACTCGTAAAATTGAACAGCCCCGCTCTGTTTCAACATACAGGTGCTCTATACCTGGAAATTCAGACTGCCACATTTTTACTATCTCTTTCTCATCATCACGGGCAGCATCATCCATAAATACCGTGCATTGATCGGCCAACCTGTCAAACAACAGGGGTAACGCAGGATAACGTGAATGCCTTTGAATATAACCAGGCGGACCATCGATCACCAGCATATCAATAGGGTCTTCTGGTAATGCATGCAAGCTATACCATTGATACTCAACACCCTTGATCGTATGTACCTGTAAAGGCGCATGCACAACCGCTGCATATTGATTTACAGCATAACGTTCAAGTTCTCGTTCTGTTTTTAGCGCAAACTCCTCACCATTTTCCAGACTCAACACCTGTCCATGCTTATTCATTTCACAACACCTTGCCAGCACCAGGCTACTTAAACCACTGCTGCATTCAACAATATTCACTGTCCTATGATCAAGGCAATACTCTGAAATAATTTTCAAAAAATCCGGACTGGCTGACCAGTACGCTGTGTAAGGTAATCCCTGATGCAGATCCAGCTTATCTCGTAAGGACAAATATGATTCAAGCTGTACAAAAAGCCTATCGACTTTTGTCTGTACCGTCTGTTCTATTTGATTGTGAACATCTTCAATCCGATCACCTGTCTTCTGTAGTTTATACAAGACATATAGCAGCACAGCCAGGACACACAACAATAAAATCACACTCAAACTTTCGACAAACATAAGCTGTCCTGATCACTCAAAATAAAAAGAAATAATATAACTGGCAACAACAGAGAAGTGTGTATGCACTGCAACTGAAGATCAATCAGTTACTTTGCTTTCATCCTGGCATCTCAATGTATTCTCAGCGAAACGGCGATCTTTTTTAATCCAGCACATGGGATACCAGTCCATCAGCCAGCTTCGGTTCAAACCAGGTAGACTTGGG
>JBFFSQ010000038.1:0-18175 GCA_041572275.1 Gammaproteobacteria bacterium
GAATCTGGTGACAATATTTCGATGGATGTGGGTAAGCTGCGCTTCCGCTTAATGCTAGAAACAGACGACTTAAGTGGTTACGCCTGCGTAGGCCTTATTCGCATAGCAGAATCACGCGATGATAAGAATGTACTTCTCGATGATAGCTATATCGCTACTACACTCGATTGTAAGAAATCACCGAAACTTTCAGGCTTCTTAACAGAATTAATCGGTTTGTTACATCACCGTGGAGAGGCGATATCGGGCCGCCTGGCTGATGCAAATCGGGGAGGAACTGCAGAGATTGCAGATTACATGATGTTACAGCTAATTAATCGCTTGGAACCAATGGCAAAACATTTGGCAAATATGAATGGCTTGCATCCTGTGGATTTGTTTGCTGAATCGGTGCAGATGGTTGGTGAATTATCAACATTCGTCAGTAAAACCAAACGCGCACCTGATTTCCCTAATTACCTGCATGATAATTTACAGGCAAGTTTTACTCCGGTGATTACAGCACTTAGAAATTGTCTGAGTATGGTTTATGAGCAAACGGCTGTTTCTCTCGCATTAGTTGAGAAAAAGTACGGCATACGGGTTGCAGAGATTGCAGATAGATCACTAATTGGATCTGCAATGTTTGTAATTGCTGCACGTGCAGATGTTCAGGAAGATGCTATTCGTTCACATTTACCGGCTCAGATCAAGATAGGACCAGTTGAACGTATTCGACAGCTCGTTAATGCTGCAATGCCAGGTATTGCAATGAAGCCATTACCTGTAGCCCCTAGGCAGATTCCTTTCCACTCTGGTTTTACCTATTTTCAGTTGGATACACAAAGTGATTTTTGGAGTGAGCTTCAGCATTCAGGTGGATTTGCACTGCATATTGGTGGTGATTTTCCGGGTCTGGAGCTTGAGTTCTGGGCAGTTCGTCAGTAGGCAAAATTACAGACGGTTATTGATAATCGTATAAATCGGAGTTGCTTATGTCATCAGATGAATCTGAGAAGACAGTTTTTCGACAACCATCTATAGATGCTGACCGTACAGTGCTCAGGCCAATGCCGGGTGGGCGAGGTAGTGCGCCTCAGCCACAAACAACGCAACAGCCTGTCCAGGCCGTACGCTCACAGCAACAGCCTGCAGCACCACAGTATCAGTCACATCATCAACATCAGCCTGTGACTGATACAGGCGCATCATATTTTAGTACCAGCAGTGGGTTGAATCCATTAGTTAACGCAGCTTCTACTTTAATTGCAGTGTTTGAGAAAACACGTTCATCAGTATCGCATCCAGATGTTGGTGGTTTACATCAGCGGCTTGTAAGAGAAATCAAGTCATTTGAAAACAATGCAAAAGAAACAGGGATCAAGCCTGAAATAATATTGTCAGCTCGCTACGCAGTATGTGTTGTCCTTGATGAGGCCGTTCTAAATACACCCTGGGGATCTGAAAGTGCATGGCCACAAAGGACATTGTTGAGTGTGTTCCATAATGAAACTTCTGGCGGTGAGAAATTTTTTCTGATTCTAGATCGTATGAAAGAACAACCGGCTGAGAATTTGTACATTCTGGAGTTGATGTATGTTTTTCTAAGTTTAGGTTTTGAGGGTAAGTATAGAGTGATTCATCGTGGGAGAGATATGATTGAGCAAATCCGTGATGATTTATATATGATAATCAGACGCCAGAGAGGTGAATATGAGCGTTCGTTATCACCAACATGGCAAGGTCTAGGAAAAACACATAACTCATTGGCTAAATATTTGCCAATGTGGGTGGTTGGAAGCATCGTAGGTGCTGTATTGTTTCTTAGTTATTCGGGTTTTCGTGTCTGGTTATATAGTACATCCTCGCCCGTTGTAGAGCAGTTAGACGAAGTTGCTGATATGCGAACAATCGCTCGTAAAGACGGTGAATAAACAATATTGAACACCAATATCCAAAATATCTAATTCGAGCAAAGCATGAATAAAGTCATCAATATTTTAAAAAATAAGATTGTCATATCCCTGATTGGCATACTTGCACTATCTATTCTTATCTGGTTTGCAGGGCCTGTAATAAAATTCGGTGATGAAAATACAGCACCACTTGGTAGTGCTGTATCGCGTTTGATTGCAATCATCGTACTACTAGTTGTCTGGGGGCTCAATAACTTGCGCATTCAGATAATGAATAAGAAACATAATAATGAGCTTCTTGATGACCTTGAAGAAAATCAAGAGACGCTTGCTGTTGATGTTGTATCTGAACAAAGTTCTGAAGAGCTGCATCAAATGAGTCAGCGTTTTTCTGAAGCGTTGCTAACATTAAAGAAGTTAAAGTTCAAAGGAAAAGGCAGTAATAAAGCCTTATATGAATTGCCCTGGTATATCATTATTGGTCCGCCGGGATCTGGAAAAACAACGGCATTGGTAAATTCCAGTCTGGATTTTCCACTAGCTGAACAGTTTGGCAAAGGTGCTTTGCAGGGCGTGGGTGGCACCAGAAACTGTGATTGGTGGTTTACAAATGATGCAGTTCTAATCGATACAGCAGGACGCTACACAACTCAAGATAGTCATAAGGTGGTAGATAGTAATGCCTGGGAAGGTTTTTTACGTTTACTGAAAAAGAATCGGCGACGTCGCCCAATTAATGGGGCTATAGTCTCTATTAGTATCCAGGACCTGCTGTTGCAGACTGAAGAAGAGCGTATACAGCACGCTAAGGTGATCCGTACACGCATTGATGAGTTAATGCAAAAACTGGAAATCCGGTTTCCAATCTATCTAATGTTTACAAAGGCTGATCTGGTTTCTGGATTTTTAGAATATTTCGAAGATTTAAGTAAAGAAGAAAGAGAGCAGGTGTGGGGAGTGTCTTTACCTGATGCATCGAAGCCCTCACAAAGTCCAGATTTCGAGTTTCTAGATGTTGAGTATCAAAAGCTTATTGAAAGACTTTATTCAAGGGAGCTATCACGAATCCATAATGAACGTGATGTCATTCGACGAACTGCCATTCAGGGGTTCCCACAGCAGTTTGAGAATCTAAAATCAGTTATTAATAGCTTTGTTAGACAAACATTCATAAAAAATCGTTTTCAGTTTCAGCCGTATCTACGAGGTGTTTATTTCACGAGTGGTACACAGGATGGTACACCTATCGACAGGATGATGACCGCTGTGTCATCAAGTTTTGGCTTTGCCAGAGAAAATGTTCAATTGCAGCAGTCTCAAGGCAAGAGTTTTTTTCTGGGGAATGTATTTCGGGATGTGATTTTTCCTGAATCAGAATTAGTCGGTTCAAATCGAAAATTTGAGATATGGATTAAATGGGCACAGCGGACAGCTTATGCTGTTATTGCCTTGTCGGCAATTGGGTTGTTGTCTGTATGGACCGGTAGTATAAGTCGTCATAATAACTTTATGTCTGAAGTTGAGTCATATGTTGCAGAATTTAATGTGGAAAACAAACGACTCAGCCTCTGGAATAAAGACCTCAGAGTTGTTTTACCTACGTTAAATGCATTGGCAAAAGCCAGTATTGTATATGACCAGGATGAACATCCATGGTTATCGGGTATGGGCTTATATGATGGAAATGTTGATGCTTCAGCTGACGAAGCCTACCACGCGCAATTAAAAGAGCTATTTTTGCCCAGGGTCATCCATTATCTGGAGAAGCAGATTCAGAAAGGGCATCAGGGGGGGGATTTATATAATAGCTTTAGAACGTACCTGATGTTTAATAAAACTGAGCACATGGACAAGCAACTGATAGTTGACTGGTTTACAAGTGACTGGGACAAAAACATGCAGGGAGAGGCCTCGCGACGTAAAGAACTACAGTTGCACTTGCAGGCGCTACTTAATCTTGGTTTGGAGTCATTCCAGCTAAACAATCAAATTGTAAAACAAACACGATCAATACTATTGCGTGTACCTGTGCATCAACGTATTTATAGTCGAATTCGTACAAGACCAGAATTTAATCAAAAAATCGATATGCTGAATTTGTTTGGTGAAACTGTCAGGGAGTCATTTACGATTACTCCATCTATAGAGCAGGCACTGCAGTTGCCTTATATGTTTACTAAGGAAGGTTATGACAGCATTGACCTTACTATTGATTCGCCAGTGATCGCCGATATTGTCAATGAACGTTGGGTTTTGTCAGATGATGTTGATGCAAAAGTTGATTTTGTTAAAAATGATCTTGGAGAAATCAGTAAAAAGGTCGAAGATCTTTATATGGCGGATTATATCGATCATTGGAAAAAAGTGTTCGAGGCATTAACTGTTGCTCAGTTTACTAGTGTCAAACAAGCGGGCGAAGTGTTAGCTGCCTTTACCGATCCCGTGTATTCTCCATTACTTTCAATATTACAGGTTAGTGCCAATCATACACAATTATCATCACAGCTGATGCAGAATATGAATGATGATTATGGTGAGAGTAGAGCTGGTTCGGCTACTGCATATCTTTCAAATAAATTTAAAGGTACTAAGGTTGATCAGCAGTTCAGGGATTTGAATGTAGTACTTAGAGAAAGCAGTAAGAAGCCTGCACCGATTGTTTCGATTGTAAGCAAGATTCAACAACTTCAGGATTTCGTTGGAGAGATATCGGTATCGCCTGATCCTGGGAAAAAATCATTTGATGTTGCAAAAGCCCGGTATTTGAGTGGTGCGGGCAATGCCATTACTTCTTTACGTGCCTTTTCCAAGAATACACCAGAGCCTGTTAAAAGATGGCTCGTTTCTCTTTCGGATGAAACCTGGAAAATTATTCTGTCTTCATCGAAGCAATACGTGAATTCTGAGTGGAAAAACAGGGTTTATAGTATTTATTCACAGGCATTGGAAGGTCGTTACCCATTAAAGAGCACTTCTGGTGATGAGCTTGCATTATTTGACTTTAGTGAATTTTTTAAACCTGAAGGCACGATGGATAAATTTTATATTAACTTTGTTAAACCGTTCATAAATACACGCAAGGGTTGGACTAATCGTGTTGTTGATAATTACTCGCTGGGCCTGAATTCTGCAACACTTGCCCAGATGCGTAGGGCGCAAAACATTAAAAATGTGTTCTTCAGACAAAATCCATCTGTTCCAAGTATTTCGTTTCAGCTGAAACCCTATCGTATGGAGAAAATAGATGCACGCTTTCAGTTAGAGGTTGGGGATCAGCGTATTAGTTATAACCATGGACCTAAATTCTGGAAGGATTTGTACTGGTCGGGAGAAGATGAGAATAAACGTGTACGTATTGTATTTGAAGATATAGATGAGGAACGCCATGAGCAAACATTTGATGGCCCTTGGGCATGGTTTAAATTACAGGATCGTTCTCGTCTTTCAAAAACAAACAAGTCAAATGTCTATTTAGCGACTTATGCGGTAACAGAATTGGTAGATGATAAGAATAAGTCTGTAAATAAAGTGTCTAAGATTGATCATAACGTCAAGTATTTAATTAAAGCTAAAAGTGTTAATAACCCATTTAGTCAGGATTTGCTTGGGTCATTCAGGTGCCCGGAGTCCATATAAATGCAGACTGAGTTGCAAACAGGGGTGTATGGGAAATTGCCAGCCTATGGTGATTTTATTTCACGTAATCTTAATGCGTCATTTGTAAATCCGTGGGATGAGTGGTTACAACATTTCATTTCAGGTTCACAGGAGCAAATTGGTGATAATTGGTTAAATGTATATTTGACTAGTCCAATCTGGCGTTTTGTGTTGTCCCCTGGAGTGATTGATAGCAATATGTGGGCGGGTGTGGTGATGCCTAGTGTTGATCGTGTCGGACGTTATTTCCCTATAAGTATTGTTAAATCGTTCCCATCGAATGTTTGTCCGATCAATTATTTATTGAAACAGAATAATTGGTTTAATAAATTGGAAACACATTGCTTAACAGCATTAGATGGACGTACAGATGCTGATGAACTGATGACAGCTGTTGAAAATGTTGAAGTGTCATCTTTTGAGGCGTATCAGCCAACCTATGATCTTGGTGAGATGGGCGCCATGGTATTTGGTCTGTCTCAACAAGATACTACCGAATCTGCGAATGCACTACCTTACATGCTAAATGCTGCTTTAACTACAGGTCTATCAAGTTTTAGCTTGTGGCAAACAGCAGGTTCTGAATTAATGAGTCCAGTTGTTTTTAGTTGTCAGGGACTACCACCTATCGGTGGAATCGCATCAATGCTTGATGGCCAGTGGCAACAGCGTAACTGGAAAATTCCATATAACGCTAACTTGCTTTAGATTGTTGGGAACTGGTTTATGAGTGATACAACGATCCGACGTCCTATACGCTGGAGATCTGTTCAGGATACCCATGTGGGCCTGGTTCGAAAAATAAACGAGGATTCAGTTCTATCTTCACCAGAGATCCAGCTTTGGGCAGTGGCAGATGGTATGGGGGGTTACGAGGCAGGTAATGTCGCCAGTAATATGATTGTGACAAGCCTTGATGAGATCACAAACAAGTCGTCATTGAATGAAGCGGTTGACTGTGTCGAAGATACTTTAATAGATGTGAATCATCGCATACTGGAATATGCTGACATTATGCTTGATGGCAGAACATTGGGTAGCACCGTTGTTACATTAATGATTAAAGGCCATATTGGCATCTGTCTATGGGCAGGTGACTCTCGCTTGTATAGACTTAGAAATAATGAATTACTTCAGCTGTCACGTGACCATAGTCAGGTTGAAGAATTACTGCAACAAGGCTTTCTCACACCTGAAGAGGCCGATAATCATCCTGACTCTAATGTCATTACACGTGCTATCGGTGCTAGCCCCGATATTTATGTTGATATAAATGTCTTTAGTGTGCAGCTTGGTGATACTTTTCTGCTGTGTAGTGATGGTCTTTATAATATGGTTTCAGAAGCAGAAATTGCATCGATGCTTACCAGTTTGTCAATTGAGGAAGCTGTAGATGCTTTAATTCAGAAGACACTCGCATGTGGTGCTAAAGATAATGTTTCTGTAATTCTGGTAAAAGGTGAGCCGGAAGCCTTAAATTCAACACAGACATCCATGCAAGGATAGCGTGAAAGAAAATGAGTGATCTCGACCAAGATAAAACAAAGATTAGGTCTAATGCATCCACTATATCCACGTCAGAGGAGTTTGTCGATGTTATACCAGCTGATACAAACGATACACCCATTGATCTGAATGACAAAACACGCATAGCAATACCCGTCACTCAATCTTCCATGGATGATAAAACGCGTATTGCTGAACCTGGTTGTTATCAGTTTTCTGCTGGTGCTAAAAATGATGTTGTGGCTGATAATGTTGATTTGATCGATACAACTCTATTTAACCCTGAGGTTACTGCACCAGTTGATAAAACACGAGTAAGGCCTCCTGATCAGCTTGAAGTGAATCATGACAGGATGGCTTCGTTATCGTCTCCAAATACGGATCATAACGAACATGGGGTATTAAAAGGTCGCTTTTTTCTGGAAGCAGTCCTCGGTGCTGGTGGTATGGGGGTTGTATATAAGGCCAAAGATTCCCTCAAGGTGGAAGCCCAGGATCGTGATCCTTATCTCGCTATCAAGGTTTTAAGTGATGAGTTTAAGTCTCATCCTGAAGCTTTTATTTCATTGCAGCGCGAATCACGAAAATCACAGCGTATAGCACATCCCAATATTGTAAATGTATATGATTTTGACCGTGATGGCGATACTGTCTTCATGACTATGGAGTTTCTTGATGGCAGTCCGCTTGATCAACTCATTAGGCAGTATAAATCAACAGGCCTGCCCACAGATGATGCATGGGAAATTATAAAAGGCATGTCGTCAGCCTTGTCGCATGCTCATGCCGAAAATATTATTCATTCAGATTTTAAACCCGGGAATGTTTTTGTTACTAATAGAGGTATAGCTAAAGTATTCGATTTTGGCATTGCTCGAGCAGTCGCTCAGGTTGAGCATCTAGATGATAATCCTGAAGACCGGACGGTTTTTGATGCAGGAAATCTCGGTGCACTTACGCCTGCGTATGCCAGTCTTGAAATGCTGCAGGGTGAAGAGCCGGATGTACGTGATGATATATATGCGCTCGGATGTGTGGCTTATGAGCTGTTTACAGGTGAGCATCCATATAACAAAGTACCAGCAGATGAGGCAGAAAGGCAGGGCTTGAAGCCAAAGCGGATTTCTAATATTAAGAAATATCAGTGGCGTGCAATTGAAAAAGCAATTGCATTTAGACGTGAAGATCGTATTGAAAGTGTGGAGCAATTTGTTGATGCTTTATTTCCGAGTATAAAGGCTAATAATCGGCTGGTTTCAATATTTGCTGTGTTGTTGTCTGTTGTGGTAATTAGTTATTTCTCGATTTTTAAGGATGACTCTATAGATCCTTATTCGGAATTCGATATACGCAATGAGCTTGAACTAAAAATTAAAATCGATTTTTACAAGGAGGATCTTGAGGCATTAATTAAAAATCCAACTTTCAGTGATCCATGGCAGGATTCTACCTGGAAGGACGTAGCGGATTTGAAAATACTTACTCAAGGCAAGGAAACTTGGTTAGATGATAAAATACGAGTTATATATACGCTTTATTTAAACGAAATATCTTTAGCCATAAAGGAATATAAATATACCAGAGCAAAAAGATTAATTGATAACGCTAAACGTTATACAGAAGATGAGTCTGAGCTTGTTATAAAAAGTAAAGAAATTGCATCGGCTATTGAGCGTGATAGAGTCAGAAAAGACATACAAGCAAAGAAGCAGCAGGAGAATTTGCTAGTGCAGCAGCAAGAGCTGGAGTCAAAGAAGCAGCAACTGACTCAAGAGCAAAAAGAAAAACAGATTTTTGATGTGGCGCTTGAAAATGTCAACAATCAGCTCAAGTGTCAGGGGCGTCTTAATATGCGCAATCTAGATGCAGCTATTGAAAAGCTTCGCGGTCTCGATCGCAATCGTTATATAAGCCTAGAACAGTCGATTATAAAGTCACTTGGCGGCTGTATTACACAAATCGGTAAGGCATTTCCAGAAAGGGCATTAGAAGCAAAAAAACATAGTTTACGAATTTTTAAAGATAGTCAGCTTCTGGCCGGGTTGAAAATACAGGCCCGAGATCCCTGTGATCAGTCGCTGGCCGGTCTGGGTGCGAGAGGGAAACGGGCTGTTTGTAAGGATAAAGTAAAAGATATAGGAGCTGGCCCTGTATTAGTGGTGATACCAGGTAACAATAAAATAAAACCGTTTGCCATTGGTAAGTATGAAGTTTCAGTTGAAGAGTTGAATAAGTTTTGTAAGAGATCATCAGTCTGTAATCTTGTAAAGGGACGTGATGGTGAGTCGCCTGCATCTGAAATGGATTTCAAAGTCGTTAAGGCTTATTTGAAGTGGTTAAGTAAGCAATCAGGTCAGAAGTATCGGTTACCAACTAAAAATGAATGGATCTATGCAGCAAAATCTCGTCGTAAAAAACTCGATGCCAATCGAAATTGTAAGCTTAGTACCCGTGGTATTCAAAAGGGACAGGAACTGGTTAAAGCTAGCATTGGAAAGCAGAATAGCTGGGGTCTGGTTAACTATGTGGGTAATGTCCAGGAGTGGGTTTATGACAAAGGCCATAAACTGGTAGCTGTAGGTGGTTCATACAGGGAATCCATGGAAGATTGTGATATTACAACAACCAACACACATAATGGTTCTGCAGATCGGGCAACTGGCTTCAGGGTATTACGTGAATTGAGGATTGACTCGTGAGTGATATAAGTTATTCGAAGGCATTACGTAATTTGTCAAAGGATTATTATCAGAATCATCTTGGATTTGAAGACTATCGTGCTCAACGAAAAACTGTACTCGATATGATTGATGAAGAGTTTAATGGCCGTAAGATGAATGATGAAGAGGAGGCTAAAATAGAGGGGTCATCAATTTTGATGAAAACCATCGCTTTTTTCAAAAATAATGACATCGTTGATTAAAGTTTTCGTCAATAGTTATCGAACATAGGCCTCAATTAATTTCTTGTACATCCTGGCAGTATTAGCTGTTTCTAACAGTTGAATGTTGTATCCTTAAATATCATATGGTTTTTCAGCATAAGTAATTATGGTCGCTATGGTTGATTTGGCCAGTTCAATCATGATTCGCCTATTAGATTCGTCATGTCTTCAATGGCTAAATAGTCGCTATAGCAACATCTGTCACTTACTAGCTATTTTTGCCATCACGTTGAGTATGCAGGTGAAGTATGTGGAGCCTGAATGTTAAATGTGCGGTTAGGTGTGGTTGACCATGCGATCTGGCTAATATATTCGCAAACTGGAGTTAATCATATATAATAAGCGGTTTTTTCCGAATCCAGATGGGTCATATAGGCATAGACATGGCAAACAAGAAAGTGGGTGTGGTAATGGGTAGCAACAGTGACTGGCCCGTTATGCAGCATGCCGTACAGCAACTGGAAGCTTTTGGTGTGGAGTATGAAGCACGTGTGGTTTCAGCGCACCGAACACCGGATTTATTGTTTGAATATGCGGCAACTGCCCGTGAGCGTGGTCTGGCCTGTATTATCGCTGGTGCCGGTGGAGCAGCTCACCTACCAGGCATGCTGGCGGCTAAAACCACGGTGCCGGTATTGGGCGTACCTGTGAATTCACGTTACCTAAAAGGTATGGATTCGTTATTATCAATTGTGCAGATGCCGAAAGGTGTGCCTGTCGCGACTTTTGCAATTGGTGAGGCTGGAGCGGCAAATGCAGCGCTGTATGCTGTGGCACTGTTGGCTATTAGTGATGATGATCTGGCCGAGCGGCTCGCTGATTTTCGCGCCGATCAGCAAGATGCTGTTCTGGCCATGGATCTGCCCCCTGAAGAATAACTCGGAGTGTCCTTGAATGCTTTTACCCGGCGCAACATTAGGTGTACTTGGGGGTGGCCAGCTAGGTCGCATGTTCTGTGTGGCTGCCCGTACTATGGGATACCAGACTGTGGTGCTGGACCCGGACGCAAGAAGCCCGGCTGGACGTATCGCTGATCATCATATCCAGGCTGGATATACTGATCAGGCGGCTCTGGATCAGATGGCCGCACAATGCGATGCGATAACCACTGAATTTGAAAACGTGCCTGCAGCTAGTTTGCGCTACCTGGCTGAAAAGAAACCTGTTTTTCCTTCCGCTGATGCGGTTGAGATTGCCCAGAATCGTGTTCACGAGAAAAATTTTGCACAATCGGCCGGGCTAGAGCCCGCACCCTTTGCCGCCATTAGCCATGAAGATGAACTCGCAGCGGCGATTAAGTCTATTGGCGTTCCGGCCATTCTTAAGACTGCTACCATGGGCTATGACGGCAAGGGTCAGTTTGTTGTATCCAGTCTGGAACAGGCTGTTGATGCTTTTCGAAGCATGAACGGTGTTGAATGTGTGCTGGAACAGAAGCTGGATCTGAAACAGGAAATATCCGCATTATTAGCCCGCAATGCGGATGGTGAAGTAGCCTGTTATTTACCGGCCGAAAATGAACATCGTGGTGGTATTCTGCATCAGTCAATTGTACCGGCTCGTGTGAGCCAGGAATTGGTGGATGAGGCCAGGGCTAAAGCTATTAAACTGGCTGAAGCCATGAACTATACTGGCGTACTGGCAGTTGAGTTCTTTATTACTGGGGATAATCGTCTGATTTTCAATGAAATGGCGCCGCGTCCGCATAATAGTGGTCACTATACTAAGGATGCTGCCGTTACCTCGCAGTTTGAACAGCAAGTACGGGTGATGTGTGGCCTCAAACCCGGTGATGTCAGGCTAATGTCTCCAGTGGTAATGGTGAATCTGCTGGGTGATCTGTGGCACCCTGACTGGACCTATTTGTTTAATCACACAGGCGTCAAGTTGCACCTGTATGGTAAAGATGAGGCCCGGGCTGGGCGTAAAATGGGGCACTACAATGTGCTGGCAAAAGATATCGAATCAGCCCTCGAAGTAGCTGAGCAGGTATTCTCTCACTTGTCAGCAGAATGAAGTTCGCATTTATCACAATCCTCGATTGATGTTTATCTGGGCTAAAGCCATAATGGACTAATAACTAAAATCCAGGCAAAGCCGCTTACAAATAAGCAGGTAGCATCGCACTATGAGTTTTTCTGATCCGGTGAAAGAGTTTGAGGGTCTGCTAGATCGACCTGAAAACAGTAGCATGATTGCATTCCTCAAGAAGCATCAGCCTTCTGCACACACGGATATGGTTGAGCTGCTGGTGAAATCGACTGAAAACTTGCCCGATGTGCATTTCTACTGCCCGGATACAGATAACCATGCTTATTACCTGGCACATACTAAAGACGGCATTATGTTTGCCGCTGCAATTGGTTTAAGCGCCCTTATGTATCGCTTGCCCAAGCAGGCGGTGTCTGGAGCGCTGGTTAAAGGTGGTGAAATTTTTAAAGACGTGGGTGAAAGCTGGATCAGCTTTAATCCTTTCTGGCCAGAAGATAACAATAGAAAACACCTGGATGAAATGAAACAGTGGTGTAAGCTGGCCTACCATCATGCAATTGCATTACAGAACAATTAAATCTAAATAATACTAATTCGTAAATAACAACTTCGGGTAAGGATATGGGACTCTTAATGCCCACGGCTATGCGCTTTTATAAAATAAGTGCCCTTCTGGGTACCGTATTTATTGTAGCGACCGTTAGTTTTGCATGGATTCAAATTCAAAAATTTGAAAACTCTGTCAATGATATTTTCGAAAATATTGTTATTACTCAGCTTGAAGTTGATGGTTTAAAACTAGAGCTGGAGCATATTAATAAAGCCCTTGCATTGGGCAGTCATACTGATGATAAAGAATCTGTGGCAACAGTAGATAAAGTGCCATATACCGATTATGAAATTCAGCATCTGGAAAATGAAAAAAATTCTATTCTCCTGCATATAAAAGAAAAAGAGCTTGAGCTGGCGGGGTCTTCAGGTATGAAGAAGCATGTAATGAATGAGGTTCGTTTTGTTTTTGTTATGGCTTTTTCTGGTTTGTTAGTTGGTACGTTAATGGCGGTTCTGGGTTATCTGGGCTGGTATTTCAAACTTGAGTTTTTTGAAGATCGTAGAAGACAACGTCGATAGTGGCAAAAATTATTCTTGATCGATGAAATATAAGCTATTGATTCTGATTGATATGTAGTTTGCAGCAATGATCATTGCGTTCAGTTAAAAAAATATTAAAAAATACTTTTAAGTGATAATAATTCAACAATAACTTAAACAGGTTGTGTTTGCCATAAAATAAGCAAAAACTGCAGTTAGATTGTAAAAATCAGGGATGTTTTTTGCAAGACGGCCCTTAAAAATAACATTGACCTGTAGAGCTGTAAAGCATTTCAAAATAAAAAAGAAAAAATAAATTTTAATCCTTGACGCGATAAATCTGATCCTCTATAAAAAAACTTAAGTCATAAATTCAACGGGAGGTGATGGTCGGCTCAAATGCATAAGCGAAAATTAACCGTAGATTACATCGATTTTATTCAAGGGTATTCATATGGCTAAAAGATCTATTGCACAAAAAAGAGCAAGTAAATCGTCGCGAAGACGCGGGGGCGACAAATCAGTCGTCATCGATATAAATTCCCACAACGCTTATCTAGAAACGCAAGCCCCATCACCAAAAGTCGCCCCGCCTCTCCAAGCAAAAAATCCAGCACAAGCACAATACATCGCCGCGATAAAATCGCATAAGTTGACCTTTGGGATTGGTCCTGCAGGAACAGGTAAAAGTTATTGTGCGGGAGCTCTGGCCGCTGAGGAACTGGAAAACCGACGTATTGAGCGAATAGTTATCAGTCGTCCTGCTGTTGAAGCAGGGGAGAGTATGGGTTTTCTACCCGGTGATCTGCATGAAAAATTCGACCCTTATTTTGATGCGTTCAGAGACTGCCTGAATGAGCGTCTAGGCAAGGGCGTGGTTGATTGCGGTCTTAAGAACAAACGCATCGTGGTTTCGCCATTAGCTTATTTAAGAGGGAAAACTTTTAATAATGCCTTTGTAATACTCGATGAGGCGCAAAACTGTACCAGCACGCAATTAAAAATGTTTCTCACCCGAATAGGTGAGAACTGTCGTGTGGTGGTGAATGGCGACATCCGTCAATCGGATATTGGGCATAAATCTGGATTACAGGATGCTATTGACAGACTGGGTAGTCTTGGTTCAGTATATGTTCATCAGTTTGAACATGAAGATATTGTTCGTAGTGGTTTGGTTCGAGATATAATTGAACGTTACGAATATATGTGATTTACACTGTGTACGCAGTGTTAATAAATAATAATAATAAACTTTTGTTTGTTATTGCGAGGGCACTACGGTGCCCTTTTTTAATGAACATTAAATTGTAGCTAAATTGTTCTCATTGCAATTCAACTAAGTCATTATCTTATACGTGTATGTTTTTAAGATTTACATAAGCTCGTTATTATCTAAGCCGTGAATGATTTTATTTAACTGTTTATGCTGCTATTGGCGTTTACAGTTCATTAAATATTGAATGATATTTAATAGTGCCGCTAATGTTTTCTAAAATGCCTTTCTTTAGCTCAAGCAGCATAAATACATCCGTGGGAACATCATACTCAGTATTGATGCCATAATGGATAGATGGAGTGAAGCCGAAGCGAGGATAATAATTGGGGTGTCCTAGCACCACAATGGCATCGTAGCCTGCATTGATACAGGCTTTTAATCCCTCTTTAACAAGCTGTGTGCCTATGCCCTTGTTCTGCCAGTCGGGTAATACAGCCATCGGTGCCAGCCCCGCTATTTTAATTTCTTTATGTTCGATTAAAGTTACCGGGCTGAATAGAATGTGGCCTACAATGTCTTTGTTAACTTCTGCCACAAGCGAAATTAATTCAATATCAGCTTTACGTAAAGCGTTTACTAGATATGCTTCTGTGCTTGTTTCAAATGCTTTCAGATTGACCTGAAATATTTTATCTATGTCACTAGCTTGTTCGAATCGAATGATCATATATTTTTTGTAGCAGGGATAAAAAAGTATAATTGAGTTGTTGTAAAAATAACCGTTTACATGAAAAGCAATATATTGGGTGATCTGTGAGTTGTTATTACTATACACGCTAAACTGATGTCATGTCAGATAACATCTATCTGTTGTGCTCATGCAACGTATAATTTTGATTATATTGCTGAATGCCAGCTATGCTGGCAGAGTGAATTTACTCTGCCAGATGCGTGGTTATTTAAAAAACTCTTTGATTTTTTGTTTTATCCAGCCCTGTTTTTCATCCAGGTTGATGCTGGGGAAATTCTTCTTTACGAAAGGAACATAGCTGTTGTCATCTTCTGCGATATGGTCTAATAACCACATGTTTAGTAGCTCAAACAGTTCTTTTTCAACCAGTTCACCATTACCATAACGCTGTTGATAGTTACTAATCTTGTCTCTAAAAGCATTGTGGGTCTGCTTATGAATTTCAGCTGCATCATAGCGAGCTTCATCCATTAGCGATTCTTCAAATGCGAAATGGGATAAAGTGTAGTCAGTGAGGTCATCCAGTACCTCACCAACGCGTGCTGGTTCATTGAGTTTCTGTGCGTCCGTTAATTGATTGATGTAGTGGATAATTCGTTTATGTTGTCCGTCAATGACATTAATACCAGTGGTGAACTTGTCGCTCCATTCGATATGGGACATAAGTCAGTCTCCAGAAAATCAGATCAGTTAGGTTGTTATTATCAATACTAATAATTTCAGTTGTGTAGACTTATATAGCACAAGTTAACTAAAGAAGTGTTTAAGTGAACGCGATAACCAACCGCTGTTTTGCTGTGTATTGACATAATTCATATTGGTCAATACGGTATCAGTGTAATCGTTGTCATCGCTCTTGATGTGATTGATGAGCCAGGATTTAAGGGCAGCCAGTAACTCATCTGTAATGTCATCGCCTATTTTGAAACGCTGTTGGAAGTTATTAATACGTTTTACAAAGAGTTCGTGTACCCGCTTGTGGCCGTTGATGAAGGGGTAGCCGGCTTCTTCCATCAGGCTTTCCTCGAAAGCAAAGTGTGACAGGGTATAGTCGACCAGGTTCTGCAGAACCTGTTCTACATCAGTTCGGTTATGGGTCAGGCTAGCATCATAAAGACTGTTGATATATTCAACGATACGTCGATGCTGGCTATCGATGACCTGAATCCCAGTGTTGAGTTGCTCGTCCCATTGAATATGTGCCATGTTTCTTTCTCCAGAGCGTGTTAAAAAAAATGGCTAGAGTATCAGCATTCACTAATGTTGCCAGTTGAACCGCATGGGAAAATTTCCCATGCGACCGCTTCAATGACATATGACAATAAACTGGTTGTTTTTTGATCATTTTGGGCTGTTGATTTGATGGTATATGCCGATGAAAATAATCTCAGCGGTTCTGCCATAGATGGCAGAGGGTTCTGCTATGTAGCCGTTCACCCTGTTGTGCTAAGGTTAGTGATTTATAAGTACTTGATTGTTATGGGCCGTTACAGACCACCACAACCCAAAAGTTCCTGCTATATCACCCGTGAAGGCCACCAGCAGCTAACTGAAGAGCTAGAGTTTCTCTGGTTTAAGCGTCGCCCAGAGGTGACCCGTGCAGTCACGGCCGCTGCTGCTGAGGGCGATCGTTCGGAGAATGCAGAATATATTTATCGTAAGAAAGAATTACGTGAAATTGATCGCCGGGTCCGCTATTTGAGCAAACGTCTGGATGAGCTGAAGGTGGTGGACCAGGTACCCGATGATCCCAGTAAGGTATTTTTTGGTGCCTGGATTGCACTGGAAAATGAGGATGGTGAACACCTGCAATACCGTATTGTGGGTCCAGATGAGATTGAGCCTAAAAAGGGCTATATCAGTATGGATTCCCCTGTGGCGAGGGCTTTGATGCGCAAGTCAGAGGGTGATGAGGTGATGGTAACTGGTCCTAAGGGGGAGCTGGTCTATTACCTGCTCGAGGTGCGTTATACACCGTTTGAATCGTAATTAAAGTTATTCCTTGAACGGCCGATAAGTTGTTAAAGACTGCCATTTTTTCCCGGGGGTCAGTTAACAGGCTATGTCGAATCGAATTACATTGTTGTTGCCTTTGGCGCTGCTATCGCTGAATGCAGTGGCCAGCCAGCGCTATCAGGCCAGTTTTGAGCAATCACGTTGGGAATTGAAAGCTACGCCGTTGCGGTGTGAGTTAAATCATCCTATTCCCCGCTATGGTGTGGGGCAGTTCGTACATTCTGCGGGTGGTGAACTGGCATTTTCAATTCATGTGAAGCTGGCACCGCAACGCGATGGCGTGGCGAATATACTTTCGGTGCCGCCCTTCTGGAAAGCTGGACTGGTACAGAAAGAACTCGGGCAATTGACCCAGTCAAAAGGCAAGATGCCGTTTTACATTGGTCAGGCGCAGGCCTTGCGCTTGCTTTACGAGCTTGAGGCAGGAATGTTTCCAACCCTTCAATACAAGGATTGGGCTGATCAGACCGATGAGGTATCGGTGGCCCTGTCATCGGTCAATTTCCATCAGGCATTACCAGAATTTCAGCAATGTATTAGCCAGCTAATCACCTATACGGCTGATGAAGTCAGGGATGTGACTCTGCTGTTTGGTGTCAATAAATACAAGATTGGCTCCCGTGCCAAGAAAATGCTGGAACAGATTGCTGTGTATGCCAAATATGATAAGTCGGTACAGGTTGAGATTGAAGGGTATACCGATAATGAAGGCACACGTCGTTACAATCGCCAGCTGGCGGACCGACGTACCCGCGCAGTTGAGGCTTACCTGGTGTCATTTGGTGTGGATCAGGAACAGATCAAACGCATCGCTTTTGGTGAAAAGAAACCCATGGCAAGTAATTATTTTGATAAGGGCCGCTCGCAGAATCGACGGGTCGTGGTTAGCCTGAACAAGACGCGGAAATGAAGCTGCACGGATAACTTCGCACATTGGCCTGTGTTCGGTATAATGCGCATCCCTGATAGTTAGACATAATTCACTGGAGCCTGTGCATGTCCAAGGTCAACAAAGTCGTACTTGCCTATTCTGGCGGTCTTGATACCTCAATTATCCTCAAATGGCTGGAGGATACCTACGGCTGTGAAGTGGTGACCTTTACGGC
>JBFFSQ010000039.1:0-17900 GCA_041572275.1 Gammaproteobacteria bacterium
ACGTATTGCAATTTGCCGGTGTTGTATGCGCGCAGGAACGACATAGCGTCGGTGCAGTTGGGAGCGTTTTCGCTGCCGGGGACAGGTACACCGCGACCATCGGGAGTGCCAATGCCCCAGAAGATGGCGTCAAATTCTTTGTTCAGGTCTTCGACGCTGACATCACGGCCGACACGGGTGTTGGTTTTAACTTCAACACCCATATCCAGAATACGCTGAATTTCAGTATCCAGTACATCACGAGGGGTACGGTAGTTAGGGATGCCGTAGACCATCATGCCGCCGAGCTTGTCATACTCTTCAAACAGGGTGACGCCATGACCTTGCAGGCGCAGGAAGTAGGCGGCGGCGAGACCGGCAGGCCCACTACCGACAACGGCGACTTTCTTGCCTGTGTCAGCGCCGGGTGCAGGCAGGCTTATTTTGTTTTCAATGGCCCAGTCACCGATGTATTGTTCAATCGAGTTGATGCCGACATAGGTTTCCAGTTCATTACGGTTGCAGCCATCCTGACAGGGGGCTGGACAGACACGGCCCATAACGGCAGGGAATGGGTTGGATGATACCATTCTCTGGAATGCATATTCCTGCCAGCTGAGGCCTTCAGGTGGCGTGTCAACGCCGCGCACAATTGATAACCAGCCACGGATATCATGGCCTGATGGACAGCTGCCCTGGCAGGGGGGTGTTTTGTGTACATAGGTAGGGCAGGCATAAGACTCACCAATACTAATGGGTTCCTGACCCCATTGTTTCTTGATGTCTCGATCGGTTGATGTGCGGTCTCTATCTTCGAAGCGACGATATGTGAAATTTGTGTCTGCCACTTTTTATACCTCTACGCATATGCGTGAAATGCCGGGTTACATTCTGAACGGAAACGCGTAAATATATTAAAAGACGAGGGGTTATTCAACCTTTACTTGTCTGAGGGCTTGCTCCATCAAGGCTAAAAAGTATGCTTGCTTGGTTGGTTTTATGGCTGTCGGGCGTTGGTTTCGAGTAATTTGGCGGCGAGTTGTTCGGTCTTTTGTTTTTGTTCGGGATTGAGCTGTCGTAACACAAACGCATGATTGAGTTTGGCGTTTTCGATGCCCTGACTGGCAGCAACCTGAAACCAGGCGCAGGCCATGATGAGGTCCTTTGGCGTGCCCTGGCCCAGAAAGTACATGCGGCCCAGGTTGGCCTGTGCATCAGCGGCACCCTGGCGAGCTGCTTTGTCGTACCAGCGGAAGGCTTCGTTCAGGTCACGGGGTATACCGAGGCCGTGCTCATGCATATGCCCCAGATTATACTGGGCGCTGACATGGCCTTGTTCCGCTGCGCGATAATACCAGCGCATGGCAATTTCATGGTCCTGGCGCAGGCCCAGGCCCTGTGCATGTAGTACGCCGAGATTAAACTGTGCAGCAGCATGCTGGTTTTGGGCAGATTGTCGAAACCAGCGCACGGCCTGTTGATAGTCCTGGTTAACGCCCTCGCCGAGGGCGTACATCTTACCCAGACGGTGTTGGGCATCACGGTCATTCTGTTGTGCGGCTTTGAGGAGCCAGTCATGCGCCTGTTGTATGTCTTTGTCGACGCCGCGACCTTCCAGATAGATGATGCCCAGGTTGTACTGGACTTCAGGGTCACCCTGCTCGGCGAGTGGGCGCCAGAGTTTTAATGCCTCGATATAGTGCCCCTGCCTGTAGGCATGCAGGCCTTCTTCTCGGGGCCCTGCCATACTCTGGTTATGTGCGAACACCAGAGCCAGAACGAGCATGCGGAATCCTGTGCTATGTATTGACATCATTTATCTTGCGGGCTGACTTTTACAATAGTGTAGTACCTGCTGGATAAAATGTTCGCGTTGCTCTGGCTTTGTAAGTTCAGTTTCTTCGGTAACGGGCAGGTCCGGGTAGATTGAGGTAATCGCTTGTGCAAACAGGCCACGATTATGGTGATCGACAATATGACCCTGGGCAAACACGGGTATGTGGTGCAGGCCGCAACTGGGTGATTTGCTTTTGAATACATAGCCATGGATCGGGGGCAGGCTGCTGATGCGTGTCTGGCAGAACTGGCGTATGGCATCGGTGACATCGATGCTGGGGTCGTCCCGACCGGTCATGCGGGGGTGCAGCGGGTCACCACTGAGCTGGACTGGTGGTCGTGGTACGGTTAAGCCCGCTTCGACTTCAGGGCATATCGGTAGCAGGTCAAAAAAATGCTGCAGATGATTACAGATTTCGGGGAAGGATTTGATGTCGGCATCGTAACGCACCCGTTGTCCAAGGATACAGCTGCTGATGGCAATGGTCGGTTTGAGCATGAAGTATCCTGATGTGGTCTGGATCTGCAGTTAACTCGATTGTTAGCCCTTGGCGCCCATTTTCAAGGCGCGTTCGCGGGACTTGTGAGCCTCAACGGCACGCTGACCAGCATCCCAGTTGGGTTTGGTTTCGGGCCAGCCAAAGGTGTGTTGAACCACCAGGTCACAGATCATATCGATATGCTCCGGGGTATCATTCAGTGCGGGAATGTAATTGAATTCCTTACCGCCGTTTTGCAGAAAAATCTCCCGGTTTTCCATGTTGATTTCTTCCAGTGTTTCCAGGCAGTCAACAGAAAAGCCTGGGCAGATAACATCTACCGATTGCGTGCCTGATTTGGCCAGTTGTTCCAGGGTTAAATCGCAATAGGGTTGTAACCATTCTTCCTTGCCGACGCGGGACTGGAAGACCACTTGCCAGTCATCGTCTTTCAGGTGCAGTTTTTCAGCAACCAGGCGAGCTGTTTTCTGGCAGTGGCAGAAATAGGGGTCGCCATTAAGAAAGTAACGCTTGGGGATACCGTGGAAAGAAAATACCAGTTGGTCGGGGCGTTTGCCTCGTTGTTTCCAGTTGCGGGCAACACTGCGGGCTAAAGCATCAATATATGCAGGGTTATCGTGGTAGCTGTTAATGATGCGAAGATCGGGCAGCCAGCGCCAGTTTTGCAGTTCGTTAGTTACGGCATCAAAGACGGAAGCGGTGGTCGTGGCTGAATATTGTGGGTACATCGGAACGATGAGCAGGCGGTGCGCACCCGCTTTACGCAATCCACGCAGGCCTTTGGCAATCGAGGGACGGCCATACCGCATGGCGATATCAACGAGGACATTGCCACGGATACGATGTTGCAGTTCTTTTTCAACCAGCTGGGCCTGGCGTACTGAAGTGCTCACCAGTGGTGAGCCCTGGTCGCTCCAGATTTTCTGATAGGCTTTCGCTGAACGCTTGGGGCGGATGCGCAGAATCACGCCATGGAGGATAAGCCACCATAAAGCTCTCGGTATTTCGATGACACGTGGGTCCCATAAAAATTCGGCAAGATATTTTCTAACGGCCCTGGGTGTCGGTGCATCGGGTGAGCCTAGATTAACCAGTAAGATGCCAATGCGTTCCTGAGGGCCGTGTAGATATTTGGGTTGGTTTGTTTTTTGTGTCATTGAATTATTGAGTTAAGAATCAGGTTTTTTGGGTTTTATTGGAGAATCATGTGACTTTATAGAAGATGTCTGCATGATAAAACGTTATAATCTCTGGGTTAATTTACACTACTTGTAATGGTAGCGTACAGCATCTCCACAGTATGTGTACGTTCTGTGCGCAAAATCTATGGTTGTTGTAATGATTTTAAATGAAACAGGCTGCAGTATAGCAGGAGTTAAGAAATGCCAATAACGCTGGCAGTACCAAATGAAATTAGACCGGGCGAGCGCCGAATTGCGCTGGAGCCGGGTGTTGCCAAGCGCCTGATCGATATGGGCGTAGAGGTTCGAATGGAAAAGGGAGCAGCTTTGTCTGCACATTTTCCGGATAATGCTTTTGAAGGCGTCACTATTATTGATACGCCTGAAGAGTTGTATAAAGGTGCGAATTTAGTTTTTAAAGTTCAGCCACCCACGCTCGAAGAGCTTGATTTAATCGATGATGAAGCGGTGATTATCGGTTTTATGGAACCGCATAAGAACAAAGATATCACCGAGAAAATGTGTCACAAGCAATTGATTTCAATTGCGATGGAACTGGTGCCCCGGATTACCCGCGCCCAGTCAATGGATGCGTTGTCGTCACAGGCTGCGATTGCCGGATATAAAGGTGTGCTCATGGGCGCTGACCTGGCCAGTGTTTTCTTCCCTATGTTGACGACGGCGGCGGGCACAATACGTCCGGCTAAAGTGCTGATTATCGGTGCGGGTGTTGCCGGTTTGCAGGCGATTGCGACCGCCAAACGACTGGGTGCAGTGGTTGAAGCTTACGATGTGCGTTCAGCAACCAAAGAACAATGTGAGTCACTGGGTGCCAAGTTTATCGATACCGGTGTGCATGCCGATGGTGAAGGGGGTTATGCCCGCGAGCTTTCGGAAGAAGAAAAACAACAGCAGATGGATGTGCTGGCATCCCATGTTGCACAGTCCGATGTGGTGATCACCACTGCGGCGATTCCGGGTAAGCCATCACCAAGAATCATTTCTAAGGAAATGGTCGCGAGCATGAAAGTCGGTGCGGTGATTGTGGATCTGGCTTCTGAAGGTGGCGGCAACTGTGAATTGACTGAGCCTGGCCATACGGTGGACTTTGAAAGCCGTGTCACCATTCATGGTCCTTTGAATGTTCCTAGTCAGACCCCTGTGCATGCCAGTGAAATGTATGCCAAGAATCTGTTCAACCTGATTTCACCTTTTATTAAAGACGGTGAACTGGAGCTGGATTGGAATGATGAAGTCATTGCCAAGTCTGTGTTGTTGTGTGAAGGCGTCGTCAAGAGTACCCGAATTCGAAGAGAGGAGACCAATCCATGATTGAAGGTTTCACTGCACTCTATATTTTTATGCTATCAGCATTTACCGGTTATGAAGTGATTAGCCGTGTCCCCGTTATTCTGCATACCCCGTTAATGTCTGGCTCAAACTTTGTGCATGGCATCGTATTAGTGGGTGCTATTGTGGCCATGGGGCATGCCACCACTACACTGGAAATCGTGATTGGTTTCTTTGGTGTCGCGTTGGCTGCTGGTAATGCCGTAGGAGGTTATGTGGCAACTGTTCGCATGCTTGAAATGTTCCAGACTGGTAAACGGGGAGGCGCACAATAATGTTGTCGACCTTTGTTGAAATAACTTATTTCCTGGCTGCGATTTTATTCATTCTCGGCCTGAAAAAAATGAGTTCTCCGGTGACTGCCCGTGGCGGTATTGTCTGGGCCGGTATTGGTATGGTTGCGGCTTCCCTGGTGGCATTCCTTGAACCAGGTGTGTTGAGTCATGTGGGTGCCGAAGGCAGCAATGTTCTGCTGATCATTGTCGCCATCGTGGCAGGCTCAGCCGTTGCTTATATCACTGCCAAGCGTGTTGAAATGACCGATATGCCACAGATGATTGCCATCTATAACGGCATGGGTGGCGGTGCTGCTGCTGCGATTGCTGCCGTAGAACTGGTTAAACTGGCCGGTGGTGGTGTGCAGTTGGGTACTACTATTATCGTGCTGGCTGTGATTGGTGCACTGATTGGTGCGGTGTCTTTCTCAGGTTCAGCGGTTGCCTTTGCCAAATTACAGGGCCTGATGAAGAAAACGATTCGATTGCCCATGCATCAGTATATGAACCTGCTGCTGTTTATTGCATCGATTGTGATTGGTGTGATGATCGGTTTCGGCACTGATATTAGTATTGAAATTGTACTCATCTTCTTCGTCGTCGCACTGGTGCTGGGTGTCATGGTGACCATGCCGATTGGCGGTGCTGATATGCCGGTGGTAATTTCTTTGTTCAATGCCTTCACCGGTCTCGCCGTCGCACTGGAAGGTTTTGTACTGAATAATGCGGCGATGATTATTGCCGGTACTGTGGTCGGTTCTTCAGGTACCCTGCTGACTCAGTTGATGGCGAAAGCTATGAACCGTCCGATTACCAATGTGCTGTTCAGTAGTTTCGGTTCCGATGGCGGCGCAGCGGCTGATGAAGATATCGAAGGCTCAATGAAAGAAATTGAAGCCAATGATGCGGCTATTATGATGGCCTATGCACAGAAGGTGATTATCATTCCTGGTTACGGTATGGCGGTTGCACAGGCTCAACATAAACTCCAGGAGCTGACTCAGTTACTGGAAGAGCGTGGTGTTACCGTTAAATTTGCCATCCATCCGGTGGCGGGTCGTATGCCAGGTCATATGAATGTGCTGCTGGCTGAAGCTGGTGTTGAATATGACAAGATTGCGGATCTGGATGAAATTAATCCGGAATTCCCGTCTACCGATGTAGCTCTGGTTATTGGTGCTAATGATGTGGTCAATCCGGTTGCGCGTACCAATCCGGATAGCCCTATTTACGGCATGCCCATTCTGGATGCTGACAAGGCACAGAACTGTATTGTGATTAAACGTGGTCGCGGTGCCGGTTTCTCCGGTATTGAGAATCATCTGTTCTATTTAGACAACACACGTATGCTCTATGGTGATGGCCAGAAAGCAGTGGCCGATCTGATCACAGGTGTGAAGCAGCTGTAATAAAGTCTGTGTATCTCTGGATAACGGTGGCATTTCTTGCCACCGTTTTTTTTATCACCTGTTCGGGTGAGCTATCATCAAATGTAGTGCAATTTCCCGTGAAATATTATGGATAGTGTGCCTAGCCGTATTATACTCAGTTGGACTGACACAAATATTCAAGTGAAATGAGAAATGCCAGTGCAAGCCAACAGTGAAGTGTTAAAGCTCTCTAAACAGGGGAAGAAACTCCTTAAACAACGTCGTTACCATGATGCGGAGAAAGTATTTCTGGAGGCGCTTGAGCTAGAACCCGCGAATAGCTATATCCTGGTCGGTCTGGGTGATCTGTATCGCATCACCAAAAAATACCCTAAAGCCATTGATTATTATGCGCGCTTACTGGAAGCGGATGAAAGCAATGTGTTTGCCCTGCGTGGTGTGGGTGATTCCTATCGTGGCTTGCGTCAGCCAGAAAAAAGTATTGAATTCTGGCAACGTTACCTTGAGATTAACCGCGGTGATGTCCATGTCATGGTGCGCCTGGCCGATGCCTATAAAAGTATGGATATGGCGGAAAAAGCCGAGCAGTTATATCTGGAATCCATCCGTATCCAGGGTGAGGATCGTTATGCGCTTATGGGTTTAGGTAATCTGTATTACAAATCCCATGAGGATGATAAAGCGCTGCATTATTTTGAGCGGCTGTTAAAGCTCGATGAGCATTATGTCGCGGTTCTGACGATGGTCGGTAATATTTATCAGCGGCGCAGTGATTATCTCAATGCCGAGAGAAATTACAGTAAGGCCATCGATCTGGAGCCCAATAATAGTTATGCCCTCTATGGCCTGGGTAACTGCCAGCGCGGTCAGGGGAACATTGAAACAGCAATCGCTTTATGGAGCAGGATTCTGGAAATGGAACCCTATAACCAGAATATCCTCAGTCGCCTGGGTGATGCCTATATGAATAGTGGTGACGTAGAGACGGCTCGGCAGCATTACCAGCGTAGCCTGGATATTGGCTTTGATGCTTTTGCCTTGATTGGCCTGGCACGTGTATTTCGTAGTGAACACAACTTTGTTGAAGCAGAGGCCTGTTGTAATCGTGTGTTGATGGAGAAACCGGGATTTGATCGTGCTATCGAGGAACTATCGCTGGTATTGATTGACCGTGATCATGAGAATAATCACTAAGAGAGTACCGATAGCGGTTTTTTTATCTCACTAGTGGTTTTCTGGTTTTCTTACGTTTTTGTTGTGGTTTACGCTGAGTCTTTTGAACCGCTGTCTGCTTGAAATTGCTGACTGTCTGACTTGAATATTCACCCGGTTGCAGGTCGGCGAGCGACCAGTCTCCAACTGCATAACGGATCAGGCGTAAGGTCGGAAAACCGACCGCTGCTGTCATCCGTCGTATCTGTCGATTGCGACCTTCCTTTATTGTTAATTCAATCCAGCTTGTCGGAATATTTTTTCTGAAGCGTACCGGTGGGTCCCTGGGCCAAAGCTGTTCAGGTTCATCGATACGTCGGCACTGAGCCGGTCGGGTGATGCCGTCTTTGAGTTCAATGCCTTTGCACAGGCGTTCGATAGCTTCATCACTAATTGCATTATCGACTTGCACCCAGTAAGTTTTGGGCATTTTATGCCGGGGATCGGTAATGCTGTGTTGTAATGGCCCACTGTCGGTCAGCAACAATAAGCCTTCTGAGTCATGGTCGAGACGACCGGCCGGGTAGACGTTTTTAATCGGGATGTAGTTGGCCAGGCTGGGGTGCTTTTCGTCCGTGCTGAACTGACAAATCACGCCATATGGTTTATTGAAGAGAATTAACTGCGCCATACTGGATGGGCATGCTATGCCGGTGACAGTTGCAACCAACGCTGGCGTCGGGTTTCACTGGCATTGAGTTGATCCAGCAGTGAGTGAAAGGCGTCTTCATTGATACCGGTCCAGCGTATGTCCTGGTCGTGGTTATCAAACACGGCATCGGTCACGATTGTAGTGAGTTGTTTGTTGGTGGGTAGCAGATGCTGGTGTTCGTGTACCAGGTTCTGGATGCGTGCTGATCCCCGGAACTTCATTTTCGAGATGTTTTCAATGTTGTCCAGGATGCTGTCGATATCGGGAAATTTTTGCAGGATATTGGACGCCATTTTATATCCGACACCGGGTATACCCGGGATATTGTCAATTTTGTCACCAGACAGTGCCAGCAAATCAGCAATCTGCTCAGGTTTGACACCAAAATGTTTTTCAACCCCCTTTGAATTGAGGACTGTACCACGAGCAAAATCCCACCAGGCATCACGTTCGCCAAGGACCAGTTGGGTGAGATCTTTGTCGGCACTGACAATGGTGATGTCGAAGCCTTGCTGACGCAGGCGATGGGCGAGTGTACCAATGATGTCATCGGCTTCGAAGCGGTTACTGCCAAATTCTGGAATACCGGTGGCACGGCAGAATTCACGACAGTAGTTAAACTGAACAATGAGTTCCTCGGGTGCCGGTGGTCGGTTGGCCTTATAATCAGCAAAAATTTCCTTGCGGTAGGACTGGGTCTGATGAGCATCAAAAGCACAGGCAATATATTGCGGTTGCTTTTGTGTGATCAGCTGCATCAGGAATTCGCTAAAGCCATAGACGGCGTTGGTTGGGTTGCCATCGATATCTGTAATGGCGTCATCATAGACGTGCCAGGCACGGAAGATGTAAATACTGGAATCAATTAGATAGGCGCGTGGATTTGTCATGCAGCTATTTTACATGAAAGCGCAATGAATAATGAAACATGGATGATATATATGGAGCAGGGCTATCGCCTGCGCCCACAATGGACACAGGCCAGCTGTCTACAGGGTAGCCAGCGTTTGCAGATCAGCTTTAACCATAGCGACGGACTGGTTGAAGTTCAGCTGTTCCTGGCTGTTGAGCTCCAGCTCCAACACAGTTTCCAGACCATTCTTGCCGAGCACTGAGGGAACACCAATGGCCAGGTCATCACAGCCGTATTCATGATCCAGAATGGCAACAGCGGGAAGGATACGTTTGCGATCATTGATGATGGCATCCACCATCGTCGCCACGGCGGCTGCAGGGGCGTCATAGGCACTACTGTTCTGGCGTAAGGCAAGGATTTCAGCGCCACCGTTACGTGTTCGTGCGATGATGCTGTCAATGCTGGCCTGATCCAGAAAATTACTGACCGGGATGCCAGAAATCGTAGTGTATCTCATCATGGGTACCATTGAGTCGCCGTGACCACCGAGTACCATGGCGTCAATATCCAGTGCCGAGAACCCCGTTTCCATGGCAATGAAGCTGGCCATGCGGGTGGAGTCAAGGACGCCGGCCTGACCGAATACGCGACTACGATCCCAGCCGGTTCTTTTCCAGGCGCGATAGGTGAGGATGTCGACTGGGTTGCTGACAACTAACAGCATGGCATTGGGGGCAAATTTCACCGCGTTGTCCACAATGCCATCGATGACACGGACATTGGTTTCCATAACATCCGAGCGTGACATGCCGGGTTTGCGGGGTATACCCGCAGTTATAATGATGAGATCAGAGTCCGCCATGAGCTCTGGCTCACTGCCACCCGACAGGCGAGTGTCAAAGGAAAATATGGGCGCATCCTGCTGAATGTCCAGTGCAACACCTTCTGCTGCACCTTCACGGACATCAATGAGGGCGATTTCTCGGCACAGATCTTTGCTGGCTATAAATTGTGCAGTGGATTCGCCGACACGGCCGGCACCTACGACAGTAATCTTATTCATGATCAATCCCTTCGTTATTATTGTTATATTCGACCTATGACTAAGTGTAGCAGTTGCACCTGTGTTTGAAATTTATAAATAGCGGGTGGTGAGGTTGAGGCGGTAAACCAGAGAGGGAAATCATGTATGCCAGGGTACGACAGTGATATGTCAGGTACCCTGGCGGATGGAATACGTCGAGACGAATTAATCGATTGGGTGTTGGGCAACGCCACTGCGTATTGCGGCGGCCGCAACGGCCACAGGAACACGTTGAATCAGGCGAGGGTCCATTGGTTTCGGAATGATGTAATCAAAGCCGAATTCAAGATGGTCGAGATGATAGGCATCAAGAACTTCCTGCGGGACAGGTTCGTGGGTCAGGGCGCAGATCTCCTTGACGCAGGCAATACGCATTTCCTGGCTTATGCTGGTGGCACCGGCATCGAGTGCACCACGGAATATATAGGGGAAACCAAGAACATTGTTGACCTGGTTAGGATAATCACTGCGGCCAGTGGCCATGAGCAGGTCATCACGGGTGTCATGGGCCAGTTTAGGGTCGATTTCCGGATTTGGATTGGAGAGAGCAAACACAATAGGTTTAGGTGCCATGGCTAGCAGCATTTCCGGGGTCATTAAATCGGGTCCGGAAACGCCGATGAAGACGTCGGCACCAGTCAGGGCGTCCAGTGGCGTGCGCAGGTCGGTATCGACGGCATAGGCTGCTTTATATTGGTTCAGGTCGTCACGCCCCGTGTGAATTACACCGTTGCGATCAAGCAGGATCAGATTATCTTTTTTGGCGCCCAGGCTAACTAGCAGGTCCATCGAAGCAATGCCGGCAGCACCTGCACCCATGCAGACGATACGGGCGGTTTCGATCTTTTTACCCTGTAGTTCGAGGGCATTGAGCAGGCCGGCGGCAATGATGATGGCGGTACCGTGTTGGTCGTCATGAAATACCGGGATGTCCAGCATTTCATCGAGTATACGTTCGATTTCAAAACAGCGGGGCGCGGTGATGTCTTCGAGATTGATGCCACCAAAAGTGGGGGCTATGCGGGCGACGGTGTCGATAAACTCCTGCGGGCTCTCGGCATTAACCTCGATGTCAAAGACGTCGATATTTGCAAAACGTTTAAACAGTACTGCCTTGCCCTCCATCACCGGCTTTCCAGCGAGGGCGCCGACATTGCCAAGGCCAAGGACGGCGCTACCGTCGGTAATCACGCCAACCAGGTTTCCTTTGGCTGTATATTTATAGGCATTCTCTGGATCGTCGGCAATGGCCTTAACGGGCTCGGCAACACCTGGCGTATAGGCCAGGGACAGGTCACGCTGTGTATTACAGGGTTTGGATATCTCAGTGGCTATTTTTCCTGGTTTAGGGAGATGGTGATAATCCAGGGCGGCTTGTTTGTCTGCTTCATTCATAGCGGTGTCGATTCTTTCACTAAGGGTTTTATGCCTGAGGGCCAGTCATATTACCACTTTTTAATTAGGCTACCTAATATGCTGAAGTGTTAATTGGCCGGAAGGTAGTCAGTGTAATGACGTGATGGCATCCGGGTGGCGCAGGTTCATGAAGTAGTGATTTTTGTTTGGATGTAACCAGCCACGAACACGGATGAGTTTACCCTTGAGATGATCGAGCTGACCCGGTGTGAAATAGATCAGGTCATTTTTCTTGATGCGTATACGTAGCTGGTTGCCGAGCTGGATCCAGCTGGCTTTTGGATTATGGTCTACGCGAGTGACTCGGCCTTCGATACGACGGAAACCCTCGTCCTTGATGCTGAGCTGGTGCAATTGTTTGACCTGGTATTCCGGGAGTGACCAGATACCAAGACCTTGCTTGATTGCGGCTTGTTCAGCTTGCCGGTAGCAGCTTGATAGCTGGTTGTTCGGCGGTGTGGTAAAGGCAGTGGCCAGGCCCTGGCGTATCAGTAATTGCTGGATATTGCGGCCGTCAGGCAGGTAGAGGTGGGCCAGGGTACGCTGATATTTATCGTGACGTTGCTGGCCATAACGGATGGATATGCGATTGTTGGATGGCCTGAGTAGCTGGATGAGTGCCTGTCTGGCCTGTCGGGCAAAGGACTGTTCTGCTTGCTGATCGCGGGCCAGTTCCGGAGTGTTGATACCGATGAGTCGGATTTTTCGACGATCAGTCAGCCGTAGCGTGTCACCATCATGCACATGGGCCACGATGGCCGTGGCATCAATGTGGTCAAGCGTACAGTTGCTAGCCAGGACCGGGGAACTGGCATAAAAAAGGGCGCTATAGACAAGCGCCCTCGAAAATATTAGTAAAGGCCTAATGGCTTTACTTCTTGCCACCGAAACGGTTGCGGAATTTTTCGATCTGTCCAGCACTGTCCATTACTTTCTGTTTACCAGTGTAGAATGGGTGGCACTGTGAACATACTTCAACTAAAAGCGAATCTTTAGCGATAGTTGAACGCGTAGTGAAACTGTTGCCACAGCTGCATGTTACCGCTACGTCGTTGTAATCTGGGTGTATTTCTGGCCTCATCTCGAGTCCTCTAAAAAAGTTGCTGCCCGTAAAGAGCCGGATATATTACTCTTTTCAGTATGGCTCGGCAAGGGCTAGTGCTAAAAAAGCAAAGGCAGTAACCTATAATCCAATTAAATCCAAACTTCGGGGAAATTAAAGGATGAAGAAGCTGTTGTTCAAAGTGGTGGTGTTGGTGGCGATAATGCTGGCTGTGCCTTATTACCTGCTGGGTAGCGGTAGCCTGCCTGATTTCATGAAAGGGATGACTCAGGAGGCACCAAAAAAGCCCATGAATATATCCAATGCTGTGACTGATAAGGACGTCACTGTTTACAAATGGGTGGATGATCAGGGGCGAACGCACTTTAGCAGTACACCACCGGCCGGTCAGGAAACAGAAACCATGCAGTTGCGTGCAGATGCTAATGTGGTGCAGGCAGTGAAAACAGCTGAAAAAGAGGAAGAAGAGGCATCAGCCGGCAGCGTGCTGTCATTAGGCAAAGCTGCTACTGAAGGTGAAGGCTTACCGAATCCTTACTCGCCTGAAGGGGTGAAGCAGCTGATCGATGATGCACAGAAGGTCAAGGAAATGTTGAATCAGCGTTATCAGCAACCGAGCCAGGAAGGTCAGTAAACTCTGACCCGTTTGTTCAGGCTTCTTCATTTTCAAACAGGTTGATCAGGTCGTTGAGAAAGCGATATCCCAGATCGGTGGGCCTGTATCCCTGTTGAGTCACGTCCAGCAACCCTTTTTCAATGGCCTGATTACAGATTGTTTTGATGCATTCAATGGACAGGCCTGTATGATGCTCAAAACTCTCGATCTCAAAGCCCTGCTTTAATCGCAGGGCGTTGAGCATGAATTCAAATATCAGATCATTAGTTGTCAATAATCGGCTGCCCGCTAGCCTGTCATCTGGGCGTGCATACATATAAGCCTGTGGTTGGCGTAGTTTCCAGTGTCGTTCGACGCTGTTCGTGTCACTTCGGCTGATCTTGCCGTGAGCACCGGCCCCGATACCGAGATAATCACCAAACTGCCAGTAATTTAAATTATGCTGGCACTGTCGTCCCTCTCTGGCATAGGCAGAGATTTCATATTGCCCAAAACCCTGGTCATTGAGGAGCTGCTGGCCTTGTTGTTGCAGTCCCCAGATGGCCTCATCATCGGGCAAGCGTGGTGGCCGGCTGTAGAATAAGGTATTGGGTTCTATGGTCAGCTGGTACCAGGACAGATGGCTGGGTTGCAGGGCAATCGCGGTGTGCAGGTCATCCAGCCCTTGCTGAATAGATTGTGCCGGAAGTCCAAACATTAAATCGAGATTGAAATTTTCGAATCCGGCATAGTGTGCAGTTTCAACGGCTTTGATGGCTTCAACCCGGTTGTGGATTCGGCCCAGAGCCTGGAGCTTGTCATCATGAAAGCTCTGGATGCCGATGGACAAGCGGTTAATACCTGCTGCATGGAGTTCGTTGAAGCGGCCCTGCTCCACAGTACCGGGGTTGGCTTCCAGCGTGATTTCGATATCAGGTGGGCCGGGAATGCGGGCACGCACACCGCTTAATAGACGATCGATGGACTCGGGTGAAAACAGGCTGGGAGTACCGCCACCGATGAATACTGAGCTCAGGCGGCGTCCCCAGATCTCTGGCAGGTGCTGTTCCAGGTCTTCCAGTAAGCAATCAATATAGACCTGCTCAGGAAGTGCTGAAGCGAGCGCGTGGGAGTTGAAGTCACAATAGGGGCATTTCTGAACGCACCAGGGAATATGAATATACAGGGATAAGGGTGGTAAGATGGTAAATTCAGACATACAGCTAATAATCAGGGTAAATCGGTAGTTTAACAGTTGCGATGACAGGCTCTAAGCAAATCCTCCGGGTAATCGTGAAATTGATGGCGGTTATGGGCTTGACCGTGTTTGGCTATGCTTATCTCAGTGGTATGTGGGTGAATCAGCCGGGCGTTGAGACCGGTGCACCGGTCGAGCTAGACGTGGGTGATATAAAACCTGGTGAGCTGAAGTTGTTTGAGCTGGGCCGTAGAACACTTCTGGTGTTGCATCGCACACCGGCCATGCTCGAGGTGATCGAGAAGCAGGAAGTTGCCCAGTTACTGATGCATGATTCGGGACGCAACCAGCCTGCGGGCATGGATCGTCGGCACCGTTCATGGCTTGCTGACTATTTTGTGGCTTATGCTTTTGATCCCTTTTATGGTTGTGCGATTGAGTTTGAGGGGGCCATGTTCATATCGATCTGTGTGAATGCGCGCTATGATCTGGCAGGGCGTGCTTACAAACAGAGCCAGGCGCAGGCAAATTTGATCGTGCCAGACTATGAAATATCAGGCCATTTATTACGAGCGTGGGATAATTAGCCCAACTGTTAGAAAAATAACTATACTTAATTTAAATACCCTTAATTTTTGTAGATAAAAATAAGATAACGAGAGCTTTTCAGAAGTATGACAAAAACAGTCGATAAACAGTTTTATGCCTATCTGCATAAACAGATAGTAGTATTTATGGTGTTGTCACTGTTTCCCGGCCTGGGATACATCTTTTTAGGCTGGCTGCATGATATTCATATCGGTGCCCTGGTCTGGTATGGCCTGGTTGTCCTGGTTTCTATATGGGGTTATCGATTACACAGGACCTTCCTGATGCCGTCTTTGGGGCGTCAGCGTCTGCAGCAATGGCATAAACAGTTAATGGTGTGGTTTTATCTTTTCTTCCTGTTGTGGGTGATGATTTTTGTTATCTACGTGACGGAAGATGAGTACAACTTGCATTACATTGCTATTTTTACCGAACTGGGCGCGTCGGTAGTGGCATCAACCCTGTTGATATCAGAACGGCGTCTATTTACGCCTATCATTCTCATGTTGATGTTGCCGTTGATTATTTATTTCTTCAGCATCGGTGAATGGTATGGCTATGTGCTGACAGTATTTGGTTCCATATTTGCCTGGGTGCTCTGGTATGCAGCGAGTAGCAGTAACCGTCTATTGATGAATAGCCATTACCAGGCGTCACATGATGTGCTGACGGGCTTGTATAACCGTTACTTCTTTATCAATTTTCTACAACAGACGATGGATTCATTGAAAGACACCAGACGCGTGTCGTATTTGCTATTGATCGATCTAGATCATTTTAAAACCATCAATGATTCCCTGGGTCATGATGTTGGTGATCAGTTGTTACAGAAAGTGGCTAGCCGACTGCAGCAACATTTACCTCAACAGGCTTTATTGGCACGACTGGGCGGTGATGAGTTTATCATTACCGGTGTCGAATATGATGATATGCAGCGATGTCAGCAGGATGCCATGGAACTGGCGAACAATTTGATTGCGTCATTGAAAGAGATTTATATGATTGAGCGTCATCATCTCTACATCAGTGCCAGTATCGGTGTCAGTATCATTAAGGCCCCTATCCATAATGCGAATAACTTCATCAAAGAAGCAGATATTGCCCTGTATGAAGTGAAAGCACAGGGGCGGGATGGTGTGTTTCTGTTTAATGAGGAAATGTCTGCGCGGGTGGAGAGCCATCTTAAAATCGAGCGCATGCTACATTTTGCACTGGAAAAAGATGAAATTAGTCTGAATTTTCAGCCGCAACTGGATGTAAATGGAAATATTGTTGGGGTAGAAGCACTGGTGCGCTGGAATAACAAGAAACAGGGATTAATTTCTCCGATTGATTTTATTCCCATTGCAGAGCAAACCGGTTTGATTGTCGAGTTAGGCGAATTCATTATCGAGTCTGCATTTATGGCCCTGCGTGAATGGTCAGAGCAGGGTATCGAGTTGCGGCAGTTTTCAATTAATATCAGCATGCGTCAGTTTTTCCATACCAGTTTTCAGAAGGTTGTGGAGCGCTTAATGCAAAAACACCTGACTGAAGAGCTGCGTTCAAAAATTGTGTTTGAACTAACGGAAACCATCATGGCTGAAGACGTCAATCGCGTGGTGAGCATTATTCATGAACTGAAAGCACTGGGCGTGCGTTTTTCCATGGATGATTTTGGTACCGGTTATAGCTCGTTAAGTTATATGAAAAAACTGCCGATTGATGAAATTAAAATTGACCGTGCTTTTGTTAATGAAGTTGATAAGGACGCTGGAGACCAGGCCATGATTATGACGATTCTGAACATGGCTAAAATTTTCAAACAAAGTGTAGTAGCAGAAGGTGTTGAAACGGTGGGACAGTTTGATTTTCTGGCTGAGAATGGCTGTAATATGTTCCAGGGTTATTACTTCTCTCGGCCATTAAGTAAGGATGATTTTGTGGCTCTGTATTTCAAAGCTCGTGATTGATGAACAATATGGCTGCTTAAAGTCGAGTTAAGTCAGCCAGTTGTTGTGGGAAAAAATACACCAGCATAATCAGCGCGGGTATAACATAAAAATAAATATTCATCAGCCGACGAATGAAAGGGTTGGCTGTTTCAAGTTCCATAAATCGATCAAGAATCATACGGCCTTTAAACGCTATGATCAGGCTCATAGTCAGAGTTACCCAGAGCCCCGGTTCTGTTGATTCAGCAATATAGGCACTTGCCAGGGTAATGACCAGGAGCAGTAGCCAGATAAAATCGATCGATTTATTTGATAACATCGGTGGCCTCCCTGTAGTCAGCGTAAGACATATAACAGTGGAAAAATGATAATCCAAACCAGGTCGATCATATGCCAGTAAGTTGCCACGGCTTCGAGTCCGGCATGATGTTTGTGATCATAGGCGCCAGAATTGACGCGTATGATGGCCCAGACAATAGCCGCTCCACCCCAGCCGACATGTAGAAGGTGATTGAAGGTCATGTAGTAATACACGCCAAAAAAAGCATTGGTCTGAATGTCGATGCCCTGGTTGGCATTCCACTGGTATTCCCAATGTTTGGTGAGTAAATAGGCGCAGGCGGCAGCCACCGCTAGCCACAACCAGCGCACACAGACTTTTTGCTGATTCAGACGTATCGCACGCATGGCCTTGGCAACAAAATAACTGCTTGATAGCAGGACCAGTGTATTCAGGGTGCCGGCAAGGGTGTTGAGTCGTAACGGGCCTTCATTGAAAAGTTCAGGGTAG
>JBFFSQ010000040.1:0-17865 GCA_041572275.1 Gammaproteobacteria bacterium
ATGAGCCAGTACATTGCTGGGATTATACGAGTGCCACCTGATGTTTAATGAAATTGATACATTACCCGAACGTTTTCTTACTTGCTCATCGGAAGACCTGTACAGCGTCCTCGGCAAACCGACCCTGATTCATCTCCAGGGCGAAATCGAACAACCCCTGTTCGTTTCCACATTGCTTCACGGCAATGAAACCACCGGTTTTTATGCCATACAGAAATTGCTGAAGGAATACCAGGATCGTCCACTGCCCCGCAGCCTGTCGATATTCATTGGCAATGTCGAAGCTGCCCGCTGTAATCAACGACGCCTCGATCGCCAGGTCGACTATAACCGCATCTGGCCGGGCACCCATGAACACTTTCTGGCTGAAGCCCATATGATGAAGCAGGTGACCGAGATCATGTGTGCACGACAGCCGTTTGCCAGTATCGACATCCACAACAATACCGGACGCAATCCACACTACGGCTGTATCAACAAACTGGACCATCGTTACTTATCCCTGGCCGGTATGTTCAGTGACACTGTAGTTTATTTCACCAGCCCAAAAGGTGTGCAGTCAGCAGCGTTTGCTGAATTTTGTCCTGCCGTTACACTGGAATGCGGACAGTCGGGTGAGATCGATAGCTATGAACATGCGGCCACCTATCTATACACCTGCCTCAATCTGAAACAACTACCAGAACAAACACCCGAGCATATTAATCTCTACCATACCGTAGCCCGGGTCAAAATACCTGAGCGCTATTCCTTCGGTTTTGCTGATGATGCCACCATCAACTTGTATCCCAATATTGAAATGTATAATTTCAGTGTAGTAAAACCCGGGCAGGCCTTTGCCTGGATTGAAGAAGACAGCAGTGGTTATTTGCAAGCCTATGATGACGATGACCGTGAAGTCGGTCGAGAATATTTTGAATATAATAAAAATTATGAAATTGTACTGCGTAAAACGGTGATGCCCTCAATGCTGACAACCAATACCACCGCTATACGCCAGGATTGTTTATGCTATTTAATGGAACGTATCAGTATCCCGGACTCAGAGCGAGACACGGGATAGCATAGTCTCAATATCAGCCACGGGTACAGGCCGGCTGAACAAATATCCCTGAATCGTGTCACAGCCATTAATACCGAGAAACTCCAGCTGCTCCTGCAATTCGACACCTTCAGCCACCACATCCATACCCAGGCCATGTGCCATAGCGATGATCGCTTTCACCAGGGCAGCATCTTCATGATCTGCATTCACATCACGAATAAATGCCTGATCAATTTTCAGTGTATCGATAGGGAAACGCTTGAGATAACTGAGCGATGAATAACCGGTACCGAAATCATCCAGTGACAGTTTCACCCCCAGGGACTTTATTTTTTCCAGCCGCTGCAGTGCCATATTAGGGTCCAGAATAATCGCACTTTCTGTCAGCTCAACACCCAGGAAACGAGGATTCATGCCAGTGTCCTGCAATATGCCATTAACCATTTCATGCAAGCGTTCGTCTTTCAACTGTTTGGCCGACAGGTTGACAGAAATCTGTACCGGTTTAAAACCCGCAGTGGCCCACGCCGCTCCCTGCCTGCAGGCTTCTTTCACCACCCATTCACCAATTTCCATAATTAAACCGGTTTCCTCGGCTACCGGTACAAATACCGCCGGGGAAATAAAACCTTTTTCCGGATGCTTCCAGCGCAGTAACGCTTCCAGTCCCACCAGTTGTCCCGTGATCACACTCACCTGGGGCTGATAATAAAGACACAGTTCTTTATTCAGGATAGCTTTACGTAAATTGCTTTCAACCGCCATACGTTCGATTGAAGCCTGATTCATGGACTCGGTGAAAAACTGAAAATTGTTCCTTCCCTGATCTTTGGCGTGATACATCGCCGCATCAGCATTTTTCAGCAATACATCCACGGTCTTGCCATCATCCGGATATATGGCGATACCAATACTGGTAGAGGTGTACACTTCTGTTCCACTCAGCATCAGCGGCTTGCTCACCACGTCGATCAGTCGACTGGCCACGCGTGCTACGGTCTGGCTATTTTCCGCATCCTCAATCATGATGGTGAACTCATCACCCCCCAGACGCGCTACCGATGAGGCAGATGACACGGATGAATTCAGGCTTGTGGACACATTCATGGCCACCGAATCGGTACGTCTGACCCCCTCGATCAGGCGATCAGCCGTGGCCTGCAATAACTGATCACCGACATCATGCCCCATCGAATCATTGATCAGTTTAAATCGATCCAGATCAAGAAATAAAACCGCCAGCATGGTGTTATTGCGTTCTGCATGCGCCAGTCCCTGTTCCAGACGTTCCTTAAATAACAGGTTATTAGGCAGCCCCGTCAAACCATCATGGTATGCCAGAAAGGCAATCTGGTCTTCTGCCAGCTTGCGTTCAGTAATGTCACGAATTAATGCCACCACCTGCATGCTCTTAATGGGCATGACACGTGTTTCGTAATAGTAGATTTTATGTTCATGAACAACCACAAACTCAAAATTGATGACTGATTTATTTTTAATCGCTTCATTAATCGCCTTCAGAAACATTTCGGCAATGTCTTTTCTGAGGATATCGAATATCGATTTATTAATCAGTTTTTCAGCTGTCAGATAATAATGTTCTTTGCGCCCTGACTGATAACTAATGACGACACCATCTTCAGAAAAATGAAACAACTGATCCGGGATCGCCTGAAAAATGGCATACATTTCTTCATTAGTCTGGACCAGCTCTTCAGCACTCAGCGTCAATGAGCGTTCCATTTCCTTATGATCCGAATCGAACTTGGTATAGGTCTCGTTTACCGCCTGAATAAACCTGGTCAGCGATACACTGGAGATATCGACGTCTTGCAGGTGTTCAGCAATCTGATCTTTGAGTAAATGAAAAATTTCCGGCATGTATACAATACGAATGAAATCAGGGTCTCTATGAATTTAGCAGTAAAACGCACAAAAAGTATGACTGGACACAAAAAAGCCGGAAATAAATCCGGCTTTTTTGTGTATAACGATGACAGAGTCGATTCAGGTTTTGGTGTAAATTTCAGCACCCTTCTCAACAAACTGAATCGATTTTTCCTGCATGCCCTGCTTCAGAGCGTCCTCATCAGTCATCCCATGCTCACGGGCATACTCACGTACATCCTGAGTGATCTTCATGGAGCAGAAGTGCGGGCCACACATGGAACAAAAATGCGCAACCTTGGCTGAATCTTTCGGCAAGGTCTCATCGTGGTACTCGCGAGCCTTATCCGGATCCAGACCCAGATTGAACTGGTCTTCCCAGCGAAACTCGAAACGTGCCTTGGACATGGCATTGTCACGAATCTGTGCACCCGGATGCCCCTTGGCCAGATCAGCCGCGTGGGCTGCAATCTTGTACGTAATAATCCCCTCGCGCACATCGTCCTTGTTCGGCAGTCCCAGATGTTCCTTCGGCGTCACATAACAGAGCATCGCTGTGCCATACCAGCCAATATTCGCGGCACCGATACCGGAAGTGATATGGTCATAGCCCGGGGCAATATCAGTCACCAGTGGCCCCAATGTGTAGAACGGCGCTTCAAAACAGTCTTTCAGCTCTTTATCTACATTTTCCTTGATCATCTGCATGGGCACATGACCCGGCCCTTCGATCATCACCTGCACATCATGTTCCCAGGCAATTTTGGTCAGCTCACCCAGGGTTTCCAGCTCGGCGAACTGGGCGCGGTCATTGGCATCTGCCAGTGAACCGGGACGTAAACCATCCCCCAATGAGAAGGCCACATCATAGGCTTTCATGATTTCACAGATGTCATTGAAATGGGTATAGAGAAAATTCTCTTCATGATGGGCCAGACACCACTTGGCCATGATGGAACCACCACGGGAGACGATACCGGTGACACGATCAGCCGTCATCGGTACATAGGCCAGACGAACACCGGCATGAATAGTGAAGTAATCCACGCCCTGTTCCGCCTGTTCAATCAGCGTGTCCTTGAAAATTTCCCAGGTCAGGTCTTCAGCCTTGCCGTTGACTTTCTCCAGTGCCTGATAAATCGGCACCGTACCGATGGGCATTGGTGCGTTACGCAGAATCCATTCACGGGTTTCATGGATGTTCTTGCCGGTGGACAGGTCCATCAGGGTGTCTCCACCCCAACGCGCAGACCAGGCCATTTTTTCTACTTCTTCCTCAATCGACGAAGTGACCGCTGAATTACCGATGTTGGTGTTAATTTTTACCAGGAAGTTTCGGCCAATGATCATCGGTTCCAGTTCAGGATGATTAATATTACAGGGAATTACAGCACGACCGCTGGCGACTTCCTGACGCACAAATTCCGGGGTAATCTCCTCGGGCAGCTGGGCACCGAAGCTCTCACCGGGATGCTGTCTTAACAACTTGGCATAGGCAGGATCTTTGCGCAGCTCATTCAGTCGCAGGCTTTCACGAATCGCCACATACTCCATTTCCGGGGTAATAATCCCTTGGCGGGCATAGTGCATCTGACTCACATTCTTACCGGCTTTGGCTTTGCGTGGTTGACGGATGTGTTCAAAACGCAGGTGGGATAACTCTGGGTCATGCTGACGCAAGCTGCCATATTCAGAACTGGGGCCATCGAGTAACTCGCTGTCATCACGCTCTTCAATCCAGGTCGAGCGCACATCAGGAATACCTTTCATCAGGTCAATATCGACTTCAGGGTCAGTGAACGGACCGGAGGTATCATAAACCGTAATTGGCGGGTTCTTCTCAAAACCGATGCTGTCAGCCGTGTCGGCCAGCTCGATTTCGCGCATACCCACTCGAATATCAGGGCGTGACCCCTCGACATAGATTTTTCTGGAACCGGTAAACGGTCGTGTAATTTCTTCAGACAGTTTCGCTGTCTTGTTAATAAAATCTTCTGGAATAGCGCTCATGTTGCTTCCTCAATATAGCCGAGGGCAAACTACGGTGATTGGGGGGAGTACCGAAGCTTCCCTACGCCAGTGTTAACCGGATCAGGTACTAAGGGTTTTATCTCAGCCATTACAAATGGCACCCCTAGCCTCGCAAGACAAATGGAATAAAAATTTCAGATGAGAGTTTATCCTTTATCAACTAACAAGCCTACCCTTGATTGCAGGCTCAGGGTAGAATCGATCGAAAGAATGTCAAAAATTATGGGGATTTACGATGAGCGCAGTAAATATCGAGCAAGCACGTCATAATATGATTGAGCAACAGGTACGTCCCTGGGATGTCCTGGATACCCGCACCCTCAACCTCATGGACGCGTTACCGCGCGATGCCTTTGTCCCCGAGGCCTATAAGAACCTGGCCTACGCCGATACCGCTATCCCCCTGGGGCATGGCGAAGAAATGATGCACCCCAATGTTGAAGCCCGAATGTTGCAGGCGCTCAACGTCCAGCCTACAGACAATGTCCTCGAAGTGGGCACTGGCAGTGGCTATATTACTGCCTGTCTGGCGAAGCTGTCGGCTCACGTTAACAGCGTTGAAATCCATGAATCTCTGAGTCAACAGGCGGCGGAACGCCTGGTTGAACAGGGTATACTCAATATATCCCTGTATGTAGACGATGCCACCGATACCAGCAAATTAACGACCCAGTATGCGGTGATTGCCATCACCGGCTCTATGCCAGAAGTACCCGAGGCCTACAAACAGGCATTAACGGTAGGCGGTCGTATGTTCGTGATCACCGGTGAAGATCCGGTCATGGTGGCTCGACTGATTACCCGTACCAGCGAAGATACCTGGGCCGAGCAATACCTGTTTGAAACCTCGCTGAAACCTCTGGTACACAGCGAAAAGGCTAAAACCTTCGAATTCTAATCAGGCCCTAACATATATGATAAACCTGCAACGTGTCTTAATCCTCATGCTGTTGGCTGTCAGCAGTCAACAAGCCTATGCGATTGATTTCCTGCAGGCTCTGGATAAGGCTGAGCAGAGCGACCCGGATATCCTGGCGGCTGAATTCCAGTATCAGGCCACACTGGAATCTCGCCCCCAAAGCCTGTCTGCCTTGCTGCCACAAATAAACCTGTCGGTATTTAAAACCGACAGCAGCCAGGACATCAGCAACAGTGTTAGTTCATTACCGACTCTGCCCGACGGCTCTTATGACTCCGACACGGATGGTTTCACCCTGACGCTACAACAATCTATCTATAACCATAGTTATTATGCACAGTTGCACCAGGCCGATAGCATCATCGCTTCTGCTACCGCTGATATTCATGCGGCGCGACAGGCCTTAATCCTGAGAGTAGCCGAGGCCTACTTCAATACCCTGGGCGCCGAAGACAACCTGAAATTTGCCCTTGCTGAAAAAGAAGCCATCGGCCAGCAACTGGAACAAACACAGAAACGTTTCGAAGTCGGCCTGATTGCTATCACCGACGTCAAGGAATCACAGGCCCAGTACGATATTTCCGTGGCTCAGGCCATTAGTGCCGAAAACCTGCTTGCCACCAGCCTGGAAGTCCTGCGCAGCATTATCAACATCATGCCCGAAAACATCGCGCCGGTAACTGAAGACCTCCCCTTGAGTTCACCTGAACCTGCAGACATCGACAAGTGGGTCGACACGGCCATTAACAACAACCTGTCCCTGAAATCGGCGCAATACAATTTCGAGGCGGCACAAAAACAGGTCAGTATCGACCGCTCGGGACATTACCCCAGCTTAAACCTGTCGGCCCAGTACAATGACACCAGTACTGACTCAGACACATCGAGTCGTGATTCTGAAGATACCTCACTCACCTTACAACTCAATGTACCCATTTATTCTGGCGGCCTGACCAACGCCAAAACCCGTCAGGCCATTGCCCTGAAAGAACAGGCGCGGGCACTCCGGGATAAGGCACAACGCACAGCAGTACAGCTCAGTCGTGAAAGCTATCTGGGGGTCACCACCTCCATTGCCGAAGTCAATGCCTTCAAGCAGGCACTGATTTCGACACAAACAGCCTATGAGGCGACACAGGCAGGCTTTGAAGTCGGCACCCGTACTGCCGTCGAAGTACTGGCCGCGCTACGCGAACAGTATAGGGCCGAACGCGATTATGCCCGTGCACGCTATACCTACATCATTAACATGCTACGTCTTAAACAGGCGGCTGGTACCCTGAGTCGCGATGACGCCGTACAGGTCAACCAGTGGTTGCAACCATAGTTTACTCTGAGTAAGCACGTGCCACTGATTAAAGCCGTCAAGGCCCGCCATTACCTTGCCCCACGCTACTGGCCGACCTGGCTGTCTCTGGCGCTGATGCGACTGATTGCCCGACTGCCCTTACCGGTACTGGTGTTTATCGGCAAATTATTCAGCAAACTCCTGTATATCGCCCTGCCCAAACGACGTGCCATCGCCGCCATTAACTTACGCATAGCCTTCCCGAATTTCGACGATGACGACATCAAACGCCTGACCCGGCTGACCGTGGAGAACAGCGCTATTGCGCCCTTCGAAATGGGCCTGGCCTGGTGGGAATCAGAAAAATTATTATCCCTGTGTGAAATCGAAGGCATGGAACATTTACAGCAGGCACTGTCCCACAACAAAGGTGTCATCATTCTCACCGCCCATTTCACCTGTCTGGAAATTGGCGCCTCTGTACTCAGTCATCACGTACCTTTTCAGGCCATGTACAAGCGCGCCCACAACGACCTGTTTGATGCCTTCATGAAATATCATCGTGGTCGCCTGTTTAAAGCCATTGTCGATCACCATAAACCCCTGGTCCTGATCAAGGGTTTAAAAAAAGGCTATGCCGCCTGGTATGCACCGGACCAGGACGTTTCTGGCAAAGACAGTGTTTTCATCCCTTTTTTCGGCGTTGAAGCCACGGCACTGACGGCACCTGCCCGCATGGCCAAAATATCCGGCTCACCGGTGGTGCCGTATTATATCCAGCGCAACAAAAACAACCGCGGTTACAAACTGGTGTTGCTACCGGCACTGAAAAACTTTCCAACCGGGGATGCTCGCAATGATGCCATTTGTATCAATCAGACACTGGAACATCTGATTATGCAAAATCCTGAACAATATCTGTGGGCCCATAAACGTTATAAAAACAGACCGGAAGGTGCTGCACCTATCTATCCATCGAAACGCTCATGAGCTACCGACTACTCACCATTGTTCTGTGGCCAGCCATCTTTCTCTACACGCTAAAAATCGCCTGGCGTTATCGTTCACTCCGTTACTTCAAACAACGTCTGGGCTTTGCCTATCCCCGGTTCAAACAGGCACCCGTATGGATACATTGCGCATCTGTGGGTGAAAGCAATACCGCATTACCACTTCTGAAAGAACTCATTACCGCATATCCGCAACAAGCATTCCTGTTTACCACCAACACAGCCACCGGTGCCTTCATTATTAAAAAAAATGCGTTGCCCAATACCGAACACTGTTATCTACCCATCGAATCCAGTGGGGCCATCAAACGCTTTTTAAAACAAACACAACCCAGAGTGGCACTGATACTGGAAACAGAAATCTGGCCACTGCTCTACCAGCAATGCACTAACAAACATGTTCCCATAAGCATGATCAATGCACGTCTGTCACATAAAACCACCAACAGCGGACCATGGATCAGCAAGCTATATCGTCAGGCACTACAACAGGTGGATCATATTCTGTGTCGCTCATCTCAGGATCAGCAACTATTCCTGCAACTGGGTGCCCGCGAACAACAGACTGAAACCCTGGGTAATTTGAAATTTGCGACACCTGCCAGTGAAGCCGCCAAAGTGGTGGATCATTTCACCGAGCGTGCTTTTATACTGGTCGCATCAACCCATAATGATGAAGAACTTCAGATTGCACGTCTCTGGCAAAGCCTGCAGCCACAACCACATCTACTGGTCATCGCTCCGCGACATCCTGAACGTACAACGTCGATCATGGAACAGCTGAAACCCCTGGCTTTAAACATCGCGGTGCGCAGTAAACAGCAGCGCATCAACAACGATACCGAGCTCTACCTGGCCGATACCCTTGGCGAACTTACCGGTTTTATGCAACAGGCCGATTTTGTGATCATGGGTGGCTCATTTATTCCTCACGGCGGTCAGAACCTGCTGGAACCTGCTCGCCTGCAGAAAGCCATTATCGTGGGCCCCTATATGCACAATTTTCAGGCTGAGGTAGAACAGTTTCTTGATAACGAGGCCTGTATACAGGTTGAGGACATTGAGGAACTGGGACAGCAGATACAGGCATTAATTTCAGATAATAATCGACGAGATCTACTGGGCAGCAGAGCTAAACAATTAATGAGCAAGGAAGAAGACATTGCCCAACGCTATGTAGAGAAAATCATCGCTTATTACGATAACCGACTCAGATAGCGTCTAGTGATAAAAAACACGTTTACACTGGCAGACTATAAACGTGTTTTAATAGGTATTTAAAAAATAATGAACCGGCGCAATCAATCATCAAGCTCGGCATTGTGGTAGACATCCTGTACGTCATCACAATCATTCAACGCAGCCATAAACTTCTCAAACGTTTCCGCATCTTCACCAGTCACTGGCGTGTAGGTTTGCGGAACGAACGTAATTTCCTCAATCTCGAACTCAAGATCAGGCGTCGCCTCAGTCAGCGCTGTCCTGGCCTTAAAAAACTCAGTATGGGGTGCCAGTACCGTGATCATGCCATCTTCACTCTCGATATCACTGACATCGACATCGGCTTCCATTAATGTTTCCAGTACCGCATCTTCATCGTCGCCCTTAAAGGCAAATACAGCCTGATGATCAAACATATGTGACACCGCCCCCGGCGCACCGATCTTGGCATCATTTTTCACGAAACACTGGCGTACATCGGTATAGGTACGATTGTTATTATCAGTCAGGCAATCCACAATCACCATACAGCCACCAGGACCAAAGCCCTCATAACGCGCCGTGGCGAAGTCCTCACCACCGCCACCCTCGGCTTTCTCGATCGCTCGATCTATCACATGTGCCGGCACCTGATCCTTCTTGGCCTTGTCGATTAAGCGACGCAGTGCCAGATTCCCATTTGGGTCAACACCACCATTTTTTGCACATACATAAATTTCTTTACCGTATCGGGAATACAGTTTGGCTTTTGCACCCTGGGTTTTCGCCATGGATGCCTTTCGATTTTCAAAACTTCTGCCCATCAGGAATATCTCGGATTCAACGTGGTGAAAAATGATGCCGATTTTAACGTTTTTTTAGTCGTTTGTCCCAGACCTCTGGTCAGCCATTTCCAGCTCACCATCTTCCTCTGCGCTATACCCAGGTTCCATATGCTCTAATTTGTGGATTAATGAATGAAAGGTCTGGCCATTTTCGTTAATCAGTTCATGTGCAAATATAAACACCGGATCAATTTTGGGTGCCGCGCGTTTCAACTGGAAGTAGTAGTCAACAATATTCTGACCGGCATTTTTCTCACTCCCGAATCCAGCCAGATCAACCATACCGATTACGTTTTCTGCATGACCGGCAGGAAAAGCAATAAGGTCCACCACTCGCCCGGCATCACCGACGACAATATTTTCACGAAAATCGGCTAGCCCTTCCTGAATATTCTGTCGCACTTCCTTGATGCTACGTTTACTGGAATTATCCAGTGTAAACTTGAGTAGATTACCCAGGAAAGAATATTCCAGACAGTTTTGTTGAGGTGCATCCTGATGGTTTCCCGTATCCTGACGAAGATGGGCACGCCATAGAAAATTACTGATGTTGGAGCGTGTATGTTCCAGCTGATCAAAGTTCCTGTGTAAATAATGGAACGCTTTTTTCTTCGGGCGACTCATCAACACATTAAGTTCGCCTTTACGTTTGTCAGCATCATCACCCTGTTTAAATGCACTTAAGTTATAGCGAGTAATATCCCAGAAATAGAAGATATAATCTCTTTCCTTACCCTGCAGGGCAGCACCGGCACCATCCAGCACATCCTCACCCCGATTAAGTTTCTTGAGGTATTTATCTTTCACCGCTTTAACATAGGGCTCATTCTTGAGCAGGAAATAACACAGGGCAACATCGGTTTCCATATCGATTTTCTCACCGGTGCTTTTCTCTATCTGTTTCACTGTTTTAACGACATAGTCCATATACCGATCGAGCATAGCCGTTTCGATACCTTTAAATTTACCGCTAGTGGCCTTTTTAGACGTTTTAATTTTCTGTTCGCTATAGTTTACAACCACCGATGGCGGATGCTCAGGCAAGCTCCATTGCATAATATTAAGTTCATTGTCATAAACATATTTATTAGAAAACTCGATAATATCTGCAGGACAGCGATAATGCTCATCCAGCATCACTGACGCCTGTTTGATGGATTTAACCAGTGCAAAAATATGCGAGCCACCACCTTTGAATCCACGGGCCAGGGTCGACCGAAGGTGTTCATCCAGTTCATGGTCTTTAAACAGGTAATCGTCGATGACCGAATCTTTCTGTAGCACAGTTTGCTTGTCGTCACCCACGACCAGCATTTTTTTCGCTCGATATAGCAATGACAAGGAATCATCCACTCGACACTGAGTGGCTTCATCAATCACAACCAGATCAAAGCTCTGCTCAATACATGGCAACAGGAACGGCACCGTCTGTTTTCTGACTAACCATATAGGGAAGGTTTCAAACAGCTTTTCAGCCAGCTCTTCGAAAACGCTGCCACTTTCAGCAATGGAGTTAAATTGTTTGAGGCTGTCAGCCAGCGCCATGACGCTGGTGATATTATTGGTGCCGGAACCTCGTTTCGATGATGTGGCAGATTGCACAATGTCGCGCAGACTGTTGACAAAGCGCTCTTTCACCAGTTTATCCTGCTGCTGGTAAAGGTCTTCAATCTGTTCCAGCAAGCCCTGAATCGATGCACCTTTGTTTGGGTCTATGCCGACATCAATGCCGGGTGTTTTATCGACACTGCGGTACAGGCTCAGTGCGCGATAAGGCTCGCCGGTACGAATCGTTTCATGCAGTTTCCTTAACAGTTCCCAAAGATCATCAGACCATTTGCTAGACATTTTTAGCAGGGCAATCTGGTCCTGAACTTTTTGCACCAATGCTTTTGTACTGATGAGCAAAGGCGATCGTAAAGCGATGCGGATTTTTTTGATCAGATTAGTCAGGCTGTTACCCTGCCTTGCAGTCTGCTCATGAAGTACGGATTCCAGGTAGCGAATAATTTCATGGCGAGGGTATTCTTTGGTCAACTCCTGGAATTCTTCCTGGGTTTTGGGCTTTTGCTCCAGAATAGATATCAGGATTTTTTCATCGTCCTTTAATATCTTAACTTCTTCCTCGAAGTTTTTATTGGGGATTTTGAAAAAGTTATAGCAATCCCCCATCCCTTCCTGAACGAGCCGCATTCGGTTTTGGACAAAGCTATCGATCAGTTCTCTATGTTTAGTTTTTTTACCTTTAATCACGCCCAGAAACTCGAGCAGGCTCCCGATGTTGATCTGGCCATCACCTTTCCTGGACACTCTCTGATCATAGGGCACATCCTCACCCATATGACTCTGCATTTTATCGGCGATTTGCGCGGTCAGTTTGGCAATCTTATCTTTGATAGTTTTGAGTTTTTTCTCAAGATTTTCAGATTTGATGACCGTGTCTGGCCCCAGATCCTGCACCTTGAAGGCCTGGGTGAGTTTACTCACCAGATCCGGCAATGTGTGATCACCGGTTTCCACCTGATCCACTACCTTAATGGCACTAAATAACAGGTCATTCCATTTGCGTTCGGCAGGCGTACCTTTGTCATTGCCGATTAAATAATCCTGTAATTTTTCCACCAGAGCTTCTATCGCTGCTTGCTGGTCACTGACAATCAAAACCCTTTGCTTACTGTTAATACAGTGAATCAACAAATTCATGATGGTGTGGGTTTTACCCGTGCCCGGAGGCCCTTCCAGCAGGACCAAATCGTTATGATTCAAGCGGTCGACCAGGTTTCGGGTACTCTGGGGCAACGAGCCAGGCATCCAGGTGACTGGGGCAAAATCATCTTTGTAACGTGTTTCAGTATCCAGCTCTGGTGTTAGAAACTTGCCCAGCAGTGAATCGTAGAATCGTTTCATTGATCGATGGGCTATGTTGCTGATTTTATCCAGATCATATTCCAGGGCCTGATCGATAGGGTTCAACAGTTTCGGGGCGCGGTACAGAAACACGCTATGCAGGTCGCACTCGATACCTTTAACTTTTAGATCGCCCAGGATGCCACCTTTACCATTTTCATCCTGATAGCCAAACAGAATTTCACGAGTACGATCAAAAATGCTTTCTTTAACAGGCAGGTAACGAGACAGGCAAATTCGGTCATTAATACGATCAACACTGATATCCTGTGCCAGCAAGGTTTTAAAAAATCGGTCAGTCGGATCGACATTGGCTTCAGTTTCACTGAATTTATCCACCAGATGGGCCAGCGCCAGGTGATTGAGATAAAAGCGACCATCCTGCTTGACTTCCAGATGTACCCCGCGGCCGGACTCACGAATACTGACTTTGGTGTAATACAGTGGAAAACGGAACGTTCGGATGGAACGATTAAACGTAAACAGGGCATCGACGATTTCAAAACCCAGGTAGTATTCTGCTGAACGGTCGTTGATGAAACGATCACGGAACTCACTGGCTTCAGTACTGCTCAGCTCAAAATAGAATCTTCCTGTTTCAAAGCTTTTTACATCTGGCGCTGATAGCGGAACCAGAAACTGAGACAGAATCTTTTTACTACGCGAGGATTTAGCATCTGCACTCTCATCTTTATCCGTTGCCGGGACTAATTTCACATGAGTGCTGCCAAATATTTCGTCATAATCCACCCGGATATTCTTTTCATTGAAACGTTCACCCAGTTTGGGCTGATACAAATCAGCTTTGACTTTAGATTTACGCTTGCCTTCAGCAGGTTTGGCCGTGACTTTTTTGTTACTGTCCTTGGCATCAACATCCAGTAATACCTTTTCCCCCAAAGTCGGGGTATATCGTTCGATCTGTTGCAGCACATCCTTGCGTAAGGCCAGATCACTGGTAATACTCTTGCTGCCTTTCACGAAACTGAATTGAAACAGTTTATGATAGGAAATAATCTCTTCCAGCACATCATTAGGGTGCTGAAGCTTATTGCTATAAAGCAATTTATCCAGCGCTGACAAGCTGCGGCGACTCACAGTGATATAACCCGATGAACCGTCACGCTCTTCAATATCCTGAATAATCAGATTATCCAGATCGGCAGTGGATGATTTTAAATAGAAATAATCACGATTGAGAAATGCTACCGAATACTCAAATGCTTCAGACTGCTTTTTACTGATATCGTTATTCAGGATATTTCGAATACATGCACGAAACTGGCCGAAGATAAATCGGGGTATAAAAATCTTGCGACCTTCAGCGGTATTTTCCAGAGCATAGATCTGGAAACCATGATCGTTTTTAAATCGCTGAATACGAAAAACATTCTGACGATCCCCTTTTTTGGTTAGCTTGATGTCAGCTACTCTTTGTCTCGATGCCGTCTTAACCATCTTTTAACTTATCTCCATCAAACTTATCTGATCAGCAACGAAACACGTCGGTTACGAGATCTGGCATCTTCCAGTTCTGACCCGGTTTTTCCCCGAGTGTCAACTACCGCTCGAGTATGAGCATAACCCACGGCACGTAATCGCCGGGCAGAAAAACCCAGCTCGCGAAGGTGCAGTATTACACTACTGGCACGTTTACCACTCAAACTCCAGTTGGTTTCAATTTCACCTTCTTCATAGCGGTAATATGGAACATCATCAGTGTGACCTTCGATGTCGATTAAATATTTAGTTTTCAGTATTTCTTTTAATATCGGTTCGATATTTTTCAGGGCTTTGACATTAATTACGGCCTTGCCCACTTCAAACAACACACCAGTATCGAGGTCTACACGTACACCATCTTCGGCCAGGTGCACCGAGGCACCGGGAATACCAGGCGCCTCTTCGATAATTTTTTTCAGCGAAGTAGTTAATTCAACCAGGGTATTATCAGTACGCCCTGTCATCACGCTTTTGACTTTTTCGAAAGAACCAATGTCGATTTTACTGATGGTCAATAACATCACCAGAAAAACACAGAGGATCACCATGAGATCACCGAAACTGATATAGAAAGAGTCGAGACCCTCCTCATCTTGCTCCATGGTCAGTTGTTCAAGTTTCATCTGTTCAATCCAGCTTCTTATTGGTAGCCATCTCGTCAAGCAGACGATCCTCACGGCGTATCAGCACACTGACCCGGTTCATCATTAATTTATGGGTTTCCACAAAAATATTATTGTGGTGCTCCAGACGACCGGCAAGGGGTGTGAATACCAGCGATCCCAAAACAGAACCAAATGCGGTGGTCATCAGTGCCAGTGACATGGCCGGGCCGATATTGGTGGGATCTTCGAGAGACTGCAGCACTTCAATCAGACCAATTACCGTACCCAGCAGACCCAGAGCAGGCGCAACTTTTGAGCCCTTGTTGAGCAGAGCCACAGCAATCTTGCGTACCATAAACACAAGGGCTATTCGATTGCTCACAAAATCCTCAATTTCTTCATAGAACAGTTTTTGTTTGATCATGTACACAATGTCATTGATCAGTTCACCGGTAATTTCATTGCCCTCGCGTAGATTCAGAATACTATTACCCGTAATAATTGCTTCATCCAGTTCATTAATGGATGGATTGAGTTGTTTCACCGGGTTACTGATAAAAGAACGAGCCACTAGCACAAAAGTATGGAAGAAGGTCTCCAGATCAAACTGGAACAGTAGTACACCGACTGTACCACCGACCACAAAGAAAAAACTGCGGAAATCGTTAAACAATATTGTCTCACCCGAACCCATTCCGATACCGAGTCCGGTATCGATACCAATAGCGGAAACCAGTACCGCAGCTAACAGGCCAACACTAAAGAACACAGTAATGGGATCAAAGCGTTTTCTTGAAACGCTGAGGTATTTATTTTCTTTTAAACCATCCATAAATCTATCTCTGTTATCTGCTATTCAATATCATCACTGGATCGGGTATTGACCAGTTGATTACGGGCAATATCATAAACAATATACTGTTCTTGAATTTTAGTGGTGAACTGCTCAGGGCTAGCTGACCCAAGAACAGCAAAACGAACAACATAACCATCAGCGATCGAAATCACCACTTTCATACCACGTTTTAGAGTCTTTACTGTGGCTGCTTCCATTTCATTCAATGCTTTGATCTGGAATTCATTTCGCATTGAGTCACGTGCCTTGAAAGTATCATTTTGCACATACAACAACTCGGCGGTACGTTTTTCCAGGCCACCCAGCTCTTCATTGTCAAAGAAAATAATGCCAATAGGCGTGTCTTCTCCTTCCTCAAACGTCAACAAACAACGAGCCTGAAAATTGGGCACACTATCGAGCATATGAGTGGGGATGTCGATCACCTTACGGTAACATTTGACCTTAACGATGCGGCGTTTCAGGTCAACCGCTTCTACACGACAGATTTTAGCGTTATCCGGTAACACCCGTTGTGAGTCGAGCGCCCTTGAGGCCCTGCTCAACGATTTTTGCTCCTTGCTCAACTGAAGCGTTAGCGCATTAACCTGTTCACGAAGTTCTTTATTGCTGACCTGCAACTCTTTAACTTCGGCTTGTAGGTCCTTGGCTTTTTTCAGCTCTGGGTCTGGCGCCCAGGCAGGTGCATTTTGTTCAGCAAGCCTGGATTCATACTTCGCAATTTCATTGTAAAAACTCTGTAGCGTTTCACCCACTTTATTTTTCTTCGGCAGCTCAAAGCTAACACAAGGCAGGTAATCACTCACCTTATATGGAGGCGAGCCAGTACTATCTTTTTTTGAGGTTTTGGCGCGTACAGAAAAAACCAGGCTGTCAAGGCAGGATAAAATATTTTCAAGATTGGGTACATAACCATGCGCATCTAGCACAGTCTTGATAGTGTTAACAGGACCTGAGAACAACACCTTATCAATACTAATAAAGAAGGAATTGTCGTTATTATCGAAATCAACTGAAGACAGGCTTTTGTTAATAGAGGCTTTAGACAGATCCGCCTCATCTTTCTCTGAGATAAGTCTCAGTTTATCTTGTTCAAATTTTGCCATTATCTACTTCAGTAAAATCACATCAAAGAGGATATTGTTCAACAGCAAAACTTAAATCAATAAAAACGGATTCTCTCCAGCATCCAGCGAGGCTGCAATATCGGTAGCAATTGTTTTATGCATGCGTTGATGGGTAATAAACCAAATAAAACTTAACTGTTAAAGCATTTATGTACTGATTTACCTTAAAAGGGTGATTCCAGTTGACGAACAGAATGCTATAGCAACTACATTAGTTTATATGATAAATAAAACCAGTATTTACTGTAAATATATCAGCATGACTGGATATATGTGAACTGCTTCACATTCTGGACTCATCAATCAAATGACGACGCCTTTTTCAAACCGTTTACATTAATCGAGTTAGATTACCATCAAACTAGCACCTACATGTTTACTGTTCAGGGCGTCTTACTTCCTTACAAGATTTACATAAGGGGTTGGGCAGGCTGTTTACCTGGACCCAGTGAGCGATGGTGAATGACTTGATGTGCTTGTTATGTGTTTTATTCTGATTCATGACTTAAGCCAAAATAAATTATGCCAAACATGAGCCCCATAACTCCTATCAATGACAAGCTTAATAATGGAGAGTCATAACCTGTAATTAAATGATACAAACCCAGGACAACCCATGACCACCATAGTAAAAACAACCAC
>JBFFSQ010000041.1:0-17860 GCA_041572275.1 Gammaproteobacteria bacterium
AATAGTCTTTTTAAGCTTATAATATAGTTTTTATAGTCAATTTTTCGCAAGGCATCAAAGATTTATGGCCTCAGCCCGCAATATTGCAGAGAACATTATTCAAATCCAGCAAAATATTGCTGAGTATGCCAGAAAATATCATCGCTCACCCGAGAGTATCCAGCTTCTGGCAGTCAGCAAAACCAAAGCTGTCGAACAGATCACACTTGCTTATGAAGCAGGACAGAAGGACTTTGGTGAAAGCTATCTACAGGAAGCCATCGACAAGATCCAACAGTTGCACTCACTTGACATCAACTGGCATTTTATCGGCGCTCTCCAGTCCAATAAAACCCGCGATATTGCACAATATTTTGACTGGGTTCACAGTGTCGACCGGCTCAAAATTGCACGTCGCCTCAGTGAGCAACGCCCCGCTGACAAACCCCCTTTGAATATCTGCCTTCAGGTCAATATCAGCGAAGAAGACAGTAAAGCAGGGCTTTCCCTCAACCAACTCACTGAAACCGCGCTTGCGATTCAGGCCTTACCCCACATTCGCCTTCGCGGCTTAATGGCAATCCCGGCACGTGCCGAAACAGTGTCACAACAACGCAAGATATTCAGACAGATGCGCCTGGCCCTGGAATCACTGAATCGGCATGGCCTGGAACTTGACACATTATCTATGGGCATGAGCAATGACATGGAGGCGGCCATTGCCGAAGGTGCCACCATCGTACGCATCGGCACAGCGATATTTGGTGCTCGCAGCCCCAAAACATCCTGAGATCATGTAGAATTCACCAAACTCCACAATAATTAAAATCATGACAGCACACATCACATTCATTGGTGGCGGCAACATGGCCACCAGCTTAATCGGCGGTCTGATCGGCAATCACTACCCGGCGGACAAGATTACGGTTGCTGAACCCGATACAGTAAAGCTGCAACAACTCGAGCAACAATACTCGCTCAAGACCAGCACCGATAACGCAACAGCTATTGCTCACAGCGATATAGTGGTTCTCGCCGTTAAACCACAAATATTACAGGCAGTCTGTCGCGACATGGCGACCGACATTCAATCACGTCAGCCCCTGATCATATCCATAGCCGCCGGCATTCGCAGCAGTGATATCGAGCGCTGGCTGGGTGGTGACTGCGCCCTGGTGCGCTGCATGCCCAATACACCTTCACTGATTCGCTGTGGCGCCACCGGGCTTTATGCGAATGCTCGCGTTACAGCCGAACAACGTCAGTTGGCTGAGAACATTCTGGCCGCCGCCGGTATCACCCTCTGGGTAGAAGACGAAGAGCTTATCGATGCTGTTACCGCCGTATCCGGTTCCGGCCCCGCCTATTTCTTCCTGTTTATAGAAGCCATGCAAAAAGCGGGAGAAACACTCGGTCTCAGTGCCGATAGCGCACGCCAGTTAAGTTTACAAACCGCACTGGGCGCTGCACGTATGGCTGTAGAAAGCGACGATGATCCGGGAACTTTACGCGCCAAAGTCACTTCCAAAGGTGGCACTACAGAAGCCGCTATCAACAGTTTTATGGCAAATAATTTTGACGACCTGGTCAGACAGGCACTGACCTCTGCACGTGACCGTGCTACTGAACTGGCAGACATCCTAGGTAAAGACACATGAACCCCCTGGTATTTTTAGTCGACATCCTCATACACCTGTACACACTGGCCCTGATGCTGCGCCTGATTCTGCAGTGGGTACGCGCCGACTTTTACAACCCGGTCTCCCAGTTCCTGGTCAAAATCACAAACCCTGTGGTCACTCCCCTGCGCCGTGTCATTCCAGGTTACTGGGGAATAGACTTTGCCACCCTGATTCTGGTTTTGCTGTTTACGGCAATCAAAACCATGATCGTCTACAGCAGCCTGTCACCAGAAGGTATTGCTCTGGGGACCTTGATAGCGACCCTGGACCTGGTGCTGAATATTTTCCTCTATGCCATCATCATTCAGGCCATATTAAGCTGGGTAAACCCTGACCCGTACAACCCAGTTGTCAGTCTACTTAACAGCCTGACCTGGCCCATCCTTAAACATTTTCGCAAGCTGATTCCACCGATCAGTGGCTTTGATATCTCGCCGATATTTGCCATCATTACCATACTGTTCGCACAGCAATCGATTCACTATCTGATCAAACTTTTGCTGCAATAGTCACAGAACAACTCATGAACTCATTTTATGAGTGGCTCGATCAGGATCTACTACTGCATATTAAAGTTCAGCCACGTGCCTCCAGTGATGCACTGGCCGAGATCATCGGTGATGCTCTGAAAGTTCGCATCACCGCTGCACCCGTTGACGGCAAAGCCAACAAACATTTAATTGCCTTTCTAGCGAAAACCTTCAAGGTTGCAAAATCCGACATCGAACTTTTATCCGGTCAAACCGGGCGCGACAAACGCCTTAAAATTCATGCGCCAAAACAGATTCCGGACTGCATTCAGGTGAACGAAATGACAACCCCCAGTCGTTAGACATTGCTCACTACCAGATACAAACTCCAAGCACCAAAAGCCATTACCAGGCCACCCGCCAACTGTCTAACCCAGTTATTTTTTACCCACTGGTTTAGTTGACTGGCGAAAACGCCCATCGACAGCAAATTAGGCAAAGTCCCCAAACCGAAACTTAGCATAAGCAAGGCGCCCTGTTGGAAGCCACCGGATGATACCGACCAGATCAATACACTGTAGACCAGACCACAAGGTAACCAGCCCCACAGCAAACCAAGCATCAATGCCTGACGAATAGTTTGCACAGGTAAAACTTTTCGCGTCATAGGCTCAATTTTTTTCCAGACCAGACCACCGGCTTTTTCCAGATGCACCAGTACCGGCCACCACCCAGAAAGATAGAGCCCCAGCAGCACCATGAATACAGCGGCTATGAGCTGTAATAGCAATTGCATTTGTCTGATTTCCAGCCAATGCGATGCCATCCAGCCAATACTGCCCATTAATCCACCGGCCAGGGTATAACTCAGAATGCGTCCCAGGTTATAACCTGCGAGCAACTGAAACAGTCGCGCTTTGGAAGCCGTGCCTTGTTTTCCAATACCAAAACTTAGAGCACCAACAATGCCACCGCACATACCAATACAATGGACACCGCCCATCAAGCCAACAATAAACGCTGTTAAATAACTAAATTCTTGCATGTTTACCCAATTATTTACCGAAAACCACTTGTATTCAGAGAAAAAACCACTAACAATCCTGTCAGCGAAACGTGATATTAAAACAACAGCTATTATTCACGATTTACTGCACCATTTGAATAACTAGAGGAGTGTCCTGATGGCGGTGAAGAAAAAGGCAGCAAAGAAAAAAGTTGCTAAGAAAACAGCAGCTGCACCTGCAGTTAAAAAAGCACCTACTAAAACTGAAATTCTGAACCACATTGCTGGTGAAACAGAATTAAGCCGTAAAGAAGTTACTGCCGTTCTGGACAGCCTGGCTGGCCTGATCGAGAAAAGCGTTAAGCCTCGTGGCGTTGGCATGTTCAATCTACCTGGCCTGTTAAAAATCAAGGTTATCAAAAAACCAGCAACCAAAGCCCGTAAGAATGTACCTAACCCATTCCGCCCAGGCGAGTTTATGGATGTTGCGGCCAAACCTGCACGCAAAGTCGTTAAGGTACTGCCATTGAAAGGCCTCAAGGACATGGTGTAAGCCATTACCCTAAGCGAATAAAAAAAGCCCGGTTAATCGGGCTTTTTTTATTCATGCCTCTAAGACCCGCTCTGAATCAATGAACCTGATCATGTTTTTGTTGTCATGAGATGCAAAGCCGTCTCATTTGAGGGACAATGAATATACTTGAACACGCAGATAGCTGTTAATGAACGATCTGGCCCAGACATTATCTAAATCACTCGATATGCAGAAATTGAATCGGTATTTACCCATGCTTTTCAATATTCTGTTTATATTGGCCAGTACCTATACTCTGTCTCAACTCACCTGGTTATTGGTACCGTCATCTAGTCAAACCCTGGCACCGATGCAAACCAGACACAGCACAAGCACCCAGGACATATCGGCTGAACAGGAAAAAATTCGTCAGATCCCCCAGGCACACCTGTTTGGAATTTATGAATCACAATCAGTCACACCCGTACAAACCGATGCCCCTGAAACTAAATTAAACCTGGTACTCAAAGGCCTGCTTGCAGCCACCCCGATGACACATGCCAGTGCGATTATCGCTCTGGGTAAAAATGGTCAAGAGGATATCTATGGAATCGGCGACCGCGTTTCCAGTGCCACCGTTAAAGAAATCCATACCGACCGCGTCATCCTTGAGCGCAACGGTCGTTTTGAAACCTTGCGTCTGCCCAAAGAGTTCAGTCAAAACACATTGATTGAAACAAGCTCCAGCAATAACCTGCCACCTTCAACGCCCGGTGAAATGCTGTCTGACATTCGACAAAAAATACTGAAAAACCCGACCTCTTTTGGTGACTATGCGATACCCATACCCTATAACCAAAACGGTAAACTCAAAGGTTATCGCCTGCAGCCTCAGGGAGACAGTGCACTGTTTAATCAACTTGGTCTCGATCCAAAAGATGTCATCATCAAGCTTAACGGCATCGATTTAAACAACCCGAACAATGGTCTTCAGGCTATCCGTAAATTACAAAATGCCAAACAAGTGGATATAACTGTGTTACGTAATGGTGCAGAAATACCGTTACACTTCGAAATACCTTAAACTAAGGGCATTATTATATTAATTATATGCACCAAAGGATTCAGATCAGGATGTTGTTACGTTCCCTAATTCCATCAGTAAAGACGGTCATGATGACCAGCATCATTACCTTGCTGATCCAGACCCAGGTGCTTGCCGATCAGATCACACTGAATCTGAAAGAAGCTGACATCCGCGCATTGATTAGCACGGTCTCTAAATTCACCGGTAAAAACTTTGTCGTCGACCCCAGGGTAAAAGCCAAGGTGACGGTGGTTTCGGCCAAGACCATGTCAGCAGCTGAGGTCTATGAAGTGTTCCTGTCGGTCTTACAGGTACATGGTTATGCTGCGGTTCCCGTCGGCAGCATCATCAAGATCGTCCCTGAAGTCAATGCCAAACAGGGACCGTTACCGGTGGTGCAAGGCAATCGTTCAAATGGCGATGAATTGGTGACCCGAGTTCTTACTCTCGACCATGTCCCTGCAGCCCAATTAGTGCCGATACTGCGCCCGCTGGTCCCGCAACAAGGTCATTTAGCCGCTTACAACCCGACCAATACCCTGATCATTACCGATCATAGCGCGAACATTAAACGTCTGAGCCAGATTATCCGCAACATCGATAAGCCAGAAAGTGATGAGCTGGAAATCATTCCCCTGAAACATGCCTCTGCAGTCGAACTGGTCCGCATTATCAATTCCCTGCACAGCACTGGTGGTGGTGCAGCCAATACCCCCCAGTCCAAAGACATTACCCTGGCCGCAGATGAGCGCACCAACAGCATTCTCATGAGTGGCGATCGCAGTGTCCGCCTGAAAATTCGAGCCACCATCGCACAGCTCGATACGCCGCTGGATGACGAAGGAGGCAACACCCATGTCATTTATCTGAAATATGCCAAAGCCACCGATATGGTGAAAATACTGACCGGTGTCGAGAAAAGCCAAACTACAAGCCGCTCGAAAGGCGCTAAGACCCCGGCCCCGGCTAGTAGCTCGGTCAACGCCGACATCCAGGCCGATGAAGCTACCAATGCGCTGATCATCACTGCGGGACCGGATGTCATACGACGCATGAAAAGCATCATTCGCCAGCTTGATATCCGTCGAGCCCAGGTCCTGGTAGAAGCCATCATCGCTGAGATCTCTAATAATAAAATCAAGGAACTGGGCGCCCAGTTCGTGGTCGCCGGCGATGGCGACAATGCTGTGCCCATTGGTATCAGCAACCTGGGTGGTGCCAGCAACGGCATCCTCAATTTCTTCCTCGGCGACCTGTCTTCATTGAACAATGGCGGACTCGCCATTGGTGTTGGTAAAGACACCGGTACTCGCTTCGGCTTCCTGTTAAAAGCTCTGGGTTCAAATGCTGCGACCAATATTCTCTCCACCCCCAGTATCGTGACCCTGGATAACCAGGAAGCAGAAATTATCGTTGGCCAGAATGTTCCCTTTATTACTGGCTCTTACACCAATACGGGCGGTACGGCCGGGGCAACCAACCCGTTCCAGACCATCGAGCGCCAGGACGTCGGTATCACCCTGCGAGTAACACCACAGATCAATGAAGGCTCCACCATCAAACTCGATATCGAACAGGAAGTCTCCAATATTGCGGCCACTTCGACATCCTCCGCCGATATCATCACCAAGAAACGCAGCGTAAAAACATCTGTCCTGGTTGAAGATGGAGAAATCCTGGTCCTTGGTGGCCTCATCGATGACACCATGCTCGACACCGAACAAAAAGTCCCCGTACTGGGTGATATTCCCCTTCTTGGCAGCCTGTTCCGCTATCGCAACACCACTAAAGAAAAACAGAACCTGATGATCTTCATGCGCCCCAGTATCATGCGTGATCAGGCCGCTGCGCTGTATCATACCCATGAGAAATACAACTATCTGCGCGCGCAACAAATCAAGGCTGATGAAAAGGGTTTTGGCCTACTCAAGGATGAAAACGTTCCCCTGTTACCCTCGATTGACAATATGGTTCCTGGTGCCGTAAAACCTGAGAGCAAACTTGAGCCGATAGCACCTGTCCACAAGGATGCTTCCCCCTGGGATGACTATGATGACCCCATTAACTGAAGCATCTCAGCCCACGCTCACCAGCCGACATCTACCTTACGCCTTTGCCAAACGTCACGGCGTGCTACTGGGGCAGATAGACCAGGATCAGGTGCAGCTGCTCTACCATGACGTGATCAATCCGCACATACTGGCTGAAGTCCGCCGCTTCATTGGACGTCCAATACAACTCAGCGAAACCAGTGCCGAACAGTTTAATGCCCTGCTCGCTCAAACCTACGAACAGGATAGCGACCAGGCCATGGCCATGATGGAAGATGTCAGTGGCGAACTGGATCTGGACCAGCTGGCAGAAACTATTGAGCCTGAAGACCTGCTGGAAGCCGAAGATGATGCGCCCATCATTAAACTGATCAATGCTGTTTTTACCGAGGCCATCAAGGTCAATGCTTCAGATATTCATATCGAAGCCTTTGAAAATCGAATGCGCATCCGTTTCCGTGTCGATGGTGTATTACGCGAAATCCTGCAACCCCCTCGTAATATTGCACCGCTAATCATCTCCCGAATAAAAGTCATGTCCAAGCTCGATATTGCCGAGAAACGCCTTCCTCAGGATGGCCGTATCTCCCTTAAAGTCGCCGGTCGCTCAGTTGATGTCCGTGTATCGACTCTACCTTCCGGCCATGGCGAACGCATCGTGCTCCGACTACTCGACAAAAAGGCCGGTCGACTGGATCTACATCACCTGGGCATGTCAGAGCGGGACACAGACATCATCGATAAACTGTTACGCCGCCCCCATGGCATCATTCTGGTCACCGGCCCTACCGGTTCCGGTAAAACCACCACGCTGTATGCCGGCCTGACTCGCCTCAATGACAAGAGCCGCAACATTCTTACCGTCGAGGACCCAATTGAATACTACCTTGATGGCATCGGCCAGACCCAGGTCAATACCAAGGTCGACATGTCATTTGCCCGCGGTCTACGCGCCATCCTGCGCCAGGACCCGGATGTAGTCATGATTGGTGAAATACGCGACCTCGAAACCGCATCAATAGCAGTCCAGGCCAGTCTTACCGGTCATCTGGTGCTATCCACCTTGCATACCAACACCGCTATTGGTGCCGTCACCCGACTTCGTGACATGGGTGTCGAACCCTTCCTGCTGGCTTCAAGTTTAATCGGCGTACTCGCCCAGCGCCTGGTTCGAACCCTGTGTCCACACTGTAAACAGGCTCATCAGGCTACCGCCACCGAATGTGAATGGCTCGAAATCGATCCTCAGAAGCCGCCGACAATCTACACTGCAAACGGCTGTAATGAGTGCAATCAAACGGGCTATATTGGCCGCACCGGCGTCTATGAACTGGTGCCTATTGATGATGAATTGCAGAATATGATTCATGACGGCGCCGGTGAACAGGCGATGGAAAAATATGCCCGCACATTTTCTGGCAGCCTGAAACAGGACGGCCAACGCGTGGTGCTGGCTGGCACTACTTCACTGGAAGAAGTCCTGCGCGTGTCCAGAGAGGACTAGATTCGATCACATGGCTGCTTACGAATACACCGCACTGGATGCCAGGGGGCATGAGAAAAAAGGCGTCATCGAAGGTGATACCGCCCGACAGGTGCGTCAACTCCTGCGTGATCAGGGGCTCATGCCGCTGAATATCGATACCGCCGCGAATCAGGACCGCCGCACACCGATCCGTGGTGCTCGAGTCAGTCGTCGTGGCATTAGCGCCACTGACCTGGCCCTGTTCACCCGCCAGCTAGCCACCCTGGTACGTGCGGCACTACCTCTGGACGAAGCACTCTCTGCCGTCGGTCAGCAAACTGAAAAACCCCGTATCAAGAGCATGATCTTCGCCATTCGCGCTCGCGTCATGGAGGGCCATCCTCTCGCCAGCGGTCTGGCTGATTTTCCCCGGGTATTTCCAGATCTGTACCGCGCCACGGTGGCTGCAGGTGAATCCTCCGGTCACCTCGATACCGTCCTCGATCGCCTTGCCGACTATGCCGAAAGTCGGCAGCAGATGACTCAAAAAGTAACCCAGGCCACCATCTACCCGGCTATTTTGACTCTGGTTGCGCTGCTGGTTGTCGCTGGCCTGTTGATCTTTGTTGTGCCACAGATCGTTGAGGTATTTGAAAGCTCTGGCCAGGCGCTGCCCTTCCTGACTCGTGCCATGATTGGCATCAGTGAGTTTCTACAAAGCTACATCCTGCTACTGATTATCGGTGCTTTGCTACTGGCTTACGGTATTCATCGCCTGTTGCGCGTACCGGCCAATCGTAAAAAATATCACCGTGGTCTGCTGACACTGCCGGTGATTGGTCGTCTGGTTCGGGGCCTTAATACCGCTCGCTTTTCCCGCACCCTCAGTATTCTCACCTCCAGTGGCGTACCAGTGCTGGAAGCCCTGAAACTCTCGGCACCGGTCATATCCAACCTCCCGATGCAGGCCGCAGTCACAGAGGCCTCTAATCGGGTGCGGGAAGGCTCCAGCATCCATAGCGCGCTGGGTCGCAGTAAATTATTTCCACCCATGACCCTGCATCTGATTGCCAGTGGTGAAAGCAGTGGCAATCTGGAAGACATGCTGGATCGTGCTGCCGTTCAGCAGGAACGGGAACTGGAGACGCTAATTGCCACCTTCATGGGCCTGTTCGAGCCCTTATTGATCGTATTCATGGGTATCGTAGTGTTACTGATCGTGCTCTCCATCCTGTTGCCGATCATCAACATGAACGAGCTGATGCAATAACAGGAATAGTCCGCCGGCCAGTGCACCGTAGAGATGCGCATCCACCATCACTTCACCTCCGGCCATACTGGCTGAACCGGGTAATGCCCCATAGAGCTGTTCCCAGACCAGCTTGGTCACGATTACCAGCAGCACCAACACACCGCTTTTCGGATAAACTCGAAACTCATAGCCACCCGCGACTACAAAAAAACCGTGTAACACCCCGGACAGCCCCACATACCAGAACAGATCGACATTCAGAACATACAGACCCAGACCGGTCACCGTCATAGCCAGTACCATCAGTGACAACCATTGCAGCAGGGAACCATAGCGGCTAAAAAAGATCACAATCATTAGCACCCCGGCCATGTTCAACCACAGGTGATTCCAGCCCAGATGCACCAGGTGCCCGGTGAATAACAGCCACCACTGACCCTGGCCAATCAGATCACGATCGAAACGTAATACCGGTTCAAGCCCTGCCCATTGCAGCGCTACACAGGTAACCATTAACAACAACCAGAAGCCGTAAACACCGGATCGGTTTTGTAAGAACTGCTTCATAGGCGCTGTAATACGCATCTGTTATTATCCATGGCCAGAATGTAACTGTAATTCCACATGGAGTCATCTGTGAACACTATAAATATGAACAAACAACAGGGCTTTACCCTGATCGAGATTATTGTCGTCGTCGTCATCATCGGCATACTCGCCACTTTTATCGCACCCAAATTTCTTGGACGCACTGACGAAGCCCGTGTAGTCAAAGCCAAACAGGATATACAGGCTCTCGAAAGCGCACTTGATTTATATAAACTGGACAACTACACCTATCCAACAACTGAACAGGGACTGGATGCGCTGATCAACCAGCCGACATCAGATCCAGTGCCCAACAACTGGAAAAGTGGCGGCTATATTAAAAAACTGCAAAAAGATCCCTGGCAACGTGATTATCTGTATCTCTATCCCGGCGAACAGGGTGAATACGATATCTACAGCCTGGGTGCAGATGGTATCGAAGGCGGTGAAGGTCCGAACCAGGACATCGGCAACTGGGTCACTGAATAAATCACCCTGCCACACATGAAACCAGGATCAATATTGCCTCGCCTGAGCCAACTGCAGCGAGGCTTTACCCTGATGGAACTACTGGTGGTCATCATCGTCATCAGTATCGCCTTCAGCCTGTTGATTACAGTCAGCTTTTCACCTTCCCGGCCTGGAGAAGATATCCAGCAGGAAGCTTACCGACTGCAACAACGACTCATATTTGCCCATGAACAGGCGGTTATCCGCGCCGAGGAATACGGTTTATACTTTGACGAAGAGGGCTACATCTTCATGCGACTGGATCAGGGCCAATGGCAGCCAATCGCCGATGACCGACTACTGGCCAAGCATGAATTACCCGACGATATGATACTGGAACTGGATATCGAGCAGATCAACATCGTCTTACAGGGACAAACGATGACCCCGACTGAAAGCGATGAGATCGATCGTCCTAAACCCCAGGTATTCCTGCTCTCCAGCAGTGAAACCACACCAACATTTATAGCTCGTCTGCGCATTCCCGGCGAGTATGCAGCTTACGAAGTACATGGAACGAGTAATGGACGCTATGAGTTACATGCCACGGAATAGTACACAGGGCTTCACCCTGATTGAAATTCTTGTAGCCCTGGCCATTATCGCCATTGCCATGGCAGCCCTGATCAAAGCCTCTGGCAACCACACCTACAGTGCCAGTTACCTGAAACAGAAATCCATCGGCCACTGGGTCGCGATGAACGAAATCTCCCGGCTGCACATTACCCAGGACTGGCCCGACCTCGGCAAGCAGAAAAAATCTACCGAGATGGCCAGTCATGAATGGTTCTGGCTCAGGGAAGTCAAGGAAACCCCGGATCCCGATACCCGCCAGATAGTATTCACCGTCTACGCCGATGAAGATCGTGAACAGAATATCAGTCGGCTCATTGGTTATATCAGCCGGCCGGCGAAGCCCGCAAGCTCGACCTCAGGATCAGGCCAATGAGCCTACGCTGCCAACACAACCAGACCCGCATCAGTCATGCCCGAGCAGGTTTTACCCTGATCGAAGTGCTCATTGCCATGGCTATATTCGCCGTACTCTCACTGCTCGCCTATGGCGGGCTGAATGCCGTCATGGAAAACAAAGAACAAACCGCCGAGGCCCTGCAACGCCTGCAACAGCTACAGCTCACCATGACCCATCTGCACCGTGACATCGAGCAGATTACCCCGCGTGAAGCCCGGGATGAACTGGGCGGAAAACTACTGAGCCTGGCTTCCGGTAACAGTAGTGAACTACTCATTGAATTTACCCGCAACGGCTGGCGTAACCCGGCTGGTCTACCCCGTAGTCATTTACAACGGGTCGCCTACCGACTCGATGACGATCAACTCATTCGCATCAGCTGGCCCTACATCGACCGCGCCCAGGACAGCCAGGCCATCGAGCTGCCCCTCATCAACAATGTCAAAGATGTCAGCCTGCGCTTCTATGATGGCAAAAGCTGGCACACCAGCTGGCCCGATGCCCTTGCCGACAGTTCCGCCAACACCAACCAGGCACTGCCACGAGCCATCGAAGTAACCCTGCAACTTCACGACTGGGGTGATATTGTGCGCCTGTTGAGGGTACCGTGATGATCAACCGTAAACAGCAGACTGGCGTCGCCCTGGTCACTGCTCTGCTGGTGGTAGCCATTGCCGTGGTCCTGGCAACCAGCCTGGTCGACGAATTACATCTGGATCTGCGTCGCACCGAAAACATGATTCACAATGAGCAGACCTACCTCTATACATTGGGCGCAGAAAACTGGGCCCAGGCCGTGCTGGTACAGGACTTTAAGGACAGCAAGTACGACAGCCTGCAGGAGAACTGGGCGACTCAACTGCCCCCCATGCCCGTCGAGGGCGGTCAGGTGGCGGGGCAGCTCATGGACCTGCAGGGACGATTCAACCTGAACAACCTGTCTCAGGCCATCAATAACAAGTTCGACGCCGACCTTGATCGCTTCAAACGTTTGCTCAAAGAACTTGAGCTCAACCCGGAACTGGCTGATGCCGTGGTGGACTGGCTTGATGACGACCTGGTAACCCGGATACCGGAAGGGGCTGAAGACGATTATTACATTGGCCTGGAACACCCATACCGTACTGCCAACAGTTTGATGGTCAGCCCCAGTGAACTCAGGTTAGTTAAAGGCTTCAACCAGGGTAATATATTCGATACCCTCGCCCCCTTTATTTGCACCCTGCCGGAAAGCACCCTCATCAACATCAACACAGCCTCGGCTGAAGTGTTAAAATCCCTTAGTGAAGACATCAGTAGTGATGATGTCACCAAGATTATTGAATACCGCGACGGCGATCCTGAACTGGATAATGCCGAGGCATTCAAAACACTGGATGACTTTCAGGCTTATATGCAACAACAGCTCGATAAAAAGAAATTTTCAACCGAAGGCATGACGGTCTCCACTGACTACTTCCTGCTCAACTCACAGGCAGCCATCGGTCGAGGTCGGGTACAACTTTACAGTACCATCCTGCGCACCCCTCAGGGTGGCACAGATATCATTAGCCGATCACAGGGAAGCTGGTAATGACGGAACAACTGTTAATCCATTATCGCCCCCTACACCCGACACCAGTAAGCTGGGCATTGATCGACCAACACGGCAAACTCAGTACCATAATTGAATCTGGTGATCTTGACACTATTAGTGAACAGGCCAAAACTCATAAAGCAATCGTCTTACTCGATGCTGCCTGCCTGAGCTTTGAATCAGTACATATCCCCAGCAACAATCGCCAGCGACAGCTACAGGCAATTCCATATGCGCTGGAAGACACACTGGCTTCAGACATTGAATACTTACATTTTGCACTAGGACGAAAACAGGCTGAACAGGGCATACCCGTCATTGTTCTACAACGCGAGCTGCTCGATTCATTACTGGATCAGTTCCAACAAGCTGGCATAACACTCCAGGCCTTACTTGCCGATGTGCTGGCATTGCCGATCAATCGTAACAATGACGAGAATGACTGGTGCATTCTCATTGATCACGACCACGTGCTGATCAAGACCGGTCTTAGCAGCGGACTCTATATTGACCGTCAGAATCTCGCCACCATGCTGCCACTGTTGTTGACCGAAGCCTCACCTGCCGTTACCGGTATCACGCTGTACCATGAAGACACTGACAGCCACGCCGCTGACCTGCTCGGCGAGCTGGATGTCAGCCTGAGCATAGAGAGTTTCACGACCAGCCCGCTGTCGATACTTTCTCAGCATTTGCACGATGCCCGTCAACTCAATATCCTGCAAGGCGATTACGCACCGAAAAAACAACGCTCACCACTGCTCAAACCCTGGAAGGCTGTAGCAGCACTCGCAGGCGTCTGGCTCTTATTGCAATTGCTCTATGCCGGTATTGAAACCGTGCAGCTAAAAGACAAAAATCAGCAGCTCACCCAACAGATTGAAAAAGAATTCAAACGTGCTATCCCCAATGCCAAAAAATTTACCGGCATGCGTAGTCGTATAAAAACACAACTCAAAGAATTACGCGGCGGCCTGTCTGATGACACCCAACAGCACTTTCTACAAATTCTGGCCGATGCCACACCAGCCCTGGCCAGCAATCCAAAAATCAGCATCAACGGGATCGTCTATCGCAACCGGCGTGTCGACATCGAACTGCAAGCCGATTCACTGCAGTCTCTGGAAGCGGTCAAAAGCCAGCTGGTAGCAATCCCACAGTTGAAAACCCTGCTTTCAACCTCCGTTGAAAAAGACAAGGTCAATGGCCGCCTGCGCCTGGAGAAACAAAGTTAATGGATATTGCCAGCACCATCGAGCCACTGAAGAACAAATTTGATGCTCTTGAATATCGTGAGCGCATGATCGTCATCGGCGGCCTGGTATTTCTCGCGATTAGCCTGTTTTACCTGGCGGTATGGGACCCCATCATCAGCGCACGTGATACCGAACGCGAACACTATGACTCACAACAACAAACACTTGAGTGGATGCAGCAGGCAGTCCGTGAGATCCAATCACTCAAATCCACAGGCGCTAGTACTGCTAGTCGGTTTAAAAACCAGTCGGTTTCATCCCTCGCCGAACTTAGTGCACAAAGCACCGGAATCAAGCCATACATCATTAAACAGGAATCCGATAAGAAAGGCGTGAAAATACAGCTCGAGCAAGCCGACTTTGATCGCCTGATCATGTGGCTGAATGACATGGAACAAAAATATGCCATCCAGGCAGGTACAGTTCACATCGAAAAACAAACCGCTAGTGGCGCGGTTAATGTCCGTGTAACACTGGAGCGCAACGAGGAATGAAACGCCGTTACTATATCGTCATTGCCCTGCTCAGCTATTTACTGTTTACACTGGCCACTATTCCAGCAGCTCCGGTCTTCGAACTGGCCAAGAAACAGGCGCGCTTGCCGGTCACCCTCTATGGCATTGAAGGCAGCCTGTGGAATGGCACCGCCAGCTCGGCCATCATCCCAGCACAACCGCCTATTGAAGACCTCCGCTGGTCACTGTCTCCAGCAGCCTTATTACTGGCGCGCCTGAGTGCTGAGGTCGAAGGCAAATTCAAACAACAACCCTTTATTGGCCATATCAGTCTACATGCCAATGGCGAACTGCATGCCTCAGATGTACGTAGCCAACTACCGGCCACCCAGGTACAGGCTCTCATGGCATTACCCCTGGGTGAATTGGCTGGTGACTTTAACTTAAACATCGAATCACTAACCTGGGACGGACAGGGCCTACCCGTCACTCGCGCTAAAGTCATCTGGCTCAATGCTGCCTACACACTGGCAGAAACAGTCGCACTAGGCCAGGTTGAAATCAGTCTATCGCCAGCACAGGACAACGATCTCAAAGCGATCATAAAAAACAAGGACGGTATGATCAGCATTTCGGGTGAAGCCGTTGTCAGCAGTAACAAACGTTTCCAGGTCGATTTATCGTTTACACCCAACAACAATACCAGTGACAATATCAAACAGAGCCTGGCCATGTTTGCCCGACGCCAGCCAAACGGCTCATACCGTTTAAAACAAACCGGCAATCTCAGGAATTTTGGCCTTTAATGACACAGACTCGTAATTAACATGTAAAGAAACATAAACCATCGCCGCTCACTTAATCGTCATACACAATCATTAAAAAGCTCAAGATCATGTCCAAAACATACCCACATATCGACATCAAAACAGAGATAGACGCCGAGAAGATTACACCCGAAAACAAGTGTTCCTTCTGCACTGGCTCTATATGCTGCACCTACATCACCCAGCAGATTGACACACCCCGTTCCAAATCAGATTTTGAACACATGCTGTGGCAGATCTCCCACAACAATATCAAATTCTATAAGGACGAAGATGGCTGGACTCTGCTAGTAGAAACAAAGTGCCAGCACCTGCAGTTAAATGGCGATTGTGGAATTTACGATGTACGCCCAGGCATTTGCCGCGAGCACACCAATGACTACTGTGAATTTGATGCATCATCCGAAGATGGCTTTGAACTATATTTCCCCGACTATGATGCCTTACGCACATACTGTCAAAAGCGATTTAAAAAATGGGATAAGTAAGCCGGAGCAACCACTCAGCTATTTAACTAGAATTTATTCTGAACAACAATAATGACCTGAATCAAGACATATATCATTACTGGTGCAAAGCCAGTTGGCCAGGCGTATTATTTTAATGTTAATCATATCTCTCTTGTACTGATATATGAAACCTGACTTTGGAATCGCAACATATGAGCAACAAACACGACAATACAACCTCAACCCAAAGTGAAGACAAATTGACTCTGGTTCAGGATAACAATTCTGCCAAACCAGACTCAGAACAGATTAAAAAGCTCAGAAAAAAAGCCTTTCGAAAGTTTCAGCAAGAAGAAGAACTCAAGCCTTTCCAAGCTGAACTAATCAGGATGCAACAGTATCTTGAACAAAATCAGAAACGCATGATAATCCTGTTTGAAGGCCGTGATGCTGCTGGCAAAGGCGGCACTATTCGTCGTGTTACTCGATATATGAACGAAAAGCACTACCGTGTTGTGGCCCTGGGCAAACCCACAGAGAATGAAAAAACCGAGTGGTTTTTCCAGAAATATGTACGGCAGTTTCCACGTGGCGGAGAAGTCGTTTTATTTGATCGTAGCTGGTATAACCGTGCCATGGTTGAACCGGTATTTGGTTTCTGCACCGATGAAGAATACAAAAATTTTAATCGTGGCGTTTCCGGCTTTGAAAAAGACTTCATCCGTCAGGGCACTATTCTAGTTAAACTTTATTTCAGTGTAACCAAAGAAGAACAAGCTCGCAGATTCAATCGCCGAAAAACAGATCCACTAAGACAATGGAAGCTAAGTGAGGTTGACGTCCAGGCCCAGGAACGCTGGGATGAGTTCACCAACGTCAAATACCAGATGCTGAAAAAAACCCACACCACCCATGCACCCTGGAAAATCATTCGCTCCAATAACAAACACCTGGCCAGATTGAACGCCATGAAAGTGATACTTAACTCTGTCCCCTACGACCGCGGCAACCCAGAGCTGGACTTTGTACCCGACCCTGATGTCGTAGTTTCAGGCTCGAGGGAACTTGAAATGATGGAAGCACAGCGCTTACGTAGTGGAAAATTCCAGGGCTAATATAAAAATCCAGGACACGATCAATGAGTCTTGGCTTAATGACCATCCTTATACAAAATAAAAAACTTACTTATCTGATTCATTAGATAACCAGCAGATCATTAATGATCATTCGTTTTATAAATATAAACGACTCATAGCTGCAAAAGTGAATACACCCTGATACAGTTTTGCACATCCACTCTTAATCATAAGCAGCCACTATATAACATAAAATAACACCGACTACTGACAGTAATTCATTAATAGTTCTCCTATTCCGTGCTTTTTGCCTGGCATAAAAACTCATCTGCTCTTTCAATCAGCATTGCGAATTCTAATATTCCTTTTTTGTTGTCTTTACAATGCCTCATTATTGACGGCTACAACCAATATGTCTTCTGAAGCCAGGCCCTGATGCGAACACAGAAGAATTGTTAATCAGCATAACTGACCGCCTAGACGATGTTATTAATGATCAAGTATTTATTAAAATGATTGCAGCGATCCCGGGCAGTTGTTAAACACCAGAATCACTGCAATTAATAAATCAAGCCGCCTTATCGTCAGACTTGTGTTCGAGGACTTTTCCAGTCCGATTAATTTCTATGCGTCTTGGCTTCATT
>JBFFSQ010000042.1:0-17796 GCA_041572275.1 Gammaproteobacteria bacterium
TATAAGCGTTGTCGCACATCTTTCCAGTCCGAGCCCACCAACTGAGCAGCCGGTAACAGCTGTCCCTCTACATCCAACAACTGAGCAACCTGACCTAATCGGTGCCATTGTGCAGATGATAGCACCTGGCTAATCTCGTCCCGTTGCCATAAATAACTGCCACCTTCGACACCCTTACTATCATGCGCACTGAGCGCACTGGCAAAACCACCATTTGGAAGACGCATTTCACGCAGCATAAAATCGACGGTTTCTTCCGCAACCAGCAGGTACTGTACTCGCCCAAACACTTCATATGCCCGGGAATAAACTCTTGCCAGGCCGGCGTTGGTGTACAGCATTTTTTCAAAGTGCGGAGTATTCCAGTCAGGATCGATGGTATATCGAAAAAAACCACCGCCAATTGCATCATGTAAACCCCTGGTAGCCATCTGGTCCAACGTCAGCAGTAAAAACTCTTTCAACCACTCCGGTTTTTGCTGCTGATAGAGCTCCAGTAGCGCCAGCAACAATGCCGGCCGTGGGAACTTGGTCTGTGACTGATTTCCTATTCCGCCCTGCAACTCATCTGCAAATTGCTGTACAACATCTAAAAGATATTGCTGCAGATCATCAACGGACGGCATCTCCATACGCTGCCCGTTCTGTTTTTTACTGAACTCAAAGGCCTTTAAAGCCATAAGAAACAACTCATCACGATCCTCAAGCCAGCCCTGCTGCAGCTTTTTCAATAAACTCAACAGTTCTTTTTTAGGCAGGTACACCAGTCCCAGCAGTGGGTAGCCATCAGGCGTCACAAACACATTCAATGGCCAACCACCATAGCCCCGCGTTTTCTGGGTAAAATCCATCAAATAATGATCCAGGGCCGGATTTAATTCCCGGTCCACTTTCACCGATATAAAATCCCGATTCAGATACTCAGCAACCTCAGCATCGGTAAAACTCTCATCACGCATCACATGACACCAGTGACATGAGAAATAACCTATCGAGATAAATATTAATTTATTCTGCTGACGCGCCTGCTCCAGCACAGTCTGGTCCCAGACTCGCCAGTGAACGGCATCATTGGCATGTAAACGAAGATAAGGTGAAGGATGCTGCTGCAGAGATTCTGCAGCTAGACAGGTGCAACTGTAGAGGGACAAAATCGTTAACAGGAACTTGATCATGCTTGCCCTCAATAAGTTGATGAGACAACAGGAATTTAAGTCATTAGACGGTTCAATCTTTAGTTTGTTCTTCTTCCTCGATACGGTCCAGTTCGGCGTCCATTTCATCATCAGACAGCGGCTCAAACTCTTCCTCTGCATCATCCTTCCTGTTCCGTACGATCCTGGAAGCCAATAGGCCTATTTCAAACAATATCCACATCGGCACAGCCAGCAGTGACTGCGAGATAATATCCGGCGGTGTTAACAGCATGCCGAGAACAAATACGCCAACGATCACATAGGGTCGTTTTTCTGCCAGACTTTCCGGTGTGGTTGCACCTGCCTGCACCAGCAGGAAAGTAGCCACCGGCATTTCGAACGCAATACCAAAGGCAAAAAAGATAGCCAGAATAAAATCCAGATACTGACCGATATCAGTCATCACCGACACACCCTCAGGTGCAATGGCAATAAAGAAACCAAACAACAGAGGGAACACCGCGAAATAAGCAAACGCAATACCACAATAAAACAGCAGGACACTGGAAAAGACCAGCGGTGCTACCAGGCTTTTTTCATGTTTGTATAAACCCGGCGCAACGAAAGCCCACAACTGGTAAAGGGTAAATGGCAACGACAGTAACACCGACAGCATCAGCACCAGCTTAAAGGGCACCAGAAACGGTGATGTCACACCGGTTGCTATCATCGACGTGCCTTCCGGCATCAGTGCCAATAAAGGCTGTGCGACATAGGAAAATATACTTTCAGAAAATGGAAACAATGCCAGAAACACGAGCAGGATAGCAATAACCATGCGCAATAAACGATCACGCAGTTCCAGCAAATGACTAACAAAGCCCTGCTCTTCATTCACACCTAAGGGCTCACTCATTTAGGTGTATCCGCCGTGGCAGACGACGCTGACTGGCTCTCACCATCGCCCTGCTCAGCCCTGGTCTTTGTCGATGTTACCGGTTCCGGCTCATCATCCTCTTCGAGGATTTCATAACGAGGTTCAGGTTTGGACTCAGACTCAGTCTCAGAACCACTATCAACCATACCCTGGAATTCACGATTAATCTCGCCTTCGGAATCGGTCAGCTTGCCCTGCAATTCCTTGATCTGTATTTCCTGGTTGTGAAGCATGCGTTTAAGCTCACCACTGTCGAATTCTTTTTCGACTTCGCTTTTAACACCTTCTACATAGCGCCGCGCTTTTCCAATCCAGTAACCAACCGTGCGCGCTGCCTGTGGCAGGCGCTCGGGTCCCAGCACAATAAGCGCCAGAACAAGAATCAGCAGGATTTCCCAAAAGCCAACGTCAAACATAAATCAAACTCAAGTGCAGGCTTAAACCTAAACCTAAACCTTATCCTTATCTTTTGACGTCACTTCGGCATCGATCACCTTGCCTTCATCTTTGTTTTCCAGGCTTTTATCCGCATCTTTTTCGCCATCTTTTACAGCTTTCTTGAAACTGTTGATGGCTGAACCCAGATCACCGCCCAGATTGCGCAGTTTTTTTGTTCCAAACAACAAAATAATAATGCCAAGAACAATTAACAACTGCCAAATACTGATACCCATACAATTTTCCTCGAGTTCATATCAGGCTAACAATTACCTGACGCTATTCAATTCGCGTGTCCTTAGACACAATATTCACACCGATTGTTACGACTAGTCTTTTCTCGCTGCTTTTTCATCCAGACCAGACAGGCCAAACCGTCGATCCAGCTCCTGCAGCACATCATCCGGTGACAAGCCCTGCTGGGCCAGCAATACCATACTATGAAACCAGAGATCTGCCGTTTCATAGATGATTTTTTCTTTAACACCATCTTTTGCGGCCATCACCGTCTCAGTGGCTTCCTCTCCAATCTTCTTCAGGATGGCATCCAGACCTTTATCATAAAGCTTGGCTACATAGGAAGAATCAGGCTCTGCCTGTTTGCGTTCTTCGAGCACCTCTGCCAGGCGGGCGAGTATATCACTCATGTCGACTTCCTCTCATCATCTGTCGATATATCCTGACCGGCATAAATTTCAGCAGGATCTTTAATCACTGCATCGACGCTTTGCCAATGCCCATCCTGGTACTCTTTGTAAAAACAGCTCTGACGTCCAGTATGACAGGCAATACCACCGATCTGTTCAATTTCCAGTAAAATCACATCAGCATCGCAATCCACCCGAATCGATCGCACCTTCTGCGTATGGCCAGACTCTTCACCCTTGTGCCAGAGCTTTTGACGCGAACGGGAATAATAAACAGCTTCCATTTTATCTGCTGTCATCGCCAGTGATTCACGATTCATCCAGGCAAACATCAGTACCCGTCCATTTTCTGCATCCTGTGCAATAGCGGGCACCAGACCGTCATCGGTCCACTTGATTTCATCTAACCAGTTACTCATGGGGATAGTTTATCACTCTATGACTAGAGACGGACCTCGATACCACGAGCCGCCATATATTCTTTTGCTTCGTGCACCGTGTATTCGGCGAAATGAAAAATACTGGCGGCCAGAACCGCATCAGCTTTGCCCTCTGTTACTCCCTCAGCTAGATGATCAAGGTTACCGACACCACCGGAGGCAATTACCGGGATTGAAACGGCTTCACAAATCGCACGGGTCAGCTCAAGATCAAATCCGATTTTGGTGCCATCTCGGTCCATACTGGTCAGCAGAATCTCACCGGCACCATAATCGGCCATTTTGCGGGCCCATTCGATCGCATCCAGGCCGGTCGGTTTCCGGCCGCCATGGGTGAAGATTTCCCATCGATCAGGTTCACCCTCGGCACTAACCTTTTTGGCATCGATAGCCACTACGATACACTGGGAACCCACACGCTCGCTGGCCTCCCTGACAAACTCGGGATTAAACACCGCTGCCGTATTTATCGCCACCTTGTCAGCACCAGCATTCAGCATACGGCGCACATCATCGACACTACGTATGCCACCACCCACCGTGAGTGGGATAAAGACTTCTTCCGCTACCTTTTCAACCACATGAACGATAGTTTCACGGTCATCAGAACTGGCGGTGATGTCCAGGAAGGTGATTTCATCAGCGCCTTCCTCATCATAACGCCGGGCAACTTCCACCGGGTCACCGGCATCACGGATATCGACAAACTGAACACCTTTGACGACGCGACCATTATCGACGTCGAGACAGGGAATAATACGTTTGGCTAATGACACTCAATTCACTCTCTATTTAGACTGGCTATCAACCCATGCCTGGGCTTCTTTCAGGTCCAGCGTACCTTCATAAATAGCCCGTCCGGTGATGGCGCCCATAATACCTTCGTCTTCCACAGCCGTCAGTGCCTTGATGTCGTCCATATTAGTGATACCACCCGAGGCAATCACCGGAATATGAATGGCCTGGGCCAAGCGTACGGTAGCCTCTACATTGACTCCCTGCATCATGCCATCACGACTGATGTCGGTATAAACAATCGCCTCCACTCCATCTTCTTCAAAGCGCTGAGCCATATCAATTACATCGTGCCTAGACACTTTCGACCAGCCATCCACAGCCACTTTGCCATCTTTGGCGTCCAGACCGACAATTATATGACCCGGAAAACCAGCACAAATTTCACTAATAAAATGCGGATCGGTCACGGCCTTGGTACCTATAATCACATAGCGAACACCCGCATCAAGATAGGCCTCAATAGTTTCCTCATCGCGAATACCGCCACCAACCTGTATCGGCACATCCGGGTAAGCTTCCGCAATTTCATGTATTACCCCTGCATTTACCGGCTTGCCCGCAAAGGCTCCATTCAAGTCAACCAGATGCAAGCGACGGCAGCCGGCTTCAACCCAACGTCCGGCTACAGCAACCGGATCATCGGAAAACACCGTATCGTCTTCCATTATGCCCTGGCGTAAGCGCACACACTTTCCGTCTTTTAAATCAATGGCGGGTATTAATAACATTGTCTTTACCTGATTATTGTCGGCCGTCCCATTCGGCGAAGTTTTGTAATAGCTGCAAGCCATCAGCAGCACTTTTTTCTGGGTGACACTGAATAGCAAATACGTTATCACGGGCAATGGCCGAGACAAACTCAATACCATAATCCGTCGTCGCGGCTACTAGTCCTCGGTCTACCGGATCCACATAATAGCTATGAACAAAATAGAATCGACTATTTTCAGCGATATTGTGCCACAAAGGATGATCACTCTGATGATGCACACGATTCCAGCCCATGTGAGGAATTTTCAGTCGTTCGCCAACGGCATCATGAAGGTTATCACCAAAAAAGTGCACATTACCTTCATACAATCCCATACAGTCAATACCATTATTTTCTTCACTGTGTGTCATCAACACCTGCATTCCCATACAGATTCCCAGAAAAGGCTTTTCATGAGCTGCTCGCAATACAACATCGATCAAATTACGATCTGACAGTTCCCTCATGCAGTCGCGGGCAGCACCCTGGCCGGGGAAAACAACACGCTCAGCATCATGGATCGCTGCCGGGTCAGCGGTCACGATTACCCGCTGATCGCCGGCGACATGCTCCAGCGCCTTGGCCACGGAACGCAAGTTTCCCATACCATAGTCCACTACCGCAATTGTCGACATTACAAACTACCCTTGGTCGAGGGCATGACCCCTTGCATGCGAGGGTCTGCTGTCAGCGCCATACGTAAAGCACGACCAAAGGCCTTAAATATGGTTTCTGCTATATGATGTGAATTTCGACCACGAATACAGTCGATGTGCAAACTAACCTGGGCATGATTGATAAAACCCTGGAAAAACTCATAAAACAGGTCCACTTCAAAACCACCAATGGCGGCGCGAGGAAAGTCAGCGTGAAACTCCAGCCCAGGTCGACCTGAAAAATCAATGACTACCCGTGATAGCGCCTCATCGAGCGGTACATAGCTGTGGCCATAACGGTTGATACCTTTTTTATCAGCAACTGCCTGTGCAAATGCCTGCCCCAGTGTAATACCGATATCTTCAACGGTATGGTGAGCATCAATGTGTAAATCCCCTTTTGCCTGAATATGCAGATCAATCAAGCCATGACGTGCAACCTGATCAAGCATATGCTCGAGGAAAGGCACACCAGTTTCAAATTTTGATTGGCCGGTACCATCCAGATTCACACGCACTTGAATCTGTGTTTCCAGCGTATCTCGCTTGACCTCGGCTATACGTTCAGCCATTACAGGGATTCTCCAGTTGAGTCTTTCGCAAAACACATAGGATACACTGGAACGCGGCGCGATTTAAGCTGTATTTCCCTTGAAACAGGAATAAAATCAATGAATTGTAGCCTGCTTACTTCGTGACCCAGTTATTCATTCTGCAGGAACTTGTTATAACGTATCTTCGCATAATAACAATTGAGGAATGTTGAAGCATTGAACATCATCCATAAAAACAGATAGGTGAAAATATAGGCCTTAATTCTAAAGGTACTCGGATCCACATCCAGATTAAGAGCTATCGCCAGATCAGCAGGATCAATAAAGGAAAACAACAACAACTCCAGGACAGCAACGACCAGAGCATTGGTCCATAGGAAAGCCAGTAAACATTTACCACTTGGCACATTTTGACTCATATAACACTCCATGGGGGCGGGTTATTATCTATTGAATAAGCTTCAATCAGGCCTTCTTTATAATCGCCTAAGTTTACGGGTGTCAAGCGCTCTGTCGATTGCCCAGCTTTATTTTACCTGTAACCAGAAAGTGACTGGGCCATCATTCACCAGACCAACCTGCATATCCGCCCCAAAGCGACCGATTTCAACCTGGCCCATATGCTGACGACTCAGCTCGACCACGCGATTAAACCAGCGTTCACCATCCCCAGGCGCAGCGGCCGGGGTAAAGCTAGGACGCATACCTTTAGCCGTATCCGCTGCTAGTGTGAACTGTGGAACCAATAACAGTTCACCGTGAATGTCACGCACACTAAGATTCATTTTTCCGGCCTCATCCTCAAACACCCGGTAACCCAGTATACGCTCCACTATCCGTTGAGCCTGTGCTTCGGCATCACCCTGCTCCACACCCAACAATACCAGCAACCCACGGCCAATCGCACCAATCTCCGTATCAGCAACCACGACATTGGCCTGACTCACTCGCTGCAATAATGCAATCATGTCTTTATCCTTACAGCCAGTTCACTGAGGGCACTGATGACCGCGGCGGTAGTTTCTGCTTCAAATACTGAATGCCCGGATTTAGGCATGATTCTTAAATCAGCGGATGGCCAGACCTTGTGTAGCTCCCAGGCCTGATCAAAAGGACAAATCACATCATAGCGACCATGAACAATGTAGCCTGGAATGTGCTGAATTCTGCCAATATCTCGAATGAGCTGATCCGGCTGTAAAAAACTGTGATGAATGAAATAATGACATTCAATCCGAGCAATACTCAATGCCGCATAAGGATCACTAAAATGATCGATGACCTGCTGATTTTCCACCAGAGACGCAGTTCGACCTTCCCACACTGACCAGGCTCTGGCCGCCCTCATCTGAACCTGCTCATCACCTGATGTTAGTAATCGGTAATACGCATCGAGCATATTGTCACGGTCAGTCGCTGCAACCGGCGCAATAAAGTCCTGCCAGTAATCTGGAAATATGCGACTGGCACCCTGTTGATAAAACCACTGAATATCTTCTGACCGAGCCAGAAACACGCCTCTTAACACCAGCCCAGTCACTCGCTGAGGATGAGTTTCTGCATAGGCCAATGCCAGCGTTGACCCCCATGATCCACCACACAGAGCCCAGACCTCAATTTTGAGCTGCTGACGAATCACCTCCATGTCATTCACCAGGTCCCAGGTGCTATTATGCGTGAGCTCAGCATGGGGCAACGAACGACCACAGCCTCGCTGATCAAAAAGAACAATGCGATAGACTGCCGGATCAAATAACTGCCTGTGCACAGTTTCACAGCCGGCACCTGGTCCACCATGGAGAAAGACTATTGGTATACCCTCTGGGTTACCCACTTCCTCGACATATAACTCATGGGGATGAGTTACTGAGACCCTATGTACTGCATAAGGCTCGATTTCAGGGTATAAGTTCGTCATAGACCTATTCTATGCCGAAGCCCCCTCAAATACTGTAGGATTTTTCCTACACAAGAACCGGTCTTTTTCTGACATCAACTACCTCATTCACCTGATGGTAGATAGCTGATACCCACTGCATAATTAAATCATGGACTTAAGGACTTGGCTTGACATGGACATAGGGAGCAAGTGGACGTGGCTGGAATGGAAATCTTAAGGACATAGGGATTAAGGACAGCATAATAATACAAGGACATCAGGACCTAGGAAACAGAGCTACAACGCCAAACTCAATCACCAAAGTTAGGGATGACAGAAACCCCGGCATCGGATGCTGGGGTTTTTTTTGACCACAGGTTTATGCTGCGTTTCCAACACAGAGACTGACAGCAGCTATCCGATTTATCCTACACACATTTGGTCTAACGACCTATATCCAGACTCAATAACTTCAGGAATACTAACACTATGGACGAAAGGACTTGGCTCGAAAGGACATAAGGACATTCGGACGTAGCAGGAAAGGATTCACAGGGACAGGGAACTAAAGGATTACCAGAACCATTACAGGAGTAAAGGATTCCAGGAAAAAGCTACAACGCCAAACTCAATCACCAAAGTTAGGGATGACAGAAACCCCGGCATCGGATGCTGGGGTTTTTTTATGTCTGCAGATCATGACTCAAGCCTACCTGCAGCGCACCGTGTTTATTCCTCATTTGCTAAAACCCTAACCCAAACTGGAACTTCAGGCATAATAACGCACAATCTTGATCCACAATCTCATGACGACGTTAATTGCCAATGGCAGACTTTATAACACCCCCGAAAAGCATCTTAAGACAGGCTGGCCGCGCCATCGCCGACTTCAACATGATTCGCGATGGCGACCGAATCCTGCTCGGCCTGTCTGGTGGCAAAGACTCACTGTCTCTGCTGCATATCCTGCATCATTTCCAGAAACACGCTCCGATTCACTTCGATCTGGCTGCTATCACTGTGGACCCAATGGCCGGTGACTTTGATCCCTCGCCCTTGATCCCCTACATGGAAGATCTAGGCGTGGAATACCACTATTGTCGAGAGCCCATCATGGAGATGGCCCAGGAACACATGGGTAAACCGTCTTACTGTGCCTTCTGTTCACGCATCAAACGCGGCATCATCTACAGCACCGCTCGTAAGCACGGTTTCAATGTCATCACCCTGGCACAGCACCTTGATGATCTGGCCGAGAGTTTTCTTATGTCCGCCTTTCATGGCGGCAAGCTGAAAACTATGAAAGCACATTATGTAAACGATGACGGAGACTTGCGAATTATTCGTCCACTGGTCTATTGCCGTGAACGTCAAATGCAGGACTTTTCCGACAACAATGATTTACAGATTATCCCGGATTCATGTCCGGCCTGTTTTGCCATGCCGACACAACGGGAACATATGAAACAGCTACTGGCTGGCGAGGAAGCTCTCAACAAAAACTTATTCAAAACCCTGCTAACGACATTGAAACCCCTGATGAGAGAAGGCTGCCCACAGCCTCCTCAATAATTTAAAAAGGAATTCGTCAGCAATCAGCAAGGATGATTTATGTACGCAGTTATTTTTAAAGCCCTAATCAAACACATCGATGATGAATACACCATAACAGCCAAACGTATGAGGGAACTCGCCATCAACCACTATGGCTGTCTGGGTTTTTTCTAGCTGCACCGAAGGTGACCAGGAAATATCCATATCTTACTGGAAAAGTGAAGACGACATCGTGAAATGGAAACAGGAGCCGGAACACATGGCCGCACAGGAAACAGGTCGCAACCGATGGTATGCAAGCTACACGATTGAAGTAATGGCCATCAAAAGACGATACAAACATGAGCTGTGACCTGACAGTCAAGCCTGCTTAATATAACCGAGCTTCACCTTCAGGCCGCGTACGGAACAGTCGCAGGGTCCAGAAATACTGTTCCGGACAAATCCCCACTGTTTCTTCAATAGCCTGATTCATGCGCGCAGCATCTTGCTCATCATCACCCTCAGGGAAATTTTGCAATGCCGGCAGTATATGAATCACATATTTATGGCGTGATTCATCATAACAGCTGATACAGGGTAGAACATCGGCATTACATGATTTTGCTAGTCGCCCAAGCACCGGAATAGTGGCTTTTGGAATCCCGAAGAATGGTACAAAAACTGACTGGTCCCTGCCTAGATCCTCATCGGACAAATAAAACAATACCTGGCCTGCACGCACATCTTTAATCACCGGTCGAAGACCGACATCACGACTATAAAGGATAGTGCCAAAACGACTACGTCCATTAAAAATTAGCCAGTTTGTAACGAGATTTTTAATTTTTTTAAAAATTGCAGACACTGGGTAATGCATACTGATAATCGTTACTGCCGCTTCCAGGCCAACACTGTGACTGGTCATTACAATGACCGACCTGCCCGCCTGGCGACTGGCTTCAATATGCTCAAGACCGATCACTTCTATACGTTTCTTTAAAACAGACTTTGGCGCCCACCAGATCAGGCCATAATGCAACACGCTTCTAACCTGAGCACGAGATACCTGTTTCAACATTCGTTTCAGTTCTGTTGCCGATAAATCAGGAAAACACAACTCGAGATTCTTTCGCGCAATACGTCGACGTTTGGCATTAATCTTTCGAGCCAGATCGCCCAGTATATTCGCCACACCATCAGTGACTGCCAGCGGTAACAAATTGAGTAAAAACAATACACTCACCGACACCCAGGTTGCCCAAAAACCAGGCATTAGAAACTTCGCGCTAAACTTTGCCCTGTAGGCTAATTTGCTTGAGCCTGCCGTTGATTTCTTCATTTCAGCTCCTTGCGGCGACGATCATCGCCTGATCCCGCAAGCCCTGATCAGCCGGCCCATAATCACTGTCTTCGCGGTAATACAACACCTGCAAATCATCAAACACATCCAGCAATTCACCCGATTCAAGTCTAAAACTGGGATTACCTGGCCCACGACCATTACGCTGCTTGCCGCAGAAGGTCTGATAGAACAACAGGCCTCCTGGCTTCAACAACTGAGCAAGCTGCTTCAATGTTGGCCGATGCAGGTAAAAACTCACCACCAGCACATCAACTTCAGTTTCCGGCAGCGGTGCCCGTTCGAGATCATGGACTTCAGCCTGCAGATTGATGTTATGGGTCTGACAATAGTGATTCACTTTATCGATGGCAACGGATGAAGCATCCCAGGCTGTCACCTGAAAGCCCTGTTGTGACAGCCAGCGACCATTGGCCGCCAGACCACAGGCATAGTCCAGGGCCGTTCCTGTCGCTGGCAATAAATGCTGGTTGTCCGTCAGTACGCTGGCCACAGACAGATCAGCCACCTCACGATCGCTATAATGTAAATCCCAATCTGGCATTATTTTCTCCAGAATGCCGGCGTAAATAACAGCAGCAGGGTAAATATTTCCAGACGCCCAAGCAGCATGGATACTGACAACACCCACTTAGAGAAATCATTTATGGATGAGTAATTGGCACCAACATCACCCAGTCCAGGACCCAGATTGTTAATCGTCGCCGCCACGGCAGAAAACGAAGTTACCTGATCCAGACCGCTGGCCATGAGCAATAACATCATCACCACAAACACGGCGACATATGCGGCAAAAAAACCCCAGACTGCATCGATAATATGATCAGACACGGGAGTTTTTCCAATTTTCACCACCACTTTGGCATTGGGATGAATCAGTCGCACGATTTCACGCATACCCTGCTTTAACAGCAGCAGTACACGTATCACTTTCATACCGCCACCGGTAGAACCCGCACAACCACCAATAAAACTGGTGAACAGTAACAATACCGGTAAAAAACCTGGCCAGAGATAAAACTCCGATGTTGCATACCCGGTGGTTGTCCCAATAGAAACCGCATGGAACAGCCCCTGCCGTAAGGAACTGCCCAAATCACCCAGGGTATGGGTAAAGTAGAGATAGAAGACACAAATTAACGAGACCGTGGTCAACACCACCAGGTAGGCCCTGAACTCCGCATCGGCACTATAGGTTTTCAAACTCCAGCGCCTAAAGGCGACGAAATGCAAAGCGAAATTCACACCTCCCATGAGCATAAAGACCACAGCAATCATTTCAATCAGCGGACTGTCAAAGTAACCAATACTGGCATCGTGTGTTGAAAACCCACCAATGGCAACGGTAGAAAAGCTATGCGCCACTGCATCAAATGCGGTCATGCCAGCAAGCCAGTAAGCAATGGCACAGCTCACCGTCAGACCAAGGTAGATATACCATAACGCTTTCGCCGTCTCAGTTATACGCGGCGTCAACTTGTTATCTTTCACCGGGCCGGGAGTTTCCGCGCGGTATAGCTGCATACCCCCGATACCCAGCATGGGCAGGATCGCAACCGCTAATACAATAATACCCATACCGCCCAGCCACTGCAGCTGCTGACGATAGAACAGAATCGAATGAGGCAGGTCATCCAGCCCGATCAAAACTGTCGCGCCAGTGGTGGTCAGGGCCGATACCGACTCAAACACAGCATCAACCAGTTCAATGTCCAGCTGCTCACTAAGAATTAAGGGAACTGCGCCAGAGGCGCCGAGCACAAACCAGAACATTACCACTACAACAAAACCATCACGCAGTCGCAAATCCTTTTTCTCATTCTTCACCGGTAACCACAGCAAAAAACCCAGCCCCAGCAAACTGGCTAAACTGTATGAGAAGGCCATGGCTGTACCTTCCTGAAACCACAAGTCAATTAACAGGGGTGGCAGTGATGTGATGCTAAATAGCATCAACAAAATTCCGGTTATGCGTTGTATGACTTTAAAATGCACGACAATCTAGTTTTTTAAATAAAGGTCACCGAAACCTGGAACAGGCTTTCGACTTCATTAATTTTGCGTTTATCAACCAGAAACATGACCACATGGTCTTCCGCTTCAATCACCGTATCATGATGCGCAATAATCACCTCAGTGCCGCGAACAATGGCGCCGATGGTGGTCCCTTCTGGCAGGTCAATTTCCTCGATACTACGCCCCACCACTTTTGAGGTATTGCTGTCGCCATGGGCAATCGCCTCAATGGCCTCGGCAGCACCACGCCGCAAAGAATGTACCGATACCACATCGCCGCGACGAACATGGGTCAACAGGGCCCCGATAGTGACCTGCTCGGGTGAAATCGCCACATCAATCGCATCCTGACTTTCAATCAGATCGACATAAGCAGGACGATTAATAATCGACATAGTTTTCTTGGCGCCCAGGCGCTTGGCCAACATCGCAGACAGGATATTGGCTTCATCGTCATTGGTCACCGAACAGAAAACATCCATGCTGTCGATATTCTCTTCCAGCAACAGCTCCTCATTCGAGGCATCCGCCTGCAACACCACCGTCTTATTCAGCGTATGTGACAGGTGATCGGCACGCGCAGAGCTGCGCTCCATAATCTTAACCTGATGATTGCCCTCCAGGCGTTCGGCCAGGCGCTTGCCAATATTACCGCCACCGGCAATCATCACACGTCGCGCTTTCTTGTCGACACGACGCAGCTCTTTCATCACCGCCCGAATATTTTCCCGCGCCGCAATAAAAAACACTTCGTCATCGGCCTCGATAACCGTATGTCCCATGGGGATGATGGCACGACCACGACGGTAGATTGCCGCCACACGGGTATCAATAGTGGGCATATGTTTGCGAATTTCCTGCAATTCATGGCCGACCAGTGGACCACCATAATAGGCCCGCAAACCCACTAGCACGGCACGACCATTCGCAAACTCCAGCACCTGCAGGGCACCCGGGTATTCAATGATATTTGAAATATAATTAGTGACGATCTCTTCCGGGCTGATCAGCACATCAATGGGCAGGGCATTACCCATGAACAACTCGGGATGAGCGAGATACTGTGCCGAACGGATTCGAGCAATCTTGGTCGGCGTGTGGTGCAGTGTCCAGGCGACCTGACAGGCAACCATATTAGTTTCGTCACTGTTAGTAACGGCAATCAACATGTCCGCATCCTCGATCCCAGCCTTCTCAAGCACTTTAGGATGCGCAGCGTTACCGGTGACCGTCTGGATATCAAGGCGGTCACGCAGCTCATTAAGGAGCCCCACCTGATTATCTACCAGAGTAATATCGTTGGCTTCAGAAGCCAGGTTTGAGGCGACTGATGAGCCCACCTGGCCCGCGCCCAAAATCAGAATTTTCATTACCGTTCATTCTTCTGCTTATTGTCGCGAAGTTTACGCCTTTCGGTTGCAGAATCCAGTCTGGTTACATTGTTTTATGTAAGAGGCAATAATAAAAACCATCCATGTTGTCCTGTCCGGGCAAAATCTGTCGACCATGGGGGCGCGGCAGCCCCCAGTCCGCATCAATCGGTAGTTCTTCCACGTCCGGCTCCTGGGTCAGGAAAGACGCAATCTGCTGTTCATTTTCAGCTTTAAAGACCGAGCAGGTTACGTATAACAATTTGCCACCGGGCTTTAATAACGGCCAGATGGCAGTCAGGATCTGCTGCTGGATTGTCACCAGCTGAGCAATGTCATTGGGACGGCGCAGGATTTTGATATCTGGATGCCGACGAATCACGCCAGAAGCAGAACAGGGTACATCGAGTAAGACACGGTCAAACGGTCGACTGTCCCACCAGTCAGTGGGACTGGACGCATCACCGGCCACTAACTCAGCGGATAAGCCCAGGCGTTCTAAATTCTCCTGTATCCGAGACAGGCGCTGCTCTGAAATATCCATGGCCAACATCTCAATGTCTGGCTCCAGCTCCAGCACATGGCAGGTTTTCCCCCCAGGTGCAGCACAGCAATCGAGCACCCGTTGACCGGCCGCAATATCCAGTAACGGCGCCGCCTTTTGTGCTGCGGCATCCTGTACTGAAAACCAGCCGTCTTCAAATCCCGGTAATTCATGTACATCGGTTGCCTGCTCTAGCACCAGAGCCTGATCAAATGACTGTGCTTCTGCACCTAATTTCTGCTGATAATCTTCAACACTGATACGTTGCCGATTAATGCGCAGGGTCATGGGCGCCTGCTCATTATTAGCCTGCAGAATCGAGGTCCACTGTTCTGGCCAGTCTTTTCTTAGTCGATCGATCATCCACTGTGGATGTCGGTGCACCGCCTGGGGTTTGGCATCCAGTTTTTTAAGCCAGTCATCCTGCTCACGAATAAAGTTTCTCAAGACAGCATTAACCAGCCCGGTTGCCCAGGCTTTGGATTTACCCAGGCTGCGAACCAGATTCACAGATGCATCCACAGAGGCATAATCCGGCACCCGGGTATCCATTAACTGAAACAGCGCCATCATCAGCACCAGCTCAATATCATGATCTTTTACTTTCAGTGGCTTGACCAGCATCAGAGCAAGCAGGGCTTTAAGTCGCCAGTAATTACGCAAGACGCCATATACCAGCATTTGCATAAATGCCCGCTCCTGTGCGTTGTGTAAGTCTGTACTGTATTGCGGTAATGCCGTACTCAACGACTCGCCGTTCTGAATCACAGCCTGCAACGCCTTGATAGCCTGTCGACGACCATCCGGTTGCTTGCTAATTTTAGCCATGACCAAGAACCAGACCGGTGAGATCATGGGCATTGACAAAATCTTTCACCGCCATCGGCTTACCACCAGGCAACTGCACCTGCAATAAACGCAACACACCCTCACCGGTGGCTACATCGATGCCTTCACGATCACACTTTAGCACTTGCCCAGGCTGTGCCGAGGCACTGTCATCCAGCGCATGGGCCAGCCAGATACGCAGCATCTGAGTTTTATCATTCTGCTTTAATTCGGATTGTGCCACCGGCCAGCTGTTAAACGCCTGTACTTTGGCTGCCAGTTGCTTGGCCGGCAACGTCCAGTCCAGCAGTGCCTCTGACTTCTGTAATTTTTCAGCATAACAGGCCTCAACATCATTCTGCCTCTCTGGTGACACTGATTGATTGATCAAGGCGGGTAACACTTCCATCAAAGCATCGGCACCCAGCTGTGATAATTTGTCGTGGAGACGGGAACCGGTATCGTCCGCTTCAATGGCACAAGGCATTTTCAGCAACATATCACCAGTATCCAGGCCCTCATCCATCTGCATGATAGTAATTCCTGTTTCTTCATCACCCGCAAGAATTGCCCGCTGAATGGGAGCGGCTCCACGCCAACGTGGCAACAATGAAGCATGAATGTTGATACAACCGAGACGAGGCATGGCCAGGACCTGTTTGGGCAGGATCAGGCCATAAGCCACCACGACCATGAGATCAGCCTCCAGCGCTGCTAACTCGGCCTGGGCTGATGCATCTTTAAGAGATAGAGGTTGATAGACGGGAACACCATGATCCAGCGCCAGTTGTTTTACCGGCCCCGGTTTAAGCTTGCGACCACGACCGGCAGGACGGTCTGGCTGAGTATAAACTGCCACCACCTGATGCTCTGAATCCAGCAAGGCCTGCAGGGGTGGAACTGAAAAATCCGGCGTACCGGCAAAAACGATTCTTAATTGTGACATCCGTGACCTACATGACCTTAGCTTTTTTCTGTTTTTCCAGCTTCTTACGGATCCGATTACGCTTCAAAGTCGACAGATAATCGACAAACAGTTTTCCATTCAGGTGATCCATTTCATGCTGGATACAGACTGCCAGCAATTCGCCGGCCTGCAGCTCAAATGGCTGACCATCCCGGTCCAGTGCTTTTACCGTGATATGGTCAGCTCGCTGTACTGTTTCATAGATACCGGGCACCGACAGACAACCCTCTTCACATTCTTCGGTACCCTCTGAATCAACAATTTGAGGGTTTATCAAACACAAGGGCTGATCTTTTTCCTGGGAAACATCAATCACAATGACCTGTTTATGCACGTTTACCTGAGTAGCCGCCAGACCAATGCCGGGGGCCGCGTACATAGTTTCAAACATATCATCAATCAACTGACGAATATCATCATCCACCACATCCACGGGTTTCGCTACTGTCCGCAGACGATCATCGGGAAAACATAATATGTCCAGTTTGGCCATACAAACAAACCTACTTTCTTCGACCACCGGCAATTATGCCAGCCTCGGTCATTACACAAATAACAAGATATTTAGCTAACTTACTTTAACAACTCAAGTTTATCAGCTAAACTCTTGAAAACCACGGATAAATATGGGGAATCTACCTTGGATATCAGAGCACTTGGGACCCACACTGGACTTCCTGTCCTCTTGATTGGGGCTGCGATACTTATGTCCGCATGCGCCTCGAAGCCCGTGCCGCCACAACCAGAACCACAGGTCCAGCCCAGCACTGAAGCGGCTGACACCACTGTATCGGCCGCAGAAACAGCACCCGTTCCAACCCAGGCCATACAGATCAAGGCCGATTATCCCCGACATTATACCGTGAAAAAAGGCGATACGCTTTGGGGCATTGCCAGTAAATTCCTTAAGGACCCCTGGTACTGGCCAGAAATCTGGCA
>JBFFSQ010000043.1:0-17787 GCA_041572275.1 Gammaproteobacteria bacterium
ATCGAGAAGTACATTCTTATCATCGCGTGATTCTGCTATGCGAATAAGGCCTACGCAGGCGTAACCACTTAAGTCGTCTGTTTCTAGCATTAAGCGGAAGCGCAGCTTACCCACATCCATCGAAATATTGTCACCAGATTCACTTGAAACATCACGAGTCTCCTGTTCATAGCTATAATAACGTGCCAGACCCTGCGTGCTTTCACCTGCGATAACATCTACTGCTCCTGGTCTCTTAACCGGCACACACAAATAAACAATACTATTATGCGTATTCTCAGGAACCTCAAATACAGGTGGCGCCTCATCGACATCAGGAAAACTGAAAGGTGTACCATCAGGAAATACACCTTTACCCCTTATAAGAGAAACTTTTCCCAATGAAAGTAACTGTTGGTCAACTTCAAACTCATGCACACCCCAGCCATATGCACCATAAGCTGAGCACTTCCCATCAACCAGCCGCTCAAAATATCGTTCCTGCTGCTGAAAGTGCTGAGGATTCAGAAACATTCCTTCCGACCATACAACTTTGCTATCTAATGACATATTTTTTCGCTAATTTATAAATTGGTAATTAAGTGTTTTTATTAAGCTTGTAATATTTACATTAACTTCTCTAATGCACCTGAAGTTTTTTTAGCTTTCTCTGTAACATTTTTAAGACTACTTCCCTCATCAATATCCATATTCACTTCCTCATCCAGAATCAATTCATTTCCTGCAACACGAATAGTGACAGAATTCCTAAAAACGTTGTTTGCTACTACAGGAATCACTAATTTGTATTTTGATTCCTTAAACTCAAGAAATTCAGCATATAAAGCAACAAAATGCGCATTCTTATCCAGTACAAAATACTCAGTACGGCTCTCACCAGGTTTGAAACGCTTTAATTTGTGCATAGCAACTACATCAGCACCTAATACTTCTTTGTCACGTTCATAAATCTCTATAAAGTCAGCTTTCTTCATCATTTTGCTGGCTTTAAGTTCATACATACGTATAAACAGCGGGGATGCTTTACCTATCTCATCTGGATTAATATCAGCATCTACTTTAAAATCTATTTGTAAATCTGTATCCAGTCCAAAATAGCCACCGACCGCCCCATTCATTGATTGACAGGCTGTAAGATAACTTGTGATTCCAATAGCAAATATCATTTTCAATATTTGATAATACTTCATGATAGTTCCTGTGATTATTTTTCTGATTTATTTAATTTTCTAGCGATTGCCAGTTTTTGTAACTGATCTTCATAGGCCTGAACGAACTCATCACCAAACAGATATTGAAATGAGTTATCAATATCACCAGCAAGATCATTATAATATTCGTGATATGAATCCCAGTTTTTAGCCTTCTGACTACCGGGGATTAAACTGCCTTTATTTTGCTTTGCAAATCTAGCTTCTAACAAAACTGGATCGAAGCGTTCAATCACACCTTTAAAGGCAGCTCTTATACCCGCTAAAATTGCAACTTGGTGCTCAGCTATGCCTTCAAAACCATCACGTACCGCTTCAACCGGCCTTTTATAAGCATTACCCTGCTTAAGAAACATATTTTCCAGAGCATCATCAACATTTGCAGAAAACTTTAATGGATTATTTTCTACTGGTTGAATAGTCGTAACACTCATACGAAATTCATTTTTGATTGAATTACGTGAGCCAAGCACCTGCATTAAACCACTTACCATTTCACGCATTACCTCGCCAGCCATCTGATTGATATTTATTATCTGTTCATCAATCAAATCACGGTCCTCAAATCCCATTGCATCAACTAATGTCGTATTAACTGTTATTTCTGATTTGGGACTGCGGCTTTGTGAATTAACCTGTTGTTTAAGGATCTCCAGCTCAGCTTGTATTTTTGCATTTGCTTTCTCAAGCGCCTCTTGCTGAGCAGTAGCTATCACTACTTCACGGTCATCATACTGAGTGGAATTATGTATCTGATCACCAGCATCAATCACTATCTCATCTGGATTTGGTGCTTTATCAAATGATCGTACAGGTTTTTGCGCCATCTTGACTACAGGTAGTTCAACCTGTTCTACCGGTACCGATGGTGAAAGCAAATCATCATCCCAATCATCAGGTATTGCACCACCACTGAATGCATCATGTTCAGGAACTGCAGATGGCCATGAAATCTGCTGGTTTAATGGCTCAGACATATCAGAATGTGTTGGTCCTGATAAAAATCGATCATCACCTGCAGTGAAACCACCCAAGACATCATTTGTTTTTCGTGAATGACCACCTTGTGCTTTGTCCAGTGCCGCTAAAGGATCTGTTTCTTCAGCACTGATACTTAATAATGAATCGGCACTTGAAACATGACCACCACCAAATGGACTACCACCAAATTCCGAGTTAAAGCCGAAACCATTCTGCTCAACAGGAGCTGATTGAAATAAATCATCATTGTCGCGCTGAGGTGAAGAAATATTAACATCAGCAAAGAATGGCCCAGCAGACATAGGGTCATTTTGTTGCACTGATTGTTGGACTGGATTCCAAAGACTGACAGTAAATTCGTAATCACCGATTACGAATGTGTCACCATCATTAAGTGATACTTTTGTACCCTTACCCATGGGGTTCGTTGAGCCATTATAAAAAGTGCCATTTGTACTCAAATCTGTAAGATAAAACAGTCCATTTTCACTACTTAACTGACAGTGACGAGACGATAAAAAACGCTCTGGATCATCAAGAACCCAGGAGTTGTCTTTACCTCGTCCGATTGAACCACCTTGCATTTCAAAGGTTTTACTCGATTCAGCAAGAGCTGCCAAATCAGGTGCATTTGTTATTGTTATTAATAATGACATTCAACACATCGTCCTGACAATCGCCTATATTGGTCTTATTTTATCCTTGGTTTCATCATTAAACTGACAAGTAAATTATCAGCAACCTGGTGAAACTAGCCTCTACATAAACCAAGGCCTTTATACAATACTTATGAAATAAAATCCTGATTGAATCGGCAAATTCTACCCATAGATTCAAAATGTTCCAAGTAGACTGTGACAAATCTTAATCAATTGATCGTTTTTTGATCAAAAATACTATCTACCAATCATCTTACTTTTAGATTTTTGATTAATAAATAAACACTCTCAACGTCAACAATATTAATTTATCTCAAGATTATGTACATTATTTGATCACATATTTTCAATTGCTGATAGCTTTAAAATAAATATTTAATTGATCATTTATTATTCAATAAAATATTCCACTCAAACAGTCTATACAACTCATGATTGTATATTTTTTAATCAATCGAGCAACTATAACTGTTCTTTTAATAATTTAATATTCATTCACTATTATTGATAAATTGCTTTACATCTAAGAAAAAACACAAAATAACCCGATCAAGTATTAACCATTTTTATTTTCATATATCGATGCTACGGCTTAATCCTTATTGGTTATTTTTTAATCAATCACAATATTTATTTTTAGATTTTGTTTTAATTTCTGGTTGTTTTTTGATCAATTAATTTTAAACATATACTTTAAAGCTGTATAAATTTTGATTAATTTTTAATCAAAAAGAATTTCTAATTAAAAATAATTCAACCGATTTGATCAAATTGTAACCACATTACACACTCATGCTTTACATGAGGAGAACAATACCTTATAAATACGACGATTGAAGCGTGAGTAGCGCCAGAACTAGGAAACGCTTCTAATCGATTTAAATATCAAGGAATAAGAATAATAATGGCGTCTGAAGAACTATTACAGCTGGATAGTCTGTTACAACCGATATCTGAAGATAACCCAGTGGGCGAAGATATTCGCGAAAACCCTTCTCCAACATCTCCTTATTACTCAATCAAAGATGCGCGTAATGCAGCACGTGCTGCAGAACGAAATAACATGTTTGATGGCGACAGTAGTGAAGCAGATGACCAATGGAGAAAGATACTTGAGCTCGCTCCTGACATTCTTCAAAACAACGCTAAAGACCTTGAGGTAGCCAGCTGGTATACCGAAGCACTGATTCGACGTTATGGATTTCAGGGGCTACGTGACGGCTTTAAACTAATTCATGGACTGGTCGATAAATATTGGGACAATCTATATCCTTTGCCAGATGAAGACGGTATTGAGACGCGTGTTGCGTCGCTTACAGGCTTGAATGGCGAAGGTGCTGAAGGTGTGTTAATTGCACCTATTCGAAATGTCGAAATAACACAGGGATATGACCCAGGCCCATTCAGCTACTGGAAATATCAACAGGCTCTCGATATTGATAAAATTCTCGATGAAGAAGCCAAAGCTGCCAAAGCTTCAAAATTGGGATTTAGTAATGATGATGTTGAACGAGCGGTATCTGATTCAAGCGAAACTTTTTTTGTAGACCTCCGAGATGATGTTACTGATGCAATTGCTACCTATCGCAAAGTCAGTAACTTGCTCGATGAATATTGTGGCATCAATGATTCGCCTCCAACCAGCAATATAATTAATATTCTAGAAGAGTGCCTGGGTGCAATCAATCATATAGGCAAGTATAAAATGCCGTCTGATGAACCTGCCGAAGAATCAGCGAATGACCAGGGTGACGCATCAGTACAAACCACTGACACTACCACCTCTCAAGTTTCAGGACCTGTCAAATCGCGTACTGAAGCCTTTAAGAAACTCACTGAAATTTCAGAGTTTTTTCGAAATACAGAACCTCATTCACCAATATCATACATGCTTGAACGTGCGGTTAAATGGGGTGATATGCCACTGGATGACCTAATAAAAGAACTTATACCAGACTCTTCAGCTAGAGATTTTTATGGTTCATTAACTGGCGTCAAAACTGAAGACGAATATTAATTTAATTAAAGAGGACTAAACTATGTCTGAAAGCATTCATGACAAATTAAAGCGCGTAAGGAAACCACGCGTTCACATTACATACGACGTCGAAACAAACGGTGCAGTACAAGAGAAAGAAATCCCTTTTGTAATGGGTGTAATGGGTGACTATTCAGGTGACAACACTGAAAACAAAAAAGCCCTTAAAGATCGTAAATTCTCACAAATCGATCGTGATAACTTCAATGAAGTTATGAACAATATATCTCCCCAGGTCAACATGAAGGTTGAAAACACACTAGAAGCTGATGGCAGCGAAATGGCCATCAACCTGGACTTCAAAAACATGGAAGACTTTGAGCCACAAAACATTGTTGAAAAAGTCGATCCTTTGAAAAAACTAATGGAAACACGTAACAAACTGCGTGATCTTCTAACAAAAGCTGACCGTTCTGAAGACCTTGAAAATTTACTGGAAGAAGTATTAAGCAGTACAGACGCCCTTGCCGCATTACAAGGTGAACTAGGTACAGAAGAAAAAGAAGGTGAAGAATAATGAGCGTTACAGAACAAGAGTCACAAGCACAGGAAGCTGAAGCTCAAGAAGCCCTCAGCTTCCTCGAACAAGCTATTTCAGCTACAAAGCAAACCTCAAGAGATGAGACTGAGGAGCTGTTAAAAACACTGACTAAAGAGGCCATGTCTGGCACAGTTAAGTGGGATAAGAATCTAACTGTAACCATCAATAATGCTATAGCAGCTATTGATCAGGTGATGTCTAAGCAGTTATCTGCCATCATGCAGAATGAAAAGTTCCAGAAACTGGAAGGCTCCTGGCGTGGACTTAATCACCTGGTGATGAACTCAGAAACCAGCACAGATCTGAAATTACGCGTTCTAAATATCAGTAAAAAAGAACTCGGTAAAGACCTTGAGAAAGCAGTTGAATTCGATCAAAGCCAGATTTTCAAGAAAATATATGAAAGCGAATTTGGCACCGCTGGTGGTGAACCCTATGCTGCCATAGTCGGTGACTTTGAGTTCTCAGCCCATCCAGACGACCTGGACTTGTTAACCAGTATGTCTAACGTTGCTGCTGCAGGCTTTTGTCCTTTCGTATCAGCAGCCGATCCTAAAATGTTCGGTTTTGACAGCTTCACAGAACTATCAAAGCCACGAGATCTTGAAAAAATATTTGATTCTGCAGAATATATAAAATGGCGTAGCTTCCGGGATAGTGAAGATTCTCGTTTCGTCACATTAACAATGCCTCGTGTACTGGCTCGTCTGCCCTATGGCCAGGACACAAAACCTGTAGAGGCTTTCAATTTTGAAGAAGCCAGGTTAGATCAGGAAGGCCGCCAGTTAGAAAGTGGTCATGATGAATACTGCTGGATGAACGCCGCTTATGCAATGGGTACAACACTTACACAGTCTTATGCGGAATATGGCTGGTGCACAAGTATTCGAGGTGCTGAAGGCGGTGGTAAGGTAGAAGGTTTACCCAGCCACACATTTGTAAGTGATGACGGTGATACAGATCAGAAATGCCCAACAGAAATTGGCATCACGGATCGTCGTGAAGCGGAACTCAGCAAACTTGGCTTTTTACCACTATGCCACTACAAGAACACCGATTATGCGGTATTCTTTGGCGCACAAACTACCCAGAAGCCTAAAAAGTTTGATGACCCTGCAGCAACTGCAAATGCTGAAATTTCAGCTCGCTTGCCGTATATCATGGCAACTTCACGTATTGCACACTTCCTGAAAGTAATGGCGCGCGACAAAATCGGTTCATTTATGGAAGCCAGTGATGCAGAAGAATGGCTAAACCGCTGGATCTCTGCCTATGTCAACGCCAGCCCAGGTGCCAGCGCTGACATGAAAGCCCGCTTCCCACTTGCAGAGGCCAGCATTGAAGTGAAAGAAATGCCTGGTCAACCTGGTGTCTACAGTGCAGTTGCCTGGATGCGTCCATGGCTACAAATGGAAGAACTTAGTGCTTCAATGCGCATGGTAGCTAGCATTCCAAAAGCGGGATAAGGCTTATTTTCACTGTGTGAATAGAAACCGTATCTACTTTAGATGCGGTTTCTGTTTCTATAAATAAAAAAACATGACTGCTTAATCGCAATACTGGTAAATGAATGTCCAGGGAAAAGACACAAGAGTCCAGCACTAATATTGACAATTTGTGCTCAAGATCGGCGTATATCACGAGTATCCAGCAGTTTTTAAATGAAATAGATTATTTAAAAGCACTCTCATACTGGCTGGTTGAATTTACACCGATAGCGTCTCTTAAAAAACCCGATGATATTATTGATGCAATTCATCGATCGATAGCGGATATCGATCACATGATCAATGACCAGGTCAATGCGATCATTCATCACAAACGATTTCAAAAGCTCGAAGCCTCCTGGCGTGGGCTCTGGTACCTGGCTGTACAGGCTGATGGTACAAAGAATATAAAAATTAAAGTACTGGATATTAGCTGGAAAGAACTTGCACGTGATATGTCACGCGCACTTGAATTCGATCAAAGTCAGTTATTCCAGAGAATATATAGTGAAGAATATGGTACGCCTGGTGGTGAACCCTATGGCGTTTTAATTGGCGACTATGAAATTAGTCACAAGCCATCTAAACATCACAAGCACGATGACATTCAGACCTTAGAAGGCATTTCACAAGTCGCAGCAGCCTCCTTTGCACCTTTTATTGCAGCTGCAGCACCTGAGCTATTCGGACTTGATGATTTCTCAACACTAGGACACCCTCTTAATCTACATAGTATTTTTGCGCAAAAAGAATACATTAAGTGGCGTGCGTTCAGAGAAAAACCTGATTCACAATTTGTTGGCTTAACCATGCCACATATACTGATGCGTTTACCCTATCGAAAAACAGCGGGCAGTTACAAAGGTATGTTTTTCTATGAGCAATGCGCCAGCAATGGTCGAGAAAACTATTGCTGGGGCAATGCTGCTTATGCATTCGCAGCTATTATGATACGTGAATTTGCTAATGTCGGCTGGTTTGGACACATCCGTGGTGTTCCACGTAATCAAATGGGTGGTGGTCTTCTCACAAACCTACCGTGTGATCACTTCGAATCAGATGCAGCTGATGTCGCAATCAAGCCGGTCACCGATGTCATTATTACGGATATAAAGGAACGTGAACTGAGCGACCTTGGGCTTGTACCTTTATGTCAGTGCTATGACACACCGTTTGCAGCATTTTATGGTAACCAGTCTGCACGCAAACCCTCTCGTCAAACCAGTCGTGAAGCAGAAGTTAATGCCCGCTTATCTGCAATGTTACAACACGTCTTATGCGGTTCTCGAGTAGCTCATTATATTAAAGTTATTATTCGCGACAAAGTGGGCTCATTTATTACCGCGGATGAATGTGAAGACTATCTTCGCAACTGGTTATTTAAATACACAACTGGGCGCGAAGATTTAGAGTGGGAAGAACAAGCACGTTATCCATTACGTGAAGCTGCAGTAAAAGTAAGAGAACATCCAGAAAAACCCGGTGATTTTGTCTGTGTTATTCACTTACGACCACACTACCAACTCGATCATATGGTATCCGAACTTGAACTTGTAACTGAGCTGGCTCAATCAGCTTAAACAAATAATTTTAACGGCTTGAAAAGTAACCTGACAATGGCACGTGTTGACAAAAAAAAGAAACTCCGACCCTCCATACTGGATCGTTTATTTGATAACGAGCCAGATAATCAGGTGGAAATAGATTTAGATCAGCATCAGAAGCTTAAAGAGTTACGAAATAGTGTGCGTCGTGATCTTGAAAACCTGCTCAATACACGTTTTCGCATGATGGAACCAGACGATGACTATATTCAACTCAAAAGCTCATTAATGAACTATGGACTTCCTGATCTGGCCACGGTCAATATATCAGACAAAGTCAAACGCAAAGAATTTATTGACCATCTGGAATCCATTCTCATTGAGTTTGAACCCAGGTTTAAATCTGTAAAAGTAAATTATATGGAAAATGCAGACTCTCTTGATCGTACACTACGATTTAGAATTGATGCCACCCTGTACGCAGATCCCGCACCGGAAGTCGTCGTCTTTGACTCTATTCTGGAACCTGTAACCCGCACAGTGAATGTTGAAGAGACCGGCCATGGCGGATGAATTACTTCCCTACTACGAAAAAGAACTTGCCTTTATCAGGCAAATGGGCTCTGAATTTGCAAATGAGCACCCTAAGATTGCAGGTCGTCTGGGCATTAATGCTGAGACCATAGAAGACCCGCATGTCTCACGTCTTATTGAAGGTTTCGCTTACTTAAATGCCCGTATACAGCATAAGCTAGATGATGACTTTCCCGAATTAAGTGATGGGTTATTAGAAGTACTATTTCCACATTACCACCGACCTATACCTTCAATGACCATTACGCAATTTATTGCGGATGAAGAAAAACTGGAATCAAGTTATCGCTTGCCGAAAAATACCTTACTGGAAACAGAACAATTCCAGGGTGAAAACTGTCGCTTTTCTACTATATATGACACACATTTACACCCGTTCAAGATAACCAGCGCCAATTTACTCGGTCGTCCATTTACAACACCTGGTTCACAGCATTTAAAGGGCTCTGGCGGTGTTTTAAAACTATCTCTGAAAACATTTACTAATGAAATTAGCTTTGCCGATATTAAGCCTGATCGCATTCGCCTCTACCTCAAAGGTCAACCTCAACATATTAATCCGCTCTATGAGTTATTGCTAAATAACTGCCAGGCAGTGGTCATGACAAAATCAGAGAGTGACAGTAACCCTGTGCGTTTACCGTCTAATGTCATCAAAGCTGTCGGCTTTGACATTAACGAGGGCCTACTGCCCTACCCTGACTCATCATTCGTTGGGTATCGCCTGTTGACGGAATACTTTACGTTTCCAGAAAAGTTCATGTTCATTGACATTGAAGGCTTTGCAGACAAAATCACTGCAGACACAGAGAACACGCTTGAATTTTATATCTACCTGGGTCATTCAGATGTTGAACTTGAACACAATATCTCTGCAGATACTTTTCAAACAGGGTGCACACCGGCGGTCAACCTTTTTAATCATCGAACAGACCCAATCAAACTTGATCATACCTCTACTGAGTATCAGGTCATTCCAGACGCCAGACGCCCAATAGGATACGAAGTCTATTCTATTAATAAGGTCACTGCCTCAACATCAGCCGGTGACAAAGAAACATACTTACCGCTATATGGCATCAATCATGAAAACCAGAATCAGGAGAACCATGCTTACTGGTTTTCGGCCCGTCGTGATGCAAAAATGGGGGCCTATTTGCGAGATGATGGCACAGATGTATTTTTGAGTCTGGTTGACTTACACTTCAATCCTAACAACCCAGACGATCGCACACTAACTCTAGATACCACCTGTAGTAATCGCGATCAGCCGTCTAAGCTGCCATTTTCCGCTGACCAGCCTCGCCTACAGTGTATTGACAGTGCACCGCCTTGTGAGCGTATTCGTTGTCTTATCCAGCCAACAGCAACCGTACGCCTCTCTATGCGAAACAATGCACGCTGGCGATTGATTTCTCATTTAAGCTTGAACCATCTCTCGCTTACTGGCCGTGACGATGCAACCAAGGCCTTAAAAGAAATCTTGCGTTTATATGATTTTAAAGAATCCTCTATCAATCGAGCGCTTATCGAATCTATTAGCCAGGTCAACACTCGGCCTATAAGCGCACCATTAACTATTGATGGCCGAGCCACTCTTTGTCGAGGTATAGAAATCGAGATCGAACTGGACAACTCACAGCTCACAGGTAGTAGTAGCTTTTTATTTGCCACAGTTCTTGAGCATTTCTTTGCATTATATTGCTCTTTAAATTCATTCACCCGTGTACTCGTTAAACTCAAAAGTAAAGAAGGTTACCTGAAAAAATGTCCACCCAGGGCTGGCGAAAAAATACTTCTATAACGCGCAAGCTTACAGAAGCACCGTATGAATATGAATTTCTGCAGGCTGTACGTCTGCTGGAACGTTCTGCCCTGTACGAAAATCAACAAACTCAGTCCAATATTGCATATAACCCAATAGCTAGATTTACGCCCCCTGCTGGTGAATTATTACGATTTAAAACCAATCAGTCACTGGCTTTTCCCTCATCTGAAGTTGCTGGTATAAACCGAATTGACAGGAAGTCAGGAAAAACTCAATGGCAAATGCTCGTAAACCTGATGGGCCTTACGGGAAGCATGGGCGTCTTACCCTATCATTATACTGAACTCGTTCTTAAACGACAGAAACAGAAAGATGAGACCATGGAGCGATTCTTTGATTTATTTAATCATCGAACACTCTCCTTATTCTTTCAGGCATCTGCCAAGTACCATCTCCCACTGCAATATGAGCGTAACCGACTACACAACCCGATAAAGACAGAGCAAGAACCACAGACTCGTGCCTTATTGTCCCTAATTGGTCTGGGTACAAAAGGGTTAACAGACCGTTTATATACAAAAGATGAATCACTGATTTATTACAGTGGATTATTCAGCCAACAAGTCAGGACATCTACTGGCTTAAAACAAATCCTACGCTCACATTTTAATATCCCTGTTGAAATTGAACAATTTGTGGGCCAGTGGCAAGAACTGATTGACGATGTTCGCAGTAAACTTCCAGACCTCAATAACCCCACGGGCCGGAATGTCTGTCTGGGACGATCCGCTATGCTCGGGAAAAAAGGCTGGTTTGCTGAAGGCAAGATTCATATAGTCCTTGGCCCACTCAATAAACAGCAACTCGACAAATTCGCCCCGGGAACCTATGCACTCAAGGCACTCAATGAATTGGTAAGAATGTATGTTGGTATGGAAAATGATTACGACTTTATTATTCGTATTAAAAAGAGTGACATTCCAGCCAAAATTCAAATGAGTAAATCAACACCAGCAATTATTGGCTGGAATACATGGCTATCTAGCAAACCGATTAATTATACCGAAGAAGATAAAACACTGGATATTTCAGTCTCTGCAAGCCGCTTACGATAACTAGCACCTTCTTGCTGATCGACAATAATAAAATTTAATTTTAAGGAAAATAAGATGATCACAATCGACCTGAAATCACTGGTTGGAAAACTCAATGAATCCTGCAGAACCGCATTAGAAGGTGCAGCTGGATTATGTCTTGCTCGTACTCACTATAACGTTGAAATTGAACACTGGTTAATCAAGTTACTAGAACTACCTGACAGTGATATTTCTGCATTGTTAGAGAAATTCGAAATCAATCCGGGCAAACTATTAGCTGATCTCAATCGAGAACTGGACAAAATAAAGGCCGGCAATACTCGTGCCCCGGCTCTGTCCCCCAATGTCGTTGATCTATCCAAGAATGCCTGGATGTTGGCCTCTGTCGAATACGGTCATCCTCAGGCCACCTCTGCGCATATACTTGCAGCACTTATGCTTGATGACAACTTACGCCGTTCAACTGAGATTTCTTCTGGTGAGTTAAAGAAAATAGCACCCGAGTCTCTGCGCGCTGTACTACCCTCAATTGTTGGTAGCACCTCAGAATCCGTCAGTGCCGGTGTTGGTGATACTTCATCCTCTGATACCAACCAGTCGGCTGGTCCCAGCAGCACACCCGCACTGGATAAATTCACAGTCAACCTGACAGAAGATGCCAAAAATGGAAAGATTGACCCCATACTGGGCCGTGATGAAGAAGTTCGTCAAATTATTGATATTTTAATTCGTCGACGTCAAAACAACCCGATTCTTACCGGTGAAGCCGGTGTAGGTAAAACAGCAGTCGTCGAAGGCTTTGCACTTCGCATTGCATCCGGTGACGTACCCACTCCTTTAAAAGGGGTCACTGTTCGTAGTCTTGACCTGGGATTGTTACAAGCAGGTGCAAGTGTGAAAGGTGAATTCGAAAACCGCCTTAAATCAGTGATTGCCGAAGTCAAAGCCTCACCTGAACCTATCATCATGTTTATTGATGAAGCCCACACCTTAATTGGAGCCGGCGGTAAAGAAGGCCAGGGTGATGCCGCCAATTTATTAAAACCCGCTCTCGCCCGAGGTGAATTACGCACAATTGCTGCAACCACCTGGGCCGAATATAAGAAGTATTTTGAACGCGACCCAGCGCTAACCCGCCGCTTCCAGGTGGTTAAAATTGAAGAACCTGATGAGGCCAAAGCCATTGATATGATGCGGGCTATCTCAGTGATGTTGGCTAATCATCATGGTGTTCGTATCATGGATGAAGCCATTGTCGATTCTGTGAAACTCTCCAGTCGCTATATAACGGCACGCCAGCTACCTGATAAGTCTGTCAGCCTGCTCGATACCGCTTGTGCCAGAGTCGCCTTAAGTCAAAGTGCGACACCTGCAGCAATAGAAGACACACATCGACGGATCACACAATGTGAAACCAATATCACTTCTCTACAGCGTGAAAATGCCACTCTGGGTAATTGTGATGATCGCATTGCCGAATTAAGGGCTGAAAAAACCACATTAGAGGCTAATCTAGAACTTCAGCAAGCCCAATGGGACAAGGAAACAGATATAGTTAATCAGATTCATGAGCTACAGGGCAAAATTGAAGATGATTTCCATGCCCAGAACTTATCAGAAGAAGCGGCCAAAAAAGACAATGCACCACAAAAGCTGGAAGATGCCGAGCGTGAGGCTATAAAAGCAAAACTCCATACACTCATGGCTTCGCTCACTGAATTACAGGGTGAGACACCGATGATTCAGGTAAATGTTGATAGTCAGGCAATCGCTGAAGTTGTCGCTAACTGGACGGGTATCCCGGTAGGTAAAATGGTATCGGATGAAATCAATACCGTACTCGATCTTAAAAATGTACTTGGACAACGTGTCATTGGACAACAACACGGTCTCGACGCCATTGCCCAGGCCATTCGGACGTCTCGTGCAGGCCTAACCGATCCACGCAAACCCATAGGTGTATTCTTTATGGTGGGTTCTAGCGGTGTAGGTAAAACAGAAACAGCCCTTGCCCTGGCTGATCTGCTATACGGTGGCGAACAAAATATTACAGTTATTAACATGTCAGAGTTCAAGGAAGAACATAAAGTCTCCATGCTACTTGGCTCACCACCGGGATATGTAGGCTATGGTGAGGGCGGTGTACTCACAGAAGCCGTACGCCGTAAGCCTTACAGCGTGGTGTTGCTGGATGAAATGGAAAAAGCCCACCCCGGCGTGCAGGATGTGTTCTATAACCTGTTCGATAAAGGCACTATTAAAGATGGAGAAGGTCGCGATATCGATTTCCGCAATACAGTTATCATCATGACCTCTAACGCCGGCGAAGAACATATCCGTGCCATGTGTGCAGCGGGTGATGAACTACCCGAGCCCGATGTATTGCTGGATAATTTCCGTCCACAACTATTACAGCACTTCAAACCAGCATTTCTGGGTCGAACCACCGTCATCCCCTACTACCCACTCAGTGATGATGATTTAATGAAGATCTGCAAGATCAACATGAATCGTATCGACAAGCGTGTAAATGAGCATTATGGCGCTGAATTCAGTTACGACGACGATGTCATGCTGCATATTGTTGCTCGCAGCCAGGAAGTCGATACCGGTGCTCGTAATATTGAAAATATACTCACCCGCACCATGTTGCCTGAAATGGCCTCAGAATGCTTATCACGAATGGCGAGCAATGACCCGATTGAAAGAATCCACGTTAACGTGGATGAAGACGGCAAGTTTGGCTATCAGATTAGCTAAATTGTTAGTTATATAAGCGCTTATCTCCCTTGTTGTAACAAGGGAGATACATGAATAGTATATTGATAGATTTATCAGCACGTTACTAATCGTCATAATTACTGACAAACGTGAAACGTATCAACATTAATTCATGAAATCGCATGATATATACAGTAAAATGAGTCACTCATAAACAATAAAATTAATGAATAGATTAAGACAAGGATGCCATGTTTAATCGCCAGCTAGTTCGAGACCATTTCGGTCAACATTACAAAATCCACACGAGTAGGGACAAGACTGCACCTGCAGCTTTACAGCCTGAATTCTTCCACAGTACAAACCAGGCCAATCGATTTATCAATAATCTCATTGCACCCTCTGGTTTCTGGAAAAGCATTCACAATGCTGAATCAATAAGCGCCGAGGCAATACATGATGAAGCCCATCTAATACGTGAGATTGCAGCATTATTCAGTAGAGGAAAAATTAAAGCCTATAAAATCAGCTCGTACTCCTATACCGATCACCCACCAGAAAAAAGGGCGGTTACTGACAATGAAAAAAATAAACATATTTTTACATCAGCCAGTACATTACTCATAAGCTCACCACGCGAAGTACTTACATTTACCAATAAAACAGAAGCGACTCAATATCTTACGAAATTATCACCCAATAGAGTCAGTCTGCAGAACCTGGTTAAAGAATTAGAATTACCAAGAACTGAGCTTGATGATGAGTATGGTGAGTTAATAGAGTTAGTTGCTACAGGACTGGCATCTGGTTCTATAGTGGTATTTCTAGACAGGTATACCACGCCTCCTGCTTCTACAGGAGATACTGATGCTGCTTTACATGGAGACAAGGATGCTGGCAAGGGCCCAGAAAAGCCAGAATGTACATTTGACTCTATGACACTTCAATGTTCGCATTATCCAAAAGACCGAAGCTTCCAACTTGATGTCATTAAAGACAAGCCAAATTTAAATGGCGTTGATAAAGCATTGCAAGTTATTGCAAAACCTGGTGACCCAGACAAGATAAAAGTTGAATTTTCTGGAAGTTGTGGCTGTGGCGATGAGAATTGCCCTTCAATTAATATCGATAGTGACACTTTGACTGAAGTTTCAAATAAAAGCCCTTATGAGTTTGAGTCATTCCCTAAAGAAAAATTACACGAAGTAAACAGTTTTACTGACTTTTTGAAATATTGTCTTGTGCCTGACATAAGCAGCCTAGACTACCAGGTATATACTGTCTCAAAATCTGGTTGTAACGGTAGTGAAGGTCATGTTGCTAAGATTCACAGCTTTCCTACTTTTAAATGGGGTGGTAGTGTAACTTTCGGCTATGCACAAAAAGATGGCAGTCAGGAGAAAAATGCAACCAACTTAAAAGACCCTGGAGAATGGCAACTCGAAGCCAAATTAGAAGGTGAAATAGGCCAGCAAAGATTCGAGTTTAAATCTGCAAACAAGAACGAAACTGATGATTATTTCCCCAGTCTCAAAAACCGTATCACCGATCTTATTGAAAAAATCGATGAAATGGCTGATCAAACAGATAATCTTGGACAGGACGTTTCAAAACTAGTTGGTCTCAAGCCAGGAGATGGGAAAGGCTTACTAAAATTCAAAGCCACTTGGCCGAAAATTAGTCTCAATGGCAACCTAGAGTTGAAAGAAGCTGTGAATGATTTCGATGTCGATATTGGGGGTGAAGTCAGCCTTTCCATGACCCCATTGTTTGGCGCAGAAGTACGTACCGATATTTTAAGCTGGATTATTCGAGGCTTTGGCCCCCAGGCAATGTTCCTTGAAGAACTCAGAGAACGCGTCAAAGACAAAGCAGAGATTGCAGTAGATATTATCCTAAACGGTCAAATTGAGGCAGATCTAAAATGGACTAAAGTTGCTCATGACAAATGGTTAAACTTTGGTGGCAATAAAGCAGGAGAAGCCACTCTAGGCTTATTCCTTGGTTTAGAAGCTCGCGCCAAAGCAGAAGTAAATGTATTCTTCGTAAAAGTCACTGTAGGTGTTGAATTACAGGTTAAGGGAAATACTAGCAAAGGAGCAAGCGAAGGCGTCGGTATAATTGGCACTCTCTACGCAACTACCAATAAAGATTATCCTGCGATAGGTGGGAGGTTTACTTTTACTGGTGTTGCAATTTATTTTAGCTATTATGCAGAAATTGGAAGTAAGGAAGCGACTAGCGATGATGTACAAAATCAAAATATTGGACAGAGACAAATCAACTCAGATGATGATGATGAACAACCGAGTAAAGAACTTTCAGGAAAAGAACAAAAACTACGTAAATTAGATAGTGTTCTAGATGCTTGGGAATTTCCTGAAAAACCTGATGCCGGAAATGGACGTCGCTTAAAAGACGTCGAATTGTAACCACTGGTAATAAACATGAAAGCCAAGTTAATACTATTATTATTAATTACTTTTACAAATAATTCTTCAACCGCATTAGATAACCCCAATGGCAACACTATGAGCATATTACACAATCAACCATTATTTTTTGTCAAGATAGATACATTTGGCACCCGATATGTATTAAAAATAAATGGTGTTACTTTATTACGAGAAAGTAGCTCAGAAGGACAAATGACAACTATGCTTCCTATTAATCATTGGATGCATCCAGATAAAAACACAATGGAAGTACAAATCAGGCCACCAAAAAAGGGTGAAGAATTCAATCCTAATGCACGCCTTGAATATAGTCTTATTTTAAAAAGCAATACAGATCCAGATGCATTTCATATTCTTTCAACGATCAATATAACTGGAACATCTGCTAATTCCAAAGAGACAGTCCCGTCATCACCTTCAGGAACATTTAATTCATTTAATCAATTCAAAACTGATGATAAGGGTGATGTTAATATCTCTAATATAACCATTGAAGACATTAAATCTTTCAAAGGCGGTTTAATTTACAAGCGACAAATAAATTCCCCATCATCTCTACCTTTATGGAATTTTTTTGACAGCGATGACGTACCTAATGTTGAACCAATGTCTGATGCTGAATATTACAATGAGTTAGATATCCTGCTGAATGAATACCTAAAAGTACAAGAAGCATTAAAAACTAAAGAT
>JBFFSQ010000044.1:0-17590 GCA_041572275.1 Gammaproteobacteria bacterium
AAGGTACGTGAGATGGGATTAAAACTGGTACTCATATTTTTTTCCTAGGGGATAATTAGGTTGGATAAGTATATAGCGTCAAATTATGATTTCAATTCATTTGGCTTATGTGTGAAAATGATTGTTTCAGATATAAGAATATACTTAAAGAAAGTCACGTATGTCATTGATGAAGTTTAATTTATTAAAAGGTGGTTTAGGGCCGCGTCGAGGCCGTTTGCAGTTTCCTCGAGGAACAATTGAGACTCCCGCGTTTATGCCGGTGGGTACTTATGGCACGGTAAAGGCTATGACACCGGAGGAACTGAAGGACATAGGGGCTGAAATAATTCTGGGTAATACGTTTCATTTGATGCTGCGACCGGGGATGGATATCATCAAGGCGCATGGTGATCTGCATGATTTCATGCATTGGGATAAACCCATACTCACAGATTCGGGTGGCTTTCAGGTGTTCAGTCTGGCGAAGTTGCGCAAGATTACCGAAGAGGGCGTGAGTTTTAATTCACCGGTGGATGGCTCAAAAGTTTTACTGACACCGGAAAAGTCCATGGAAGTACAGCGTGATCTGGGTTCGGATATCGTTATGATATTCGATGAGTGTACACCTTATCCGGCCACTGAACAGGAAGCCCGTGAATCGATGGAATTATCTATGCGCTGGGCTCAGCGCAGTAAGGATGCGCATGAGGGTAATCCATCTGCATTGTTCGCGATTGTGCAGGGTGGTATGTATCCGCAGCTGCGAGAAGTATCTGCACAAGGCCTGACCGAGATTGGTTTTGACGGTTACGCTATTGGTGGTTTATCCGTGGGTGAGCCGGAGGATGAACGTAATACCGTGCTAGAAACAACTACACCTTTGTTGCCCGAGGACAAACCTCGCTATCTCATGGGGGTAGGAACACCGGAAGATATCATCGAGTCGGTTCGCCGGGGTGTGGATATGTTTGATTGTGTTATCCCGACCCGCAATGCTCGTACCGGTTTCCTGTATACGTCGACAGGTGTGGTCAAAATCCGTAACAGCCAATATAAGGATGATATCCGGCCCGTGGATGAGAACTGTGGTTGTTATACCTGCCGCAATTACAGTCGTTCCTATTTAAGACATCTCGATAAGTGTCGAGAAATTCTCAGTTCTCGACTCAACACAATACATAATCTGTATTATTACCAGCAGCTGATGCGAGAAATACGCGAAGCGATTGAAGAAGATCGCTTTGATGACTATGTAAAAGATTTCTACGCCAAACGGGCTGTGGCATAATACAGCGCAAATTTAAGCTTAGGCTATAACGGCCGAGTACATTAGAACAAACTAATTTGGGGGATAGTACATGAGTTTCTTTATTTCAGATGCAATGGCTGAAGCAGCGCCGGCAGCAGCACAGGGCGATCCTATTACGGCTTTGTTATTTCCTATAGGCCTGATAGTCCTGTTTTATTTTTTCCTGATCCGTCCACAGAGCAAACGTGCCAAAGAGCATAAAGCAATGACGGAAGCCCTGGGTAAAGGCGATGAAGTAGTCACTCAGGGTGGTATTCTGGGCAAGATTACCAAAGTGGGTGAGAATTTTGTCACAATTGAAGTGGCTCAGGATGTGACGATTCAGGTTCAGAAGCACTCGGTAGGTGCGCTGATGCCTAAAGGCACCATCAAGGAACTGAAAGACTAAAACAGGCACACTATGATTAACCAATATCCCTTGTGGAAGTATCTGTTACTGTTAGTCGTCATTGTACTAGGCAGTGTGTTTGCATTGCCTAATCTCTATGGTGAAGACCCCTCAGTTTTAATTTCCTTGCGCACTAGTGCCATTGATCAGTCCAGTAAGGACCGAATCGATGAGCTACTCACGCAGTCAGCAATCAGCTATAAATCCAGTGAGTTAACTCAGGGCCGCATGCTGGTTCGTTTTGGCTCTGAAGATGCGCAGCTTGAAGCGGTCGACAAAATCAAAGCCTTTGACTTGATCAAAACAAACCGCAATTACATCGTAGCATTGAATCTCGCACCCGCAACTCCAGGCTGGTTACAGGCCTTAAATGCAGCGCCGATGTATCTGGGTCTGGATTTACGAGGTGGTGTCCATTTTCTCATGGAAGTGGATATGGATTCAGCCATCCTGCGCCAGGAAGAGGTGCTGGTTTCAGATATGCGCAGTCATCTGCGTGCAGAGAAGATCCGCTATCTTGGGATTACACGTTCGGCTGAGGGCATTGAAATCAAATTTCGTGACCTTGATAATCTCGAAAATGGTCGCTCGTCACTTAAATCAGAGTTTCGTGATCTGGACTACAGCACGGATGAGGATGGCTTGCGAGTCACTGCCAAACTGACAGAAGTAGCTATTCGGAATGAAAAACGTGCGGCCATTCAGCAGAACGTGACCACCTTGCGAAATCGTGTGAATGAGTTGGGTGTGGCAGAGCCGGTGATTCAGCAGCAAGGGGATTCACGCATTGTGGTTCAGCTACCCGGTGTACAGGATACGGCCCGCGCAAAAGAGATCCTGGGTGCAACCGCAACCCTCGAATTCCGCCTGGCTTATGGCAACTATAATGATTGGCAGGAAGCTGAGCGAAGCGGTCGCGTACCTTTGAATGCCAAGCTCTACCATGAGCGCAATGGTGATCCTGTTTTACTGAAGCGACGGGTGATTGTCACTGGTGATCAGATTAATGATGCTGCCTCGACCATTGATAGCCAATCGGGTTCACCTGCCGTATCGATTCGACTCGATGGTAAGGGTGCCAAGAAGATGGGTGAAACCACTCGTGAGAACATCAAAAAACCTATGGCGGTTGTGTTCATCGAGAACAAGGTTGAAACCAAAGAAGTGGATGGCAAGACTGTCAAAGTTCGCACCCGTACTGAAGAAGTGATTAACGTGGCCACAATTCAGGGCCAGTTTAGTAAAAACTTCCAGATCACCGGTCTGGGCTCGTCTGAAGCGCGGGATCTGGCATTGCTGTTAAGAGCCGGTGCTTTAAAGGCGCCCGTTGAAATCGTTGAAGAACGCACCGTGGGTCCAAGTCTGGGTAAGGACAACATCGAGCAGGGCTTTAATTCGGTGATGATTGGTCTTGTACTGGTCATGGTGTTTATGGCCGTGTACTACCGTGCCTTTGGTTTAATGGCAGATGTGGCGCTCACGGTTAACCTGATCATGATTATGGCGGTGTTATCGTTAATGCAGGCAACATTAACTTTACCAGGTATTGCGGGTATCGTGCTGACTGTGGGTATGGCTGTTGATGCGAATGTACTTATTTTCGAACGTATTCGTGAAGAGCTGCGCATTGGTAATTCGCCTCAGGCCAGTATCCATGCAGGTTTCGCCAAGGCAGTATCGACTATTGTCGATGCCAATATCACTACACTGATAGCAGCCATCGTGTTGTTCAGCTTTGGTACAGGACCGATTAAAGGATTTGCTGTCACGCTTTCCATCGGTATTCTCACATCCATGTTTACGGCCATCATGGGAACCAGAGCGCTGGCTAATCTGGTTTATGGTGGTCGTGACGTGAAAAAACTTTCCATATAAGCGAGACAGGACATGCAATTTTTCAAAGGTAAATCCGATATCGATTTTATGGGTAAGCGTAAGCAAGCGCTGATACTTTCAGCTGTTTTACTGGTTCTATCCGTTGTCAGTATTGTGAGCAAGGGCCTCAATTTCGGTATCGACTTCACTGGTGGTTATCTGATTGAAGTGGGTTATCCAGACGCGGTCAAGCTGGAGCCAGTTAGAGCGGCACTAGAAAAAGGTGGCTTTACAGATGCCCAGGTGCAGCATTTTGGCACGTCAAGAGATATCTTGGTGCGATTGGCGCCGCGTGAAGATGTCAACCGAGCTGATTTAACATCAAAGCTATTAACGGTTCTGCAATCAACATCAGAGCAGACGGTTAATATGCGCCGTGTTGAGTTTGTAGGACCTCAGGTTGGTGAGGAGTTGAGAGAGCAGGGTGGTATGGCCATGCTGATTGCCTTGTTTGGTATCTTGATTTATGTCGGTTTACGATTCCAGTTGAAATCCGCCTTCGGTGCCATTGTGGCATTGGCGCACGATGTGATTATTACCATAGGTGTTTTTTCTGTGCTGCAAATGCCGTTTGATTTGACGGTACTGGCTGCAATTCTGGCGGTTATTGGTTATTCATTAAATGATACCGTAGTGGTGCTTGACCGTATTCGTGAAACGTTCAGGACTGTCCGTAAAGGTACACCGATTCAGATTTTGAATTTATCTATCAATCACACTTTATCACGTACTTTGATGACGTCTTTAACGACTTTGTTGGTTCTATTGGCTCTGTTTTTCATCGGCGGAGAAGTAATCCATGGTTTTGCATTCGCTCTGATTATTGGTGTTCTAATTGGTACTTACTCATCTGTATATGTTGCGAGTAGCACGCTGGTGTTGATGAATGTTACTAAACAAGATTTTCTCGAGGAAGCTAAAGAGGATAAACCTGTTGATGACTTGCCCTAGTCAGTAGAGCAGGTTTAAATGGTTTTCAAAACGGCAAGCTTAGCTTGCCGTTTTTTATGATTCTAAATTGTAAGCTCCATTCTGTAGTCGTCCATTATAAACCCCTGTCCTATATCCGTGACGACTTCTTCGCTGTTTAAAAAACCCATTTTGTAATAAGCGTTGATTGCATCATTGTTATATTTATTAACGGTCAACCAGATGGTGTGGATGTGCTGAGTGTGTGCCATTTTTATCAGTTGCTTGATCGTTTCTGAGCCTACGCCCTGTCGGCGTGCATGCGGCAAGATATAAAATTTACTCAGTTGCATGTGCGCATGAGCCTGATCAATCATAATAGCGATATAACCCACCATTTGCTGATTGTGCTCAATTAAAAAGTAGTCATAGCCCTTTGAAATCTGATCATCTATGGCCTGATGGCTTTGAAATTTTTCCAGCATGTAATCAACCTGCCTCTGGCCAATTATGGCTGGAAAATGTTCATTCCAGATAACTTCAGCAAGTTTAGCAATGGTGGTTATCTGTGTTTTTGAATGGGCAGCGTGTAACTTCATTGCAAGATCTATTTCAATATACTCGAAGAGTAGAGCGCTGTTATCGATTCTGTTCGTAAAATGCCCTGCTTTTCAGAATGCTGTTGATGATCTGCATGGGAGTATGCGGTGCGGTGAGATAGGCCTGTAGATGACCGTCAGGATTGATTAGCATGAATGCTGCGCTGTGTTCCATCAGGTAGTCATCATTGTTTATGTCACCACTCATTCCCGGTACTTTTCGATAATAAACATTCAGGCTTGCGGCCAGTTTGTCTAGAATGTCTGTGTTTTCTGACGTTGCGGCAATAAAATCCTGATTAAAATAAGTGACATACTGCTTAAGGATGTCCTGTGTGTCACGCTCGGGATCAATGGATATGAAAACAACATTCGGTGTTTCAAGTTGCTGTTCATTCATTAAAGCATACACGGTTTTCAGTGTGGTTAAAGCAGCTGGGCATACATCTGGACATTGTGTGTAGCCAATAAACAGTAATGACCAATGGTCTTTAAATATTGTATTAGTCAACGGTTTACCACGATGATCAGTGAGTTCAAACTGTTCAATTGTTTTGGGTGGAGTGAGAATAATTCCCTGTATTTGATCGGTCAGGCCGGTATCTAATGGGCTTTTGTTTGTGCTTGAGCCAAACCAGACACCGGCTAGAAGGGCGCAAAGCGCGGCAATAATGATCATTAGATTAGTCTGGCTGTTCATACTTAAGCATTACCCCTTGAGTTATTAAAATGATTATACGGCCTTAGATGCTGATTAACATTCTGAATTTACAGGATATTTTAATAAATCATCGATTATCTCGTGGAAATCATATAAATACGTCGTAAATTACTAAAATATAAAAAATCACGCTATTTTTTTAATAATTCTTTACAGCCATCCACAGTTTAGACTAGGATTGGCACCAGTGAACGCATATTTTGCACTGCAAATAAATGATCCAGATCAAATTTGAAGTGTCTTTCAAAGGGAATGGAAGAGGTATACCTGGAAGCTTTGCAGTCGATAGGCTTTATAAACTGTGCTTTCACTTACGTATTCTCTCAGTGGTATCGGAGATACGTGCTCTTTAAGAAGGGCTATGGTTATTACCTTTATAAATGGATATGGGGATGGATTTAGATGATGTCTAAACCGATAGCTGTATGTGCCAAACTTTCACTTTTACTAACCTCATTTTTTACAACCCCAGTCTTTGCGGCATACGAATATAATTTGCCGACACCTGTTGCACCCTTAACCACCCAGATGTATGAACTCCATATGCTGACGGCAAAGATTGCGACGGTGATCATGATTGTTGTGATTGCGATTGTTGTTTTCGCCATTATTAAATTTCGTAAATCAAAGGGCTATGAAGCCGATCAGGAATTTCATAATACAGCCTTTGGAATCTGGTCCTGGATACTCGTGCCCATTATTGTGTTGGGCATTGATTTGACAATTGCAGGTTCTGCCAGTGACGCTCTGAGTCAGGTTGAAGATTACTCTGAAGCCGATATGACCGTGAAGGTTACCGGTTCACAATGGAAATGGACTTATGACTATATGGATGACGATATTCGAATCGTCAGTAATATGCTTACAAAAGAAGAGGCCGGTGAGCATTATTTAAGGGCCGTCGATAATCCTCTTGTATTACCGGTTAACAGGCGAATACGCTTCCTGCATACATCAACGGATGTACTTCATGCATGGTGGGTCCCTCAAATTGTTTACAAAAAAGATTCTATACCTGGTTATATCAACGAAACCTGGACAGTGATTGAAAAGGAAGGGACTTACCGGGGGCAATGTGCGGAGAATTGTGGAACGGGTCATGCCTTCATGCCAATCGTTGTGGAGGCGCTCAGCCAGGAAAAATATGATGAATGGTTAACAACTAAAAAACTAGCCATGGCGAGTGCTGCGGCTGAAGCATCCGCGGATAAGGTTTGGACTAGGCAGACGCTTGTTTCCAGAGGTGAAAAAATCTACAACACTAATTGTGCTACTTGTCACCAGGTTAATGGTTTAGGCATTACGGGTGTGTTCCCAGCGCTTGTAGGAAGTCGAATCGCTACAGGTGCAATATCTGATCACATCAATATTGTAATGAATGGCAAATCAGGTACTGCAATGGCACCGTGGGCAGGACAATTAAATGACCTTGAAATTGCTGCTGTGATTACTTATGAGCGTAATGCATGGAGTAATAATACAGGTGATGTTGTTCAACCGGCTGATATTAAATCAGCGCGCAAGTAATAACTGGAGAGTCTATTAATGAGTGCGGTGATACACGAAGAACTTCATCATGAGGCCCCGCCAACTGGCTTTAAGCGTTGGCTGTACAGTACCAATCATAAAGATATTGGCACAATGTATCTGATTTTTGCACTGGTGATGTTATTCGTAGGCGGTGCCATGGCTATGTTGATTCGTGCTGAGTTATTTATGCCGGGTCTACAGATTGTGAATCCTGATTTTTATAATAATTTGGTCACAGACCATGCACTGATAATGATTTTTGGAATGGTGATGCCAGCAGCTGCTGGTATGGCTAACTGGATGATACCGATGATGATTGGTGCCCCAGATATGGCACTGCCTCGAATGAATAATATGAGCTTCTGGTTATTGCCAGCAGCTGCAATTCTATTGCTATCTTCTATGGCTGTTTCGTTAATTCCAGGTACGGGCACACCAGTAAATACAGGCTGGACTATTTATCCACCATTGTCATTGCAGACAGGTATGGGTATGGACTTGCTTATATTTGCCGTTCACTTGTTAGGTGTATCATCCATTATGGCATCAATTAATATCGTGACTACTATTTTAAATATGCGGGCTCCTGGTATGACATTAATGAAGATGCCATTATTTGTCTGGTCCTGGTTGTTTACGGGTTTGCTACTAATTCTGGTAATGCCTGTATTGGCTGGTGGAATTACGATGCTATTATTTGACCGCCACTTTGGTACCAGCTTTTTTGATGCCGCAGGTGGTGGTGACCCGGTTTTGTTCCAGCACTTATTCTGGTTTTTTGGTCACCCTGAAGTATATGTCCTGCTGTTACCTTCTATTGGTGTTCTTGGTCTTGTCATACCTACGTTTTCACGTAAGCCATTATTTGGTTACAAGCCTCTTGTTTATTTCATGGTGTTTTTGTTTGCGCTGAGTCTTGTGGTTTGGGCCCATCATCAATATACGATTGGGATGTCATTAGGAGTTACCACTTATTTTATGATCGGCACCATACTGATCTCTATTCCAATAGGTTTAATGATATTTAATTTCATTTTTACCATGTGGCGTGGCGCCATGACATTTGAAACACCAATGTTATTTGGTATTGCGATTATTATAATGTTTTCGTTTGCTGGTGTAACAGGGGTTATGTTAGCAGTTGTACCCGCAGATCTTCAGTATCATGATACATACTTCGTCGTTGCTCATTTTCATTATGCCTTAATACCTGGCGCAGTCTTTGGGCTGTATGCGGGTGTATTTTACTGGTTACCAAAATGGACAGGGCATATGTATGATGAAACTCTGGGCAAGATATTTTTCTGGTGGACGACACTGTCATTTAATTTGACATTCTTTCCGCAGCATTTTTCTGGTTTGGCCGGAATGCCCCGTCGCATCGTCGACTACAATATTATGTATGTTGAGTTCAATCAGATTTCAAGTATAGGTGGTTTCCTCTTTGGTTTATCGCACTTACTATTTCTCTACATTATTATCAAAACAGTAAAGGGCGGAGAAAAGGCACCGGCAAAACCTTGGGAAGGCGCACAGATAGGTACACCTGGACTGGAATGGACGCTGCCTTCACCACCTCCATTCCATACATTTACTACTCCACCTCAAATTAAATAAATGTTGAGTGATTTTATAAGTAGGTACATGCAATGAATGAAAATGAGTCTACTGATAGAAAATTTCCCAGTCAGGCCAATATCAGACTGGCTATTGTGCTTGGTTTAATTGCCATTATGTTGGCTATCATGCCATTTTTCTATCTAAGAGAGATGGTGGTTCCTAACTGAATACAGAAATGAATCTTTATGGATGACAAACAGAATCATTCGGTGCAGCAACGAAATGCCAGCATGTCAGCCCGGTATATGCTTTTGATTGTGTTTGGAATGTTTGCCTTTGGTTTTGCCATGGTACCTTTATATCAGTTATTGTGTTCAGTCACAGGTTTAAATGGCAGTACAACAGGAAGAACAAAAGCTGTTTCAGAGGTTGGACATTTAATTGATAGAAGTCGATTGGTTACTGTTGAGTTCGATGCTACAAATAATGCCAACTTGCCGTGGGAGTTTCATCCTATGGTTAAGAAAGTGCAGGTTCATCCGGGTGAGATCAAGGAAGTGCTCTATTTCGCGAAGAACACATCGGATCGGACAATTATAGCTCAGGCTATACCAGGCGTAACACCCTGGCAGGCAACTAATCATTTTAATAAAACTGAATGTTTTTGTTTTGTTAGGCAGAAACTTGAACCTGGCGAGTCTAGAGAAATGCCTCTTAGATTTGTAATCGATAAAAATTTGCCTGAGGTGTATAAGACGATCACTTTGTCATATACATTCATGGATACTGACAGGTCAAATTTTAGATCACAAGATAAACAAACAAAAAACGAGTCATCAAACTTCTCAGAAGTAGTAGCCGATAATATTCAACCTGCTCAGGCAATGGAGGAATAATGAGTGAAACTGTAGAGCAAAATTATTTTATTCCAGAGCCTAGTCGCTGGCCGATTGTCGCCGTTGTTGGTTTATTTACTACCGTACTTGGTCTTGCATTATGGCTAAATGATGTGTCGTTGGGGTCTGTGATTTTGATTGCTGGTGCACTAATAGTCACCTACCTGTTTTTTGGCTGGTTTGGTGATGTTATCGATGAAAATTTAACAGGTAAATATAGTCAAGAAGTTGATCGCTCATTCAGGCAGGGAATGTTCTGGTTTATCGCATCTGAAGTATCTTTTTTTGCAACTTTCTTTGGTTGTCTTTATTACATACGAAATATATCGTTGATGTATTTGGGCGGGGAAGGTCAGTTAGGCACATCGAATATACTCTGGGAAGGCTTTCAATACGCATGGCCATTGGTAAATTTACCTGATGTAACAGACTATACTCAGTTGAAAGAAGCTATGGGTCCATGGGGTATCCCTGCATATAATACACTGATACTGCTTTCAAGTGGTGCGACAGTAACCTGGGCTCATCATGGGTTGAAAAGTAATAACCACAATCACCTGATATGGGGTTTAGTAGCGACCATTACATTAGGTGTAATTTTCTTTTCATTGCAAGTCTATGAATATCGACATGCCTATAGTGATCTTGGTTTGACCTTAAACTCTGGTATCTATGGTTCAACTTTTTATATGCTTACCGGCTTTCATGGTTTTCATGTGACCATAGGAACTATTATGTTGATTGTGATTCTGGTTCGCAGTATTAAAGGACACTTTACACCAGATAATCATTTTGCCTTTGAAGCTGTTGCCTGGTACTGGCATTTTGTTGATGTGGTCTGGTTGGGGCTGTTTGTATTTGTGTATTGGCTATGAATAATGCTTTATCCGTGTATGTCGTGTGGGCTTAGTTCACCTAGGTAATAACCAAGGATCAGGAGCAAAAATAATGTAAATGACAGCATGACTCTGATGGTCAGTGAAGTAAGTACTCGCTTTGATTTGCCATCATCTTTAGCAAGAAATATTACACCTGAACCCAAACTAAGCAGGATCAAAGCAAGATTAACAAGTACCAGAGTTTTAAACATCTTAATGCCTTATGGATATAGAAATTTTATTATATATAAATTACACCACTTCACATAGATTGTTTTCATAGGTATTAGTATTACACATGTTAATTTCCACCTATCGTTTTAGATTTTCTATGAGTAGTTTTCTATGGGCCTTCATTGGGCTTAGTGTTTTATGTAGTCTTGGTTACTGGCAGGCTACAAGAGCTAATTATAAATTGACGTTACAGAAGACTATTGAGTCCCGAAATCAAGCACCACCTATAATTTTACAACAGAATATTGAAAATATAAGGGGCTATGTCTACATGCCAGTACTGGCTACAGGTGTATATGATAAGGAAAATGAAATATTGATAGATAACCAGAAACATCAGGGCATGCCGGGCTATCATGTATTAACGCCTCTTAAATTGAAGTTTGACGATACAGTCATAATGATAAATAGAGGATGGGTTCCAGTAGGGAACGATCGAAATAATTTACCTGAATTAGACTCATCTGAAGGCGAAGTTGAGGTTTATGGTGTGATAAGTCACCATCGATCGGTTCCAGTTATAAAGCTTGGGGAATCTGTTATTGATGTAGGTAAACGTTGGCTATATTTCGATATTGAACAATATAACCAGATGACAGGTTACAATATATTGCCTGTTCAAGTATTAATTGATAAACGAAATATTGATGCCTATGAGGTGAATTGGCCAGAGTTTGACCCAAAAGTAACCATGCATATAGGATATTCAATTATGTGGTTTACATTTGCAATTATTGTTGTGGTTACATATTTTGGTTTAAATATTAGGAAAGAGCAGGTTGATATAGAATGATTTCAAATAGTGAGGCTAATAAAAGTTATAAAACGTTATGGATAATGCTAATTCTTTTCGGAATGCCTTATTTTTTGGCTTTATATTTCTACATTAAACAGGATGAAATTGATTTTTCTTATTCAAACAATGGCGAGCTTATTTCTCCTGTAAGACCTCTTGAAAATCACTTGCTGAAAGATATTAATAATAATGATATCTGGTTTTCATCATTTAAAGGGAAGTGGTTGTTTATTATGATTGGTGATTCAAGCTGTGATCAAATATGCCAAAGCAATATGTATAAAATGCGTCAAATTAGAAAAGCCGTAGGGCAAGATAGGCAGCGTGTTGATCGTATATTCTTTTTAAATGATGAAAAAGGAATCGAAAATTTCAATCAGGTAATAAAAGAATATCCAGGCATGCACGTCATCAAAAATAATGGTTTGGAATATACTCAATTCTTATCAGGTCTGTTAATCGAAAATAAGAATATGAAGAATAGAATCTATATTGTTGATCCACTGGGTAACTTTATGATGGCGTATCAACAGGATGCAGCAGCTGAACAAATATTAGAAGATCTGCGTAGATTACTTAAGGTATCAAAACTGGGATAAATTGTTTAATGTCAAACGGAATCTTTCTTCGTCTTAGCCTGGCTTCATTGTTTTTGGCTTTTATTGTCATTGTGTTAGGTTCTTATGTGCGTTTGTCTGATGCCGGCCTGGGTTGTCCAGATTGGCCCGGTTGCTATGGGCAAATATTTGCTCCTGATGATATAGAAGAGATAACCCGGGCCCGAATGATGTTTCCAGATAGCGTGGTCGATAGTAGTAAAGCCTGGAAAGAAATGTTACATCGTTATCTAGCCAGTGCTCTTGGGGTTCTGATTATAGGCTTGGCCTTTATAGCTTGGAAGAATAAATCACGATTAAGGCCGCATCTATATCTTTCATTTTTTCTAGTTGTTTTGGTGATCTTTCAGGGTATGTTGGGGATGTGGACAGTAACATTGTTACTAAAACCAGCGATAGTTACCTTGCATTTATTAACCGGTTTGCTGACATTATCAATATTGTTCTGGCTTGTTCTGAAGCAGTTGTACAGTAAACCAATAATAGATTATCAAAATAATAACCTATATAAATATTTATCAGTTTGGGCAAAATTATCACTTTTTGTACTTGTGCTTCAGATATTTCTTGGTGGCTGGACCAGCACTAATTATGCCGCCTTGTACTGTCCCGATTTTCCCACTTGTCAAGGTAAGTGGTGGCCTGATATTAACTTCACTGAGGCGTACAATTTTTTTAATTCATCTGCTATCAACTATGAAGGTGGCGTGTTATCCAATAGTGCGGGAGCGACTGTGCATGTGATGCATAGAATGGGAGCACTGGTCACTTTTATTGTTCTATCTGGATTTACTGTTGCCATCATGATTAAAACAAACGTCAAGTTCCTGAGGCGGTTAGCTGCTTTTATGATGTTTGTGTTGGTCATACAGTTATCACTTGGGATTGCAAATGTATTATTGCATTTACCCGTACCATTAGCTGTTGCACACAATGCGGTAGCTGGTGTACTGCTAATTACACTTGTGACCATTAATTATTCACTGTATATATCGAATTATAAATCAGGATAAGATTATGAGTGAGTTAAGTTTATATATTGCATCTATTCCATATAAAAAATATTTTGAACTATGTAAACCTAAAGTAGTGCTGCTGATAGTTTTCACTGCCATTGTTGGCATGTTGTTATCAAGACCTGGAACTTTGCCGCTTGATCTGTTTGTGTTTTCTACACTGGGTATTGCCCTTGCGGCGGCCTCTGGTGCTGCCGTTAACCATTGGGTCGATCAGCGTATAGATAGTATTATGGAGCGTACTCGCAACCGGCCACTGCCCCAGGGTGAGATGTCAGGCCTTTCAGCCCTGGTTTTTGCGATTTCACTGGGTACTTGTTCCATGTTGATTCTCATCACCCAGGTTAATTTGCTTACTGCATTTTTAACTCTGATGTCTCTGATCGGTTATGCCGTAATCTATACTATGTTTCTCAAACGGACCACGCCACAGAACATTGTGTTGGGAGGAGCTGCAGGGGCGGCTCCTCCAGCTTTAGGCTGGGCTGCAATGACAGGTGAACTTAATAATGAAGCCCTGTTGTTATTTCTAATCATATTTGTATGGACACCGCCACATTTCTGGGCTTTGGCAATTAAGCGTAAAGCCGAATACCAGAAAGCAGGTTTGCCGATGCTACCTGTAACTCATGGAATTATCTTTACTAAGGTTCACATTTTACTCTATACATTAATGTTGATGGCTGTAACTCTGATGCCCTTTGTTATACAGATGTCAGGCCTGGTGTATCTTTCAGGTGCAATTGCCCTTGGTATAGGGTTTATCTATCATGCATGTAAGCTTTATTGTACGGGTGATAGTGATAAACATGCTATGAAGACATTTGGCTATTCGATTTTCTACTTGAGTGCGTTGTTTTTATTCTTCCTAGTTGATCATTATGTACGCATTTTCCTGAAAACTTACATTATTTAAATATTTAAGAATTAATTGAGTTTATAAGGAGGCTTATCATCTATAGTTAATTAACTATGAGGTGATAAAATATATTTCCTTATTAGTTATATGTGTTTTTGTTTCAATAAATGCTTGCATTCTATTCCTACAGCTTTTTTCCACGATAGACCTTTCTGGTATTAGTTATCATGATTGTGTTTATTACAGGCATGTTAATAATATTATTTGATATCCGACTGCCTGAACTATAAGTAGAACTAGTTGGACTTTGTCACTCAGAAGCTGATTATTATCAATTACACTGTATATTACTGGAATATGCGGAGGTGATAATAATGAACGCGATCATGTTTTTCGTTATTCTGGCATTCCTTGCCACAATAGTCATGTTATTTGCTGGTGGTGTATCTATGGCAAGAGGAGGGAAATATGATTTTGAGCATGCAGAAGAATTGATGAGTGGGCGTTTACTATTACATGCTTTAACTCTTGCTCTAATAGCTATTGCTGTATTTGCCTGGAATTAAAACTGGTTATTACTTGTTGCTGTGTTGCTGGGCCACATGCTACGGATGACTACGATAAGGAATAACACACCACCAATAATTGAAATTAGTCCACCAAAACCCATGAGTGCCATTCCAGCAATTTCTGGGAGATTATCCAGATTCTGTGCTGCTCCCGCCGTCTTTCTTTGAACTCCATAACCCCCAGACCAGGCTAGTCCGATTATATGCATTAGTTGTCCACCGCCATAAATATATGGTTGAACTTGAGCTGACTTCCATGTTGGTTTGATATAGCCCAATCTAGGTAATAAATAATAGGTTACCCCCATAAAGGCGAGCGTTACGCCGACTATTGAGCCATGATAATGAGCGGGAATTACAACATTTATGCCATGAATTAAAAAACCAATAATCCCACCAGTGGCAAATAGTGTGATCGAAGCGAGGAGGGCGGCTTTTGCTGCTGAGGTTTCTGCAACAGCTGGTACTTTATTGGTTTGTAATAGGTACCACATGCTTATTATACCCAGGGGTAGGGATACAAGACCGCCATATTTCATAAAATTTGTAAATGCATGGTGGTGTTCTGTAGTTACAATCTCGAAATTAGAATAAATATAAAACACATAAATAAGTGGTAACAGCAGAAGGGTAAATAACCACCGGATATGCTTATTATCTGCCTGGATATGACCACCGGTATAGTTGATGATCAGTAGCCAGGAGAACAGTAAAAATGTTGTATGGGTATACTGAAGAATGTGGCCGCTTCCCCAGAATAGAAATTCGTAATAGTTTGTAGCCTCCAGCCCTTGAGGTATACCAAGCCATGAAAAAAAGAAGGCTATAGCACTAGATGCACTGAATATGGCTGCCACATAAGCGGCGACTTGAAAGATGTTTGAGTCTTTACCTGGAAACAGAATGAGTACACGTAAAGTCTGCAACAATAGGCCAGTGGAAAAAATGGCAATACCAGTTAAAAACAGAGGGTGTTGTAATACGGGGATATAGTTATTAATTAAAGGTTTAGCTGATGAGTTAAAAGGAGAAATGATAATCAGAGCCGTGCCGATAATTGCACAGCTTAATGCTAATCTCTCAATAGTGATGAATTTACCTTGAGCATAAATACTCCAAAATAAACCAGCAAAAGACATAAACCAGATTAGTACTGATAAGTTAACATGAACAACAAGTGCGGTATGAAAAAAATCTAGCCATGGAATAATGTTCTGGATAACTGGCGTACGGGAAAAGACAAGAAGTATTGAGAAAAAACCTGCAGCTATCAGAGAGGCAATTGCTAGTTTTAACCAGATCGTAACAAAGTTATCGTTTTTATTAATGTTGAGGGCTAAACTTTGGCTATTCAATACTGAAACCGCTTAAAATTTCTACTAAGCAGAAGTCTAGTATAAAAATTAGTAGATATAAATAAAAAAGCCGAATATCGTAAAATAATCGGCTTGGAAGAGAATATTAGCATCCTGCTAAATATTTATTATATTTATTCGATGTTTAGACCTACTACCAGACCCATTGTGTTTAGCTCGGCATGTAAGTACAGGTCGTCATTATTATTGTCTTGATCAATTGTATTTGTTTCTGAAGATGTTGGCCAGGTGAGTAATTCACGAATATAGTCACAACGTTTACATTGGTTAGATTCAGTGGAATGTTGTAATTCTACATTCATGCATAAGCCTCTCAGGTCATGGATATTAACTTGAAGGTTAATTTAGCATCAATGTATTAGATATGAATTAGGAATAATTCCTGTTTTTCTTCTGATCCATCAGGCGACCTTGTTTCAGACCCGCTCACTATTGATTATGCTTTCCATCATTATTTGAATTGAAAGTAATGATCATCAGCAATGTTATTGAAAACAGAGCAGCAAAGCTGATAGTCGTCATCATTGAAGGACTAATGATGATCATGGTTAATAGGAATAATAGGGTAACTGCGTAAAAGCTGTTTTTAATGAATCTAAGCATTCTACTGGCCTAATTTTATGTTAATTTTAGAATCGCATAACAAGGCAGAGATTACTTTTAAATAGGTCTCAAATGGATCACGTGTAATTTCTAGAATTTAACCAAATCCAGTTGATACTATATGTTATGTCTTGCTAGTTGGTACGAGTTCTAAGTCAGTCACATTACCGGTTTTGTCGACTTTAATCTCAAGCTCAATCTCAGAATCAGCATCTTCAGGTTTTGATTGCGTGTCGAAAATCGTATACAACAATTCATGTAAATGATTATTTACACATGATGGATTGGTAGTCGGTTGATTCTTTTTAGTATTAGATTGCATGAGAGCGATAACCAATTGAGTTAATAAGTAGTCATCCTGACAGTTAATGAATACTGTGTAGTGCTGGATGTTTGAATTAATTGGTTATCATTTGGATATGAACACAGTACAAATACATAATACTTTAAAGCACCATGATTTATGTGAAGGTAATCACATATTGATCATTGTTGCTTGTTATAGGTGTTATACCCAATCAAGGTAACAATACTTGCGTATGTAGGTAGGGTATGACAATTAAGATGGATATGATAACTATTTAACATAATATACATTATGCGTATATTGAAGTTTTCCAACAGATATACTCGGGAGACAAAATGACAATCATTAACATGATTAGTTTGATTAAGTATATTTTGTAAGTCACTGTTAATTATTAATATATTATTCTAACTATGTTCTGATTTTATAGCTGTTGGCATTATCCACTGCAACAGAGGATAATTCATACCTTTATCATTATGTCATTTAATTAGATGTTGTTATCAGATTTACACATACCCGAACGCTCAGCTTCCGTTGCTTTGGGACAGCTGTATGGCTGTGGC
>JBFFSQ010000045.1:0-17293 GCA_041572275.1 Gammaproteobacteria bacterium
ATGAGAATTTCTGAAAAATGGTTACGTGAATGGGTGAACCCATCAATCGAGACTCAGGCGCTGGCAGACCAGGTCACCATGGCTGGTCTGGAAGTCGATTGCATCGAGCCTGCTGCCGGTGAGTTCAACAATGTGGTGGTGGCCCAGGTTAAGAGCATTGAAAAACACCCAGATGCAGACAAGCTGAATGTGTGCCAGGTTGATGTTGGAAGTGGCGAGCTGTTACAGATCGTTTGTGGTGCTGCCAATGTACGCGAAGGCCTTCATGTGGCCTGTGCCATGATTGGAGCTGTACTGCCCGGCAACTTCAAGATTAAAAAATCTAAACTCCGTGGAGTCGAGTCTTACGGCATGCTGTGCTCCGAGAAAGAGCTGGGCATGGCACAATCGGCCGAAGGTCTGATGGAGCTGCCAGAAGATGCACCTCTGGGCACAGATATCCGTGACTATCTGGAGCTGGATGATCAGATTATCGAGGTGGATTTAACGCCAAACCGTAGCGATTGCTTGAGCATGGCCGGTGTCGCCCGTGAAGTAGGCACTCTGAACCAATGTGACCTGACACCGATTGAGATCAATCCGGTTGCTGCTGAAATCGACGATACCTTCTCGGTGACAGTTTCTGCACCAGAGGCTTGCCCACGTTATCTTGGTCGTGTCATTCGCAATGCTAATGTGAAGGCGCAAACACCAATCTGGATGGTGGAAAAACTGCGTCGTGCCGGTATTCGTAGTCTGGGACCCGCGGTGGATATCACCAACTATGTCATGCTGGAGCTGGGACAGCCGATGCATGCATTTGATCTGGATACGCTCAATGGCAGCATCCAGGTGCGTATGGCCACAGCCGGAGAAAAAGTTACCCTGTTAGATGGTAAAGAAATCGCAGCTACCGACAATACCCTGCTTATTGCCGATGAGAAACAACCGCTGGCACTGGCCGGTATCATGGGGGGTGAGCACTCGGGTGTGAATGATGATACAAAACATCTGTTCCTGGAATGTGCTTATTTTACGCCCACGGCAATTGCCGGTCGTGCCCGTGAATTTGGCCTGCATACTGATTCATCTCATCGCTTTGAACGTGGTGTCGATTCTGAGCTGCAAGCAAATGCGATGGAACGAGCGACCCAGTTATTAATCGATATCTGTGGCGGTCAGCCAGGCCCTGTACAGGAAACGGCCTCTGCGGCTGATTTGCCCATGCCAAGCCCAATTAACCTGCGTGCCAATCGTATTAGCCGCATGTTGGGTATCAAGTTTGATGCAAAAGAAGTCGAAGATATCCTCACCCGTCTTGGTATGACAGTGGAAACACAGGCAGATGGCTGGCTGGTCACTCCTCCTTCTTTTCGTGTGGATATCGGCATTGAAGCAGATCTGATTGAAGAGCTGATCCGCATCCATGGCTATAACAACATTCCACGTACGATGCCTCGCTATCAGCCAGATATGAAACCTTTGACTGAGTCACGCCTTGATATGCTGCAGGTACGCGATGTACTGGTTAATCGTGGCTATTATGAGGCGATTACCTACAGTTTCGTCGATCCACAGTGGCAAGCGGCAATTGATGCGGATATCCAACCCGTAGCGCTGGCTAATCCTTTATCGACTGAACTGTCGGTGATGCGTACCAGCCTTTGGCCAGGCCTGTTGAAAGCAGCTGCGCATAATATCAATCGTCAGCAGCCCCGTATTCGACTGTTTGAAACCGGCCTGACCTTTATCAAGGAACAGAATCAACTGGTACAGCAACCTAAGCTGGCTGGTGTTATTTGTGGTGCTATTTCATCGGAACAGTGGGGCGAGGCTAGTCGTAAAGTCGATTTCTTTGATCTGAAAGCCGATGTTGAGGCGATTTTAAGTCTGGGTGGTCTGGATACGGTGGAATTCGTTAAAGCTGAGCATGCTGCGCTGCATCCCGGTCAAACGGCGAAAATTGTGAAAAATGGCCGTGAAATTGGCTGGATTGGTGCTTTACACCCTCAAACACAGAAAACACTGGATATTGATCCACCAGTGTATGTTTTTGAAATGGAGCAGCAGGCCGTACTGGATGCTGATGTACCGGTATTTGCACCCTTATCCAAGTTCCCCGAGGTGCGCCGTGATATTGCTGTGCTGATAAAAGAGGAAATTGGCGTTCAGGACCTGTTTAAATCAATAAAATCAGCTTCTTCTGAAGTTTTACAGGAAATTTTGTTATTTGACGTCTATACTGGTGATGGAATAGATAATGGTCTAAAAAGTGTCGCTTTAGGCTTGATTTTACAGGGATTTTCCCGCACTCTTACAGACGAAGATGTGGATTTAGAAATACAAAATATAGTCACCGCGCTAACTAAAGAATTCGGTGCTACACTACGGGAGTAGAAATGGCATTAACCAAAGCGGACATGGCGGAATGCTTGTTCGAGGAACTGGGTTTAAATAAGCGAGAAGCCAAGGAACTGGTTGAGCTGTTTTTCGAAGAAGTACGAGAAGCCCTTGAAAGCGAGAATAACGTCAAGTTATCCGGTTTCGGCAATTTTACACTGAGAGATAAAACGCAGCGCCCCGGACGCAACCCTAAAACAGGGGAAGAAATTCCAATTTGCGCTCGTCGGGTAGTGACTTTTCGTCCTGGACAAAAATTAAAACAACGGGTTGAAGCATATGCTGGAAGCCAGCAACAATAACGAATTACCGGTAATACCAAGTAAACGTTACTTTACCATTGGTGAAGTGAGTGAGTTATGTGGCGTTAAACCCCATGTACTGCGTTATTGGGAGCAGGAATTTAACCAGTTGAAGCCTGTTAAACGTCGGGGTAACCGTCGTTATTATCAGCGTCATGACGTGATTCTGATCCGTCAGATCCGTAGTTTGTTGTATGATCAGGGCTTCACCATCGGTGGTGCGCGTCAGCAGCTGACCGGTGAACAGGCTAAAGACGATACTAATCAGAGCCAACAGATTATTCACCAGCTTCGAGTCGAACTGGAAGAAATCCTCCATACCCTCAAAAAGTGACACTCGTTGAGTGATAGCTGTGTCACTGGCATTCGAGATTCAGCATTTCCAATGGGTTGTATAGCTGGTTGATAATTAGTTGTTTTAAATAATTTTCTCCTTTAACCAGAACCTAACACAGTGTAAAATCCTCAGCCTCTTCGGGACGTAGCGCAGCCTGGTAGCGCACTTGACTGGGGGTCAAGTGGTCGGAGGTTCGAATCCTCTCGTCCCGACCAATCAAATAAAAAAGGCCCCTACTTTAGGGGCCTTTTTTATTTGATTGGTCAGCATAGCTGAGAATAATTGTTAGCATTATGTCTTTTATGGCATATGGTGATTCACATCAGGCCAGGTACCATTTTGAGCGCTCTGCTGTTTAGAGAGGTTCGAAGTGCGAAATACATAACTGAACTTCGTTAATCCTGTCCTATCGTTCAATTTCATTTGCCCTGCAAGTCAGCACATATCGCTGAATTCCCCATGACTTGTTGTTTTGTTTTAGGGTGACTCTGTTGTATCTTTCCCCCATAACTATCGACAGGATACCCAATGGCCAAACACGCAACACCCAAAACGATTCGTCTAGAAGATTACACGCCGCCCCGATACTGGGTCGATAACGTCAATTTACGATTTGAACTGGGAGAAGATGAGACCCGAGTGGTGTCCGAATTGGCGCTGAGACGTAATGACTCGATGGCAGGTCCAAATGAACTGGAGCTGTTGGGTGAACAGTTGCGTTTGGGTCAGCTTCACGTTGATGGACATGAGCTGGCGGATACCGACTATGTAATTGATGCCGAACGCTTGCTGATTCGAGATGTACCCGCACAATTTACCCTGCGGGTAGAAACCTTTATTCGGCCACAGGACAATACCTCACTGGAAGGGCTCTATCAATCCAGTGGTAATTTCTGTACCCAGTGTGAAGCCGAAGGTTTTCGTAAGATCACCTATTATCTGGATCGTCCAGATGTGATGGCCAGATTTACTACCACCATTGTTGCAGATAAATCCCGCTATCCGGTGTTGTTATCGAATGGTAATCCTACTGCTGAAGGTGAATTGGATAATGGCCAGCATTGGGTAACCTGGGAAGACCCGTTTAAAAAGCCCAGTTATCTGTTTGCACTGGTAGCGGGGCAGCTGGAGTGCATTAGCGATCATTTCACAACGTGTTCCGGGCGAGATGTGGAGCTGCGGATCTATGTGGAAAAGCATAATGTCGACAAATGTGAGCACGCTATGCGTTCGCTGAAAAATGCCATGACCTGGGATGAGCAGGTATACGGCCGTGAATATGACCTGGATATTTATATGATCGTGGCGGTCGATGACTTCAATATGGGGGCGATGGAGAACAAGGGACTGAATGTATTCAATTCCAAGTTTGTACTGGCGAAACCGGAAACTGCCACAGATGTGGATTATGTCAACATTGAAGGCGTCATTGGTCATGAATATTTTCATAACTGGAGTGGTAACCGGGTAACCTGCCGTGACTGGTTTCAGCTGACATTAAAAGAAGGTTTAACCGTATTCCGTGACCAGCAGTTTACCGCTGATATGACCTCAGCCACCGTCAAACGTATTGATGACGTCAATGTCCTGCGCACCCGGCAGTTTGTCGAAGATGCCGGGCCTATGTCACATCCCATCCAGCCAGATTCCTATGTCGAAATTAATAACTTCTATACAGTGACTGTCTATAACAAGGGTGCAGAAATTATTCGCATGATTCATACCTTGCTCGGTCCAAGTGGCTATCGCAAAGGCATGGATTTGTACTTTGAACGCCATGATGGTGAGGCTGCCACCACAGAAGATTTCCTTCGCGCGATGGAGGATGCAACGGGTAAGGATTTAGCGCAATTTCGCTACTGGTATCATCAGGCCGGTACACCGAGTCTGGAGGTCAAAGGTGACTATGATGCCGCGGCCCAGATTTATCGTATGCACGTGCGCCAATTATTTCAGCTAGGTCAGAAGCCATTTCATATTCCTCTGGCGGTGAGCCTGATCGATGAGAGTGGCCATGATATTGACGGTACTGAGCAAGTACTGGATATTACCCAGACTGAGCAGGTATTTGAGTTCAGGCAGATTGGCTCAGAACCCATACCCTCTGTGTTACGTAACTTCTCAGCACCCGTTAAACTCAGTCTGGATTTAACAGATCAGCAACTGGCCTTTTTGATGGCGCATGACAGTGATGAGTTCAATCGCTGGAATTCTGCACAGCAACTGGCGGTCAACATTATTCTGCGATTGATGGCAGATTTGAATCGCGGGATCGAACTACGTATGGATGATGCCTTTGTAGAATCCTGTCGTCAGGTGCTGCTTAATTCCCAGCTGGATAAGGCCCTGGCCGCTCGTGTATTAACTCTGCCCAGTGAGGACTACCTGGCTGAATTAATGGACGTTGTGGATGTTGACGCGATTCACCATGTACGCGAATTTTGCCGCCTGCAACTGGCTCAGCAGTTACAGGATGAGCTGATGACTGTGTATCAGGCGAATCAGTCAAACGAGTATGAGGTGACAGCGGAGGCCATGGGGCAGCGGAGTCTGAAGAATGTGTGTCTGGCCTATCTGATGACACTCAATACTCAGGTCATGCGTGATCTTGCCATGTCACAGTATCAGAATGCACAGAATATGACGGATCAGATATCGGCGCTGCGGGCGCTGACCCATACCGAATGTGCCGAACGTGGCGAGGTGCTGGCATCTTTCTATGAGCAGTGGAAAGATGATGCCCTGGTGATCGATAAATGGTTTATCGCACAGGCCACGGCAGCACTTGCGGATACGCCGTCGCGTATCCGACAGTTATTGGAGCATGAGGCCTTTGATATTCGAGTGCCGAACAGGGTGCGGGCACTGATTGGGGCATTTAGTCAGTCTAATCCATTGTGTTTTCATGATGCCTCCGGTGATGGTTATCGTATTCTGGCGGATATAGTGATGCAGTTGAACGCGCTAAATCCCCAGATTGCCGCTCGCCTGTCATTGCCATTGATTCAATGGAGGCGCTACGATGCATCGAGGCAGATTCTCATGAAACAGCAATTAAAACGCCTGTCAGAATTGCCGGATCTGGCTAAAGATGTATATGAGATTGTGAGCCGTGGTCTGGATGAGAATTAGTTTCTGGACCAGCGACGATGTGCGATGATTGAGTATCAATAATGTGATGGGATATAGCGGGTAATTTCATCACTGGCAAGGACGATATCAGCTTGCATTGAATTACTTAAGACAGAGACCTGTACCGGGCGAGATTATTCACTTGCGACATGTTTGTTTTAAGGTGAATAAAGTCTGTGGGATCGATGCAAACTTTCTATTATCGGCTACACTTTTGGTAGCTGGTAGTTAAGCTGATGTAATTAATGGAATTCATAATAATTCAAATATGGCATATTCAAGACAACTCAACTCATGGTTGTATTCAGATCAACCACAAACTCCAGTCATTCTAATTGCAGATGATGACCCATCCATTCGTTTATTACTGCGACATGCGATGGAAAAAGAGGGATTTAGTGTTGTTGAGGTTGTGAATGGTATCGAGGCTATTCAAGCCGTTGAAAAGCATCAGCCGTCTCTTGTGTTAATGGATGCTGTTATGCCTGAAATGGATGGTTTTACTGCAACGTCAACACTGCTGGAAATCAATGAATACAGGGACCTGCCAGTACTCATTATTACTTCGCTGGATGATGACCAATCTGTGGCCCGCGCCTTTCAGTCAGGAGCAGTCGATTATATCTCCAAACCCGTGAACTGGTCGGTGCTCAAGCATCGGGTCAGGCGCATACTCCATGCTTCGGAAACCGATCGTCAAATCAGACACCTGGCCTACCATGATACCTTGACCGGCCTGCCAAACCGCTTGCTGTTTATGGATCGACTGGACCAGGCAATTACCCGTGCGATACGTTCCAGAAACCTGTTTGCCCTGATGTATATCGATATTGATCATTTTAAGGTGATCAATGAATCCATGGGTCATGATATCGGTGACGATCTGTTGTTGAAAATTACCGACCGATTACAAGATTGCATACGTCAATCCGATACGATCGGGCGACTGGGCGGAGATGAATTTGCCATTATTCTGGAAAATCTCCAGGTGCCCGAAGATGTGACACTGGTCGCAAGGCATGTACTCAGTGGACTGTCACAGTCAGTTACCATTAGTGATCTTGATGTAAATATCAGTGCCAGTATCGGGATATCTGTTTATCCTGATGATGGTGTTACCCTGGGGCAATTGCTTAAACATGCGGATACCGCAATGTATAAGGCCAAGGAGCAGGGCCGCAATACCTTTCAGTTCTATACGCAGGAAATGAGTGAGCTGGCCATGCGCAGACTTGAACTGGAAAACAGCTTGCGTAATGCCATAGAGAAAAATGAACTTATGCTGTATTACCAGCCTAAGTACAATCTTGCTAGTAGCCGTTGCTGGGGTATGGAGGCATTGGTGAGATGGGATCATCCAGAAAAAGGCCTGATTTTACCTGATGAGTTTATTCCCCTGGCTGAGGAAACCGGTCTCATTGTACAACTGGATCAATGGGTGATTCGTAATGCCTGTGAGCAGCTTAGCCGGTGGAAACAGCAGGGTTATGCTGCCAGTAATCTATCTATCAATGTTTCGGCCCGTCATTTCCAGGAACAGACCTTGACTCAGCTTGTTCAGCAAGTGCTGGAAGATACGGGATTGAATGCCACTGAAATTGAAATCGAACTGACTGAAAGCACACTGGTGAATAATCATGCTAATGCCAGAGCGGTTTTGAATAATCTGCATAACATGGGCTTACGCATTGCATTGGATGACTTTGGTACTGGCTATGCCTCAATGGCATATTTGAAAGACTTTCCGATTGATACGGTTAAAATTGATCGCAGTTTTGTCTGGGGTATACCTGAAGATAAAGAAAATATGGCGATCGTCAAAGCCATTGTGGGTCTGGCGGATTCTCTGGATCTTGCCTTGATTGCCGAGGGCATAGAAACAAAAGAACAGGTCAGCTTTCTTAATAGCATAGGCTGTAGTCATGGACAGGGCTATTACTGGAGTAAACCTGTATCTGCCTTACATTTTGAGCAGGAGCTTTTAAAGTCTGGGGCCAGTTAAAAAGACTATACCCGGCTCAGGGGAGAGAGCCGGATATAGAATTGCTGACATAAAATATCAAACAAGAGGAGTCACCTGATCATTTCAAATAATATGAAATGATCATGAACTGATTGGGAAGCGAGTAGTAACCAATCAGTAAACAATAGACTGGACCTAGTTGAGAAAGTTCAGATATTTTTATTTCAGATAATCAGGTTTGATGGCCTGACGCAGTTTTGGTATCGAAGAGGCTCTGGCTAGGTCTTGCCAGGTCCACTCTATAGAGCTTTTCCAGTTGATTTTTGGTTCATATCCCAGCATGTTTGATACAGATGTGCTTGAAATGGCCGGATTTCGCAACAACTGTAGCAGGCAACGGTTTACGCCGGGTCGTCCAGTTATCTTTTGTAGTATTTCCATGACATAGGCATAAAGATAAGCCACTGGCACAGGTATAGGTATGCCTGTGCCAGGGCGGCTGTACCCCGTTAATTCAGCTATGAAGCTCACCACCCTTTAGTTGTCTGGGCAAATCAGGTCCGACAATGTTGAACGAGGCATAGGGCGTGTCTACCGGAACCAGCGCGGCTCTGGTAAAAGCCTGGCCCAGGTCCTGGCCATCAATCAGAGCTAGATAACTATAGTCACTGCTGAGAGTGGGAATGTACAAGCTTGTTGAATCTATGGAGTTGTTTTATTAATCCAATTTTGTCAGGTCCACTTAGATGCAGGTCAAGACAGAATAGGTGATAGCCGTTAAAATGAACGGCTTTAAGGGCACCGATTAAATACATTGGAAACTCAATTAACCATCACACAGGCATTATTAATCGGGCTGGTCAGTTCATTGCATTGCATTGGAATGTGTGGCGGGATTATGGGGGCTTTGAGCCTGAGTCTGCCAGAAGAAGTACGCTCTAAAAAATATTATCTTCTGGCTTTCGTTTCCCTGATTAATATTGGCCGTATTCTGAGCTATAGCGTCGCAGGCTTGGTTGCAGGTGCTTTTGGCGTTGAAATCCTGAAAGCTGTGGGACTGGATAATGCCCATGAAATCCTGCGTTATGTTGCGGTTATCTTTATGGTGGCTATAGGACTCTATTTGGCAGGCTGGTTTCCGCAGTTGGTGAAGCTTGAGCGAATTGGACAGCCGGTATGGCGGAATATTGAGCCTTTTGCTCGAAAAATGATGCCTATCAATTCTCCATTACGTGCATTAGTGTACGGTATGGCCTGGGGATGGCTGCCTTGTGGGCTGGTTTATGTGGTACTTTTAATGGCTGTAGCTGCTGGTTCTGCCATCCAGGGTTCATTGATGATGATGGCCTTTGGGGTTGGGACTTTACCCACGCTATTTTCAGTCGGCATTATGGCGACGTGGTTTCGCCGGTATGCAGGTTCAGATAAAATGCGTCAGCTAATCGGTATCATTATCATTGTTATGGCACTGGCCAGTTTATTAATTGGAACTGCTGAAACTCAGCATCATTCTTAAGGTTGATCGTTATGAATGCTTTTCAAAATCTAATCGGAAAATCTGCTGAAATCGAGTCTGTTATACGCTCGGCCCAGATTGTTTCTGCAACAGATGTGACGGTTTTGATTGAAGGTGAGACAGGTACAGGAAAGGAACTGCTGGCACAGGCGGTACACCAGTCAAGCAACCGTGCAGACAAACCCTTTGTAACCATTAACTGCGCTGCTTTGCCTGAATCATTAGTGGAATCAGAATTATTTGGCCATAAGAAGGGTGCATTTACAGGCGCAGTGTGTGATCAGCAGGGCTATATTCGTCAGGCCGAAGGCGGTACCTTATTCCTGGATGAAATCGGTGAGCTACCGATGTCGATACAGGCCAAACTGTTGCGTTTTATCGAGAACGGCGAATGTCAGAGCCTGGGTGACGCCAAAACTGAGAAAGTTAACGTACGTTTGATAGCAGCGACAAACCGGAATCTTGAACAGCAAGTTAGACTGGGCCAGTTTCGTGCGGATCTGTTTTATCGTTTGAAAATTGTTCCTCTGTCGTTACCGAATCTTAATCAGCGGGGCAAAGACGTTCGGGTTCTGGCGGATCATTTTTTAAGTACTTTATCGACACAGTATGGACTGGAAGCACCTGGCTTATCGGCATCTGCTTTGACAAGGCTGCAGGCACATAACTGGCCGGGTAACGTTCGTGAACTGAAGAACTTATGTGAGCGCCTGGTTGTGCTCCTGCCGGGTAAGGAAATTACTGAACATAATTTGCCACTGGATATACAGCGGCCAGTTAGGGCTGCTAATGAAGGCCATGACGGTGTATTTGTACTTCCCAGTCAGGGCTTGAATCTTGAAAATCTAGAAACTGACCTGATTCGACAAGCGCTGGGACAGACGCAGGGCAATAAAAGTCGCGCGGCCAGGCTTTTGGGCATCAGTCGTGATGCCTTCCTATATCGACTGAAAAAGTATTCTATCTAGTAAAGATTCAGTTTTAACCCATGATTAAAGGCGTGCATTGCACGCCTTTAATATTTTGAATCTTTGTCTAGTCGCTTACAATCATATTTCTACCCCACTAATTCTTCGTACTAGCTGGTTTTGATCTTGAATATGAATGCAATGCTGAAACAACTCAGACAGATTATTAAAGAATCTGCACAACAACACATCATGTCGCGTTTTACTCGGGTAGGCTTTGATTTAAAAGCTGATGGCAGCATAGTGACAGAGGCAGATACGGCTATGCAGCAAGCCGTGGCCGATGAGTTGCAGCGTCTATGGCCCGAATTTAGTTTGTTAGGTGAAGAAATGGACAGTGATACCCAGCAGGCATTGATGCAATCTGATCAACAGGGCCTGTGGGTGCTGGACCCTATCGATGGAACCACCAATTTTGCTTCTGGTGTACCCATATTTTCCATATCCCTGGCATTAATTCAGCAGAATCAGGTAGTTGCCGGTTTAATTTATGACCCCGTTAGAGACGAATGTTTTTCTGCCATAAAAGGACAGGGGGCATGGTTAAACGATGAGTCGTTAAAACCTGATGTTCTGCAGTCCGAATTGGCTCAATGCATTGCCCAAGTTGACCTCAAACGTTTGCCAGGGCCGCTCGCAATGGGGCTCGTGGCTGATCACCCATATGCTTCACAACGTAATTTTGGATCCGGTGCGCTGGACTGGTGCTGGCTTGCAGCTGGGCGAAGCCAGCTTTATCTCCACGGTGGTCAGAACCTGTGGGATTATGCTGCTGGGCAGCTGATACTGGCCGAAGCTGGAGGTTGTTCGGAAACATTTGAAGGTGAGCCGGTGTTTAGTAATAGTTTGAAAAAACGTTCGGTGATTGCTGCCAGCAGTCCCCGGCTGTTTGAAATGTGGCGGGATATGGTGAAACATGAAAAGGTTTAATCGGATCACGAATTTAGTGAAAATATTTGCTAGACTTGATTAAGTTTCAATGATGATATGAATGGACGATGATCCCCTACGTAATCGATCGGCAAAAACGCAATAATTACATCACCCTGTTTTTTGTTTTTACTATAGCCAGTTTTACATTGGGCTATTATTTGGGCTTTCAGACGGCTGTCATACAGTCTTCACCTGCTTCAGTGCCTGCTTCATCAACAGAGGCAGCGTTGAAACAAGAAGCAGAAAAGTCAGTGGTTCCGGTGGATGAAAAGCCGCCAGTGGAGAAAAAAGATACCGCGAGCCCGGCTAAAACATCTGTTACCACTAGTGCTAAAGTGTCAACGAATAAAGCAGATCAATCTGCAGTAAAACAAGTGGCGGCAAAGAAAACCAGGCCAGTGCAGCAGCCGGTGGTTCAAAAAACCGTGGTGAAAAAGCCAGAGGTCAAAGTAGCTAAAAGCGCTGCACCCGCTCAACCTGAGTCCAGTGAAATTACCACCAAGGGTATCCAGTCACCAGTCAATACTCAATCACCGCTACCATCGCAGTCAGTAGCCAGTAAAGACAGTACAATCCCTGCTAACACAAATCCAGCCCCACAAAGCCTTACGGGGACTTATTCTGTGCAGGCAGGACTATTTGGCAGTCGTAAGAATGCCTTGAAGTATATTGAGAAGCTCAAAGCAGGTGGTTTTGATGCTTACCTAAACGAATACCTGGCCAGTGATGGGATCATGAGATACAACGTTCGTTTTGGGTATTTTCCTGATCGTAAGTCAGGCGAGAACCGTCTGGCTGACTTTAAGACACAATTTACAACGCCAGCGTATCTGGTTATTAACAAGTGAATGCACCGAATACCATCCGGCTTTTGACTATCGATCTGGATGACACTCTCTGGCCTTGTATGCCAACCATCAAACATGCGGAAGAAACCAGTTATACCTGGTTACAGCAAAACCGTCCGAAAATCACATCCTGTTATAGTCGTGACGATTTACTGGCAAAACGTAAACAGCTCATGCGTGAACAGCCTGAACTGAAACATGATCTGTCAGAGGCACGACGTGCTCATTTTCGGCAGCTTTCCGATGAATGTGGTTATAGCCATGACTGGGTTGAGGAAGGTTTCAGGGTTTTTCACCGGGCTCGGCAGAAGGTACAGTTTTATGATGATGTACTGCCGGTGCTTGAACGCCTGAAAACCAAGTTTAAGCTGGTCGCCCTGACCAATGGCAATGCCGATATTCATATGGTGGGCTTGAGTGATTATTTTGAGTTACAGGTATCGGCGGCAGATGTTGTCGAGGGCAAGCCGCATCCGGCGATGTTTGAACGTGCCATGGAGCTGTTGCAGGTGTCTCCGGAACAGAGTCTTCATGTGGGAGATCATGCTATTCATGATATCTACGGCGCTCGAAATGCAGGTATTCAATCGGTATGGGTGAACCGTCAGGGTGAGGCCTGGCCAGAAACGGAGTTTGCAGCCGATTATGAAATACCTGACCTTGAGGGCCTATTTGAAATTTTACAGCTGCCTTAGGCTCCAAGAGTTAATCCGAGTTAGCCAGCACACCTGTTTTTCCGATATAATGCGCCTCCACCGTATTTTTTTGCCGACATAGACTGAATATTCATGAAGTACAATACTGACGATTTACGCATCTCTGGTATGCAGGAAGTGATTGCTCCCGAGGAGCTGCATCGAGAATACCCTATATCTGAACAGGCTTCGGATACTGTTTATCATACCCGTCAGGCCATTCATGAGATTTTGACCGGTAATGACGATCGTTTACTGGTGATAGTCGGCCCTTGTTCGATTCATGATCCCAAGGCGGCTCGAGATTATGCCAAGGGCCTGAAAGTGTTGATTGACGAACTGTCGGGTGAGCTCTGTATTGTGATGCGCGTGTATTTTGAAAAACCGCGTACTACTGTCGGCTGGAAGGGGCTGATCAATGACCCCCATCTGGATGATAGTTTTAATATCAATCATGGCCTGCGAGTGGCTCGTAGCCTGTTGCTCGATATCGCGGAAATGGGCATACCCTCAGGAACCGAGTTCCTGGACCTGATCAGTCCACAGTATATTGCTGATCTGGTGAGCTGGGGTGCTATCGGTGCGCGTACCACTGAGAGTCAGGGGCACCGTGAACTGGCTTCGGGATTATCCTGTCCGGTCGGTTTCAAGAATGGTACGGATGGTGGTTTAGGAATCGCCATTGATGCGATTCAGGCTGCCTCACGTCCACATGTATTCATGTCGTTGACCAAGCAAGGGCACTCCGCCATTTTTTCTACCACCGGTAACGAAGATTGCCACATCATTTTACGTGGTGGCAAACAGCCGAATTATGATGCAGCGAGTGTTCGTGATGCAGCAGAACAGCTAGAGAAGAACCAGCAAGTTGCGCGACTGATGATCGACTGTTCACACGCCAACAGTGGCAAAGACCATAACCAGCAGGTCAATGTTTGTCGTGACGTGGCAGGGCAGATTGCCGGGGGTAATAAACAGATCTTTGGTGTGATGCTGGAAAGTCACCTGGTTGCTGGACGTCAGGATATTACTGATGATGACCTGATTTATGGTCAAAGCATTACCGATGCCTGCATGGGTTGGGAAGAGACCGATGGTTTGCTAAGAGAGCTGGCTGAGGCAGTTAAGCAGCGTCGTCAGTAATATCTGAATTAGCCGTGATTAGCCGATCGGATCTTGTACCATAATTTTTTGACTTTCTCAGCATTCATTCAGTGAATGCTGAGAGGTTTATTAAGCCATTCTTATTTTTTCAGATACTGTAATTTACCTTCAACACCCTGCCATTTTTCGGCATCTTCGAGTGGTGCTTTTACCTCGGTAATAACCGGCCAGATTTTTGAAAGCTCTATATTCAGTTCAATAAAGACGCGCATATTTTCTGGTAGATCATCTTCAGCATAAATGGCATTGATAGGACACTCCGGTACGCACAGATCACAGTCAATGCACTCATCGGGATCGATGACCAGGAAATTTGGACCTTCGTGGAAGCACTCAACCGGGCAGACATCGACACAATCGGTATACTTACATAGGATACAGTCTTCTGTTACTACATAGGCCATAGAGGTTCCCCAATATTCTTAATTCGGGTGAGTATAGTACTAAAGCCCCATCAATTGTATTGTCCAGCTGGTACCACCAGGAATCGCTGCCGGGTGGTGGTGAAGGACACGGGATTCGATTTCAGCAATCTGTTGGCTGGGTACATCGATCATTAATAATACTTCTCCGTGTGATAAAGCGTCTTCAAACTCTCTTAAATGTACTCGGGGCATAAAGGTGGCAAACAGGTCGCCAAGTACAAAAGTTCCGACCACCACTAAAAAACTGGCAAACGCCAGTGTGTACATTTGGATCAGTAACGCAATTAGCAGCACAAGCAGCGCCAGCGCAAACATTACCAGATTACTATTCCAGATGACATTTTCCAGTTTTTGTGCCATGTCCAGTTTTTGCCAGGGGGTTGCGTCAGGCAGTTCCGTGTCAATGATGGTTGTGCGTTTCAGGGCATGTATTTGTTTGATTTTCATACCACTATCAATTAACTCATCAATGATGTGTTTGGTGAGGTGCTCATCAGGGAGCAGGAAATAGAGTCGACGTAACATCGTTAGCTCCTTAGCATTCTGCGAATGCATCCGATCAGACGACGGGTCTGAGATGGATACCTGCAGTCGTTGGTATTGACTGCAGATATCAGTTTTTCAAAACAAGATAGGTAGTAAGGCCTAGCCTTCCGCTACATAGTCAGCCGAATCATCACCTTGCAGTGTGATTCGGTGGTCATGTTCCTGTCCCCAGGCGAGAAATTCATCACGAGTGTTTTCGTTTTCAAAATAAATTTCGAGGCCGTTGACGCCATCACCTTCATAAACACAAGGGTGTGTATCAGGGTTGGGAACTTCATTCATGGTGATTGGATCAGTTGTAACGCGTATATGCATGACGGTTATCTCCAAAGGGGGGGTGAGGGGATACCCAGATATATAATAGTTGAGTGAAATAGTCAACTATTATATATCTGGGTTTAATTCATGGCTGATTATTCATGCTTGTGTAACAGGTGATGGATATGAAGCGAATGGCCTTACTGTTTGATGAACTCCTGTAATGAAGTCTGTTGCCAGTGGGCGCTTCGTATTAACCATGTTGCTTCACGATGTATGAGCTGTAGATCAAATCGATACAGTTGCGCCCGAAGATTAGTGAGTGAATCGATGGCTGAAACAGGATGGCCGGCCATGGCGACATAGACGGTGACTTTAGCCTGGTTTTGGATTGGGAAGTCTATGCTGTGTATGCGTGTCAGCAGGTGAATATTGCGATTACGCAGGAAGTAACCAGCAGCCATTCTTACCAGGTTGGTCTTATTGAGTCCATGGTCATCACTATAGTCCTTGGCGATGAGTTCCTTGAGGTCGAGTGCATCGCGGTTCTCAGCTGCTTCAGTCGCTGTCTGAATAAAGCTTCGTACCTGACTTTCCGGTGTCACATCGTCATCAGAGCAGGCCGTAATGAACAGGGCGAAAAAGCCTAGGCTGAGTAAAGAACAGATTGAACGAATACGCATATTAAATCCTGAAGTTTTTGCGCAGCAGTTTATGTATTTCCATCACCAGTAGTACAGTGAGGGCAAAGCCCAGCAACTGTGTCCAGAGTTCTAGGGAAACAGGTTGTACCTGAAGCACGTCCTTGAGCCAGGGAGTATACATAGCGGCAATGTGTATCAGCTGGGCGGTAAGCGTTCCAAACAGTAGTAGTGGATTGCTCATGGGATTATGCAGGAAGGTTGTTCGCACTTCTGAACGACTGTTGAAAACATGGACGTTTTCGAACAGCACCATTAATAACAGGGTAGCATTACGTGCCGCTTCAACGTCCAGCCCGCTATTCAATAGTTGCTGAAAGATAAAGAAAGCAACACAGCCCATCACCAACGCTGAAAGGATGACACGCTCAATCATTAAGCGATTGAATATGGATTCTTTAGGGGAGCGTGGCGGGTGGTGGAGTTCATTGCCTTCACTGGGTTCAAAGGCCAGCGCGATGTCCTGGATACCATTGGTGACCAGGTTCAGCCAGAGTAATTGCACCGCCAGTAAAGGAATAGGCAAACCGGCTATCAACGACAGAGTAAACAATACCAGTTCGGCTGCGCCAGTCGAGATCAACAGGAAGATAACTTTACGGACATTTGCATAAGCAATGCGGCCTTCCTCAATACCTGCAACGATGGATGAAAAGTTGTCATCGGTGATGATGATTTCTGCTGATTCTCTGGCTACATCGGTGCTGTGTTTGCCCATGGCTACACCCACCTGGGCTGCACGTAAAGCCGGAGCATCATTCGCGCCGTCACCGCTGACGGCTACAAAATGTCCATTACGTTGCAGTGATTGCACGATATCAAGTTTTTGTTGTGGTTCGACTCGGGCAAATACACGAGCCTGACTGATTAAATGGTCCAGTTCTATTTGATCGCGTGTGGTTTTCATTTGCGGGCCGGTAATGACCTGCTGATCTGATTCGATTAGTTTCAGATCAAGGGCTATGGCACAGGCTGTGGTGGGATGGTCACCAGTCACCATGGCAACCTGGATACCGGCCTGATGGCAGGCTGCAACAGCTGACTGGGCCTCGGGCCTCAGGGGATCAATCAGGCCGACCAGGCCGATCAGGGTGAGTACCTGCAGATGTTCTCTGCAAAAGACCTC
>JBFFSQ010000046.1:0-17020 GCA_041572275.1 Gammaproteobacteria bacterium
CACGGCTTATTCGAAGAAACTGGATAAAGTGGTCATGATGTGTGAAGCACCTGATCACACTAAAGAAGACTTCGTGCTGTTATCTGGTACTAAAGTTCGTGAAATGTTAGGTCAGGGTATCGCACCACCTAAAGAATTCTCACGTCCTGAAGTGGCACAGATCCTGATGGACTACTATCAGAGCATCAAGTAAATAACACGTCATTGTGTTAAAAAAATGGCGCTTAAAGCGCCGTTTTTTATGCCAACTTAAAACTGTAAACTTTTATTCAATCATACTCCCGATCCTTCCACGCCCGTATAGCAGCAAACACCTCCGCATCAGTTTGTAAACTGTGTCCGATATATTGCTCCGCTGCCTGTTTCACCTCTGGCACCTTATAACGCAGAAAAGGATTGGTTTTTAATTCTATGTCCAGACTTGACGGTAATGTTGGCAAGCCCTGCTCCTGTTTCGCCATGTCTTCATCATCGCGCTGCTGAAGCACGGCACTCTCCGGTTCAACCCACTTGGCAAAGCCGATATTATCCAGCGTATATTCGTGAGCACAATAAATTTGCGTCTGTTTCGGTAAGGCAGAAATGCGACTGAGCGAATGCTCGAACTGTTCAGCATTGCCCCCCAGCAGGCGCCCACAACCGCACCCAAACAGGGTATCACCGCAGAATAAAGCCCCTTCACCATAATAGGCAATGTGATCAAGGGTATGGCCCGATACTGCCATCACCTGAAAGTGGATATCCAGCTCAGTAATTTCAACCCTATCTCCATCGCTCAAGGGATGGGTAATTAATTCAGGAATAGGTCGCTCTGGACCAAAGCGTGTTGCAGACACCAGCGATTGACTGGGTCCATAGACTCTCAGGTCAGGATAGTGTTCCAGTAAACCTGCCACACCGTTCACGTGATCATAATGCTGATGGGTAATTAAAATTGCTATCGGTTCAAGCTGGTCACGTTCAAGCCGTTTTAGCACAGCCCGCCCTTCACCTGGATCAACGATCACCGCCTGATTGGAATTTTGCCGGCGTAGCATCCAGACATAATTATCTGACAAGGCTGGTATGGGAATAATTGTGAGCATAAAACCTCTATTTTTAGGTGCCTTTAATCGCTGCCAAAACAACAAACTAAAGTAACAGGATCAGGACAATTTTATCAAACAATGCTAAGGTATGCCGCCAGATTTAGTTCAGCAGATGCCTTAAACAATGAAAGTTATTTCCTTTAATACCAACAGTATTCGTATGCGCCAGCACCAGCTTGAAGCACTGATTGCCCGACACCAACCCGATGTAATCGGCATACAGGAAACTAAGGTCACCGACGATGAATTTCCGCTGGATATGATTGAATCGCTGGGCTATCAGGCGGCTTTCCACGGTCAAAAAACACACTATGGAGTGGCCCTGCTGCACAAGCAACCAGCACTGGAAATTATTAAAGGCTTTCCTGATGATAATGACGCATCCCAGCGTCGATTTATTGCTGCACGCTTTCAAGATCAGGACAAAATCATCACCGTGATGAATGGCTATTTCCCACAGGGCGAAAACCGTGATCATCCAGATAAATTCCCGGCCAAGAAAAAGTTTTACAGTGACCTGTATGCATTTATCCAGCAGCAGCATACAACAAATGATGAATTAATTGTCATGGGCGATATGAATATAGCACCGCTAGACCTGGATATCGGTATTGGCGCGGATAACGCCAAACGTTGGTTAAAAACTGGTAAATGCAGCTTTCTACCTGAAGAACGTGAATGGCTGCAGAAACTCTATGACTGGGGCCTGAAAGACACCTATCGACATCTCCACCCAGATAGCGATGACCGCTTCAGCTGGTTTGATTACCGCAGTAAAGGCTTTGATCGTGAACCCAAGCGTGGTTTGCGTATTGACCTGATCCTGGCGACACCTTCATTACTCAGCCGCTGTACAGATGCCGGTATTGATTATGATATTCGGGCTATGGAAAAACCCTCTGACCATTGCCCTGTCTGGGCCGAATTTAATCACGAGTGAACCTGATACAGGTAACATGCTCTAATATGGGCATTATTTATTTTTAGGCCACAAGCAGACACTGTCAGCTATAATCTACAGATAAAGCATAAGCCTGTCATCTAAGTGGTCGGTAATACGTTTTGAGCCATCCTTTATCATCATTCCGCTGTCGCAACATGACCCTTTATATCATCGTTGCAATCAGCCTTATATTATTGATTTTTAAAGGTATTCCATTTATCTTCAAGCCCAATCTACTGAAGCAGATTCAGGATTCGGGTGAGCTTGTGGTGATCACGCGTAACAGCCCCACCACCTTTTATGAAGGTGCTCAGGGACCAACCGGTTTTGAATACGAACTGGCCCGGAAATTTGCCGAATTTATTGGTGTCGAACTAAAAATTGTCATTCCTGAAAACCTCGGTGACATTTTTAATATGCTGGAACAAAAACAGGCCCATTTTGCAGCAGCCGGCCTAACCGTAACTGATGCCCGTAAAGAAAAAGTACGCTTCGGTCCCAGCTATATGGAGATTACCGAGCAACTTATCTACAACAATCAACGCCGAAAGCCCAAATCGATCGCCGATCTTACCAATGGCCATCTTGAAGTAATTGCTGGCTCCAGCCATGTTGAAAACCTGCTCAACCAGAAACAGCAATACCCTGAGCTAGTCTGGACTGAACATGATGACATGGAAAGTGAACAGCTCCTGCAGCTGGTTGAAAACCAGGTTATCGACTACACCATTGCTGATTCCAATGAACTGTCCATGAACCAGCGTTTCTTGCTTGAACTCCGTGTTGCCTTTGACATATCTGAACCCAAAAAGCTGGCTTGGGCATTCCCAATTACAGAAGATAAAAGTCTGTATGACAAGGCCATGGTGTTTTTCTGGCGTATTTTGAATAACGGTGAAATCACCCACCTGATCGAAAAACACTACGGTCACGTCAGCAAGTTCGACTATGTGGGTAATCGAATTTATTTACGCCATATTGCGACACGACTCAGCAAATATATGGATCTATTCAAACAAGCCGGAGAAAAACATAAGGTCAACTGGCGGCTGCTGGCAGCTATGGGCTATCAGGAATCACACTGGAATCCTCGTGCTGTATCACCTACTGGAGTTCGCGGTATCATGATGCTGACCCGTGAAACAGCCGGACAAATGGGTATTCAAAACCGCCTCGATCCTCGTAGTAGCATATTCGGTGGTGCCAAGTATCTCGCACGTATTCGTAAGCGTTTCCCTAAAGAAATTAAAGAACCTGATCGTACCTGGTTCGCACTGGCCGCCTATAATGTTGGCTACTACCATGTTGAAGATGCCAGAAAGATTGCGCTAAAACTGAACAAGAACCCCAATAAGTGGGTGGATTTAAAAACCACACTGCCATTGTTATCACAACGTAAATGGTACAAGAAAACCCGATTTGGTTATGCTCGTGGCTGGGAGCCCGTCAAATACGTTGAAAATATTCGTCGCTATTTTGACCTGCTCAACTGGCAGCAATCGAAAAATGAAAAAAAACCTGTACCGGATCACGATGCCTTTTCGATTTTACCACCGGTACTTTAAGCGCCATCATAAACAATCATCTGAAGGCCGATTTTCAACAGCACAGTTAATCAGCTATCTGCGCTGATAGCTTCACTACCCCAGGCATATGTAGCCACCACCACATTACCTTTGCCCATGTAGCAAACATCCTGGCATAGTGTTTTAATGAGCGGCAAACCACGGCCATGCAGGCCGGTGTTACTCTCTAGTGACTCATTCATAGCGGTATAATCAAAACCATCACCACTATCGACAACATGTATGGTAAGGACACCACCATCACCTCTCTGTTCATGGGACAAAGTAATCTGGATGTTACCTTCTTCCACTGAATTCAGACGTTCAGTCTTTTGTTGATAAAACTGGAGATAGCCTCCTGCATCATTTTTTAACGACGAATCCAGTGATAACACACCGTGATCAAGTGAGTTAGAGAAAATTTCAGCTAATATGGTTTGAACTGTAGATCGGCCATTCGGAATTGACTGCAGTCCGTTCACGCCCTGCATGATATACGGTAAAATATCAAACTTTCTCAGGCTGTCAACATCAAGGCTAAATTGCATAGACCAGTTTGATGGTGTATTAACAACGGCCACATCATTTTTATTTTCATAATCAATATCCTTTTTATGATGTAACTCAATCAATGTAATATCATCCGATTGCTGTGCATTATGTGTAAACGCCATACAATCATTCAACACTTTATTAAACAGACTATCGGCATTTTCTGCAGAATTGATACTGTCGATAATTCGAGCAACACCATAAAACTCACCATCGGCATTTTCCGCCTCCATAATACCGTCCGTTGCTGCCAGCAATCGGTCACCATAATGCAAAGAAGCCATATCCATCTCAAAAGTATCAGCTGTGACCGAAATTATCCCCAATGGTAAGTTTTTTGATTTAAATGTTTTAATAATCTCACCATCACGTATCAGGTAAAGATCAGGCAAACCCGCATTCACCACAGATAGTACATTATTCAGTCTATCGACACTGATAAATGCAGCTGACATAAACATCTGTGTTGGCAGCATTTTTACCAGCTTATTATTGGCTTCCGTTAATGTTTCTTTAAAAGAAAATCCTTTTCTGGTCATGGCATAAAATATATCGGCCATAGGAATCGAACTAATCGCTGCCGATAAACCATGCCCGGTAAAATCACTAATCAGCACATCAAGACCGTTACTCTGATTGACATCAGAAAAAATCACGTCCCCATTAAAAACAGACATAGGAGACATGGAATAACGCAAGCCTGATTTTGAGCCACGCATGTCATGATTCAAAATATTGGCAAACACCTTCTTGGCGACATTTATTTCCTGTTGAATACGTGTGTTATGTTTGTTTAATTCATTATTTTGCTGTTCAATTTTTCGATTTAATATCCTAATTCGATTCATTGAATCTATTTTGGCACGTAATAGAACATGACTATATGGCTTCGTCAAAACATCATCACCGCCTGACGCAAGGCATTTAGCCAATAACGCTTCATCGGTGATTGCGGTTAGGAAGATAATCGGTATAAAGTATTCAATTTCACTCTTGATTATTTGTGCAGCCTGATAACCATCGAGAACAGGCATCATCACATCCATAAGAATAATATCAATCTGTTTTTTGCTTACAGTATCGACTGCCTGTTGACCATTTTCCGCCTCAAAAACCTGATAGCCATCCGCTTTTAGTAAGGCGCGAAGCACCATACGATTCGTAATATCATCATCAACAACCAGGAGAGTTAATGGTTCATTCATAACCGCTTATGATCAACTCGTTTATTCGATAACAAATAATTTTTCAAAGCTGGCGATTCTCAATATCTCACGCAGCTCATCATTCGCATGCGTGATTTTCACCACTGACGAATTAGAATCGGCAACCTCCTTAAGTAACAGCATCATACCTAATGCCGAACTGTCCAAATACTCAGTTGAATGGAGATCAATTTCATAAACACCGCTCTCAATTTGTTTATCCTTATATGCCTTTCGAAATTCATTATGCTTACTAAAGTCAAAACGTCCGGGGACAGTTATGACCAGCGCATTTTTCTCATCGTTAATATTTGCAGTTATAGACATTACCTTCCTCTCAGCTTATCTCGCATACATTCTCTCCAGTTCAACGCCATGTCATACACACTTTATTAGTGGCTAAACCCAGATAACAATGCCTTGCTATTACATTACACAGTGTATAGACCATCTTTCATGAATCTACCAAGCGAGCTTTATATCAGTTGTTGCTCATATAGAAGCCTGATCTCAACCTGTATAACGTAATCATGTAGAAAACACTCTACTTCTGCACTGCAATAACAATCAATCTGGTCTAATATCGTAAACAAGGAATAAAATAGAACTACTGGACTTACTGACCATGGCCAAAACGATAAATAAAAACCCTGATCAGTCTACACCACTCGTTATCGTTGCCGATGATGACCCATCCATGCGGCTGATGCTGCAACATATTCTGGAAAAGGAACATTATCAGGTTTTAGAAGCGGCAAATGGTCAGGAAGCACTTAAACTCTGCTACGCCAATCGTCCTAAACTGGTCCTACTTGATGCCGTGATGCCCGAAATGGATGGATTTATTACCTGTAAAAACTTAAAAGAAAAGTATCCTGACCTGCCCGTCATCATGATTACTTCTCTGGATGATGACCAATCCGTTGAACGAGCATTCCAGGCAGGAGCTGATGATTATCTGACCAAGCCTATCAACTGGTCAGTACTCAGGCATCGAGTCAGTCATGCCTTTCTAAATAAACAACTAAATTCTCAACAACAGGAATCGGCGTTAGAACAACGCATTCGTCATCATGATTATCATATGGAACTGAATCCACGGATATATCTGGACACGGAAACAATCAGCTGCCTGGAAGCAGAGTTTTATGAATTCAGTACATTGCAGGAACCACTGATTCAGAATGCTTCAAAATTAGCACCTTTATCCATCACTGCTATAGAAAATTTGCTGAACTACGCCTGCACGCACTTTGAAATACTACAAAGCCGAAATAATAAAACCTGCTGCCTGTCAGTGCCACTGTTACCCTGTCGCGATCAATCTGATGATTTTGTTAACATGCTCAAACGCGTTGCCAGCAAAACAAGTCTAAGTCTTGAACATTTCGAATTCTATATTGACGATGACTTATTACATGACAAGCAGATGCTAACTACTCTTGAGGCAATAGCATCATTACCGGCTAGTTTATCGATCAGGAATTTTAGCTTTTCACTCAACAGTCTGGCTTTTCTAAACCAGAAAAGCTGTCAGTCATTACGCCTGAATTTTGAGGCCTTACACAAAGCCCAGGTCACATCGAATCTTGAATGGCTAGAACTAATGCTCTCTCCCTATAAACAGAAAAATCTGCAATTATTTGCAGAGCATGTATCGTCCGACAGTGATCTTGAGCTGGCAGAACAAATTGGTTGCACAGAAGCCAGTGGCAGCCTCATTAATCATATCTATAAACTAGCCAAATAATAGCTGCGCTGCAGGTTGGATATTTCCATCCTAGTGCCTGTTACCATCTCACTGCTCGCAGCGATCCATACTGTATGAGCAGATAAAACTCAAGCATAAATACTCACGCCATCCTCTAGGGCTACCGCAACTCGTGCCTGATGAAGTATGGCTGGTGACTCATCGGCCTCCGTCATCGAACTGGATAGCGTCACGCCATCTTCCTGCCCAGGCTCTGCCTGTTCACCCTGCCCCTCTGAATACTGTGATACGTCGACATCGGCCAGATTCAGCCCCTGCTGTTCAAACATTTCACGTAACCTCGGTAATGCAGCATCCACAGCTTCACGCACCGGTGCATGAGCAGATATAAAGGTCACCGACGCCTGGTCATCCTGAAGATTCATTTTGATCTGTAAAGGCCCTAAATTGGCCGGGTTCAACCTTAACTCTGCCGTCTGGAATCGTCCTTGTATCATGTATGACATCTGTTCAGTCACCCCCTGCGACCAGGATGAACTCTGTACCGATGCGCCAATACTGCCGGTCATGGATGTCAGCGTATTGAGACCAGTCTCAGCTGGAAGCGTTGTTACCGCCATATTCACTGCCGCAGCAGAGGTGGTAAGCGGTACCTGCTGCTGCAGACTGGCGGCAGTTATCACCGACGTCATCGCAATTCCAGTTTTAGGCAATCCGGTCTGTAATGATGTCTCAGCCATAAATTGTGTTTTCGATTGCGCAGCTGGCAGTACCGATTCTTCCAGCACATCGGCCAGTTTGAGGCCGTCGATATCTTTAGACTGTGGCGATACTGTGTCTGGCTGTATGCCCTGACGAACAACGCTGGCCAGATTGACAGCCAGCTGAGCCTGACGTGGTGATGCCCCAGTCATCACTTCCTCAGCAGTCGTTAGCTCTGCTGTGATCATCGGCGGCAAACCATTGCCAGTGGGCGGCATAAGCTGTTCATTTCCAGCGGCTTCGATTGACGATTCTGTCACAGTGATCGCCGCTGGCTGAACTTGCCCCTGAACCTGGCCAGTCAACATCACCGTTGCCTCCAGAGCTGGCTCAAGCTCACTCGTCGCCATCTCTAATGTCAACATCTCAGTCACTGCAACCGTCTCCTGAGACTCTTCGACAAGCACGCCTTCAACTACAGGAATATGGCTATCTTCTTGATTTAATTCTGTTTTCTCTCCCACCTCTTGGGTAGGCACTGAATTTTGCTCAATTTGCTGATGCAGATAATCATCGAATTCGCTCGTTTCACCCTGCACAGGATTCTGTTCCGGCCGAACACTGGTAGCCGATTGTAGGGCGGAAGATGACATTCGTGGCAGTTGGCTATTTTCCATGTTATTTACACCTGTATCACTGATGGTTTAATGAGTGAATTGCAAATAACAGGCCAAAGCTTGAAGAAAAAGGTAGAAACAATTTGGAATCATGGCCGTCAGATCCGGCCGTTGGCTATGAATATAGTATTGGTCTACTCAAAATCAATGACTTAGAGCCTGGACTTTTGCTGGATACGCTGGGCATGCTCGTCCTGTTCCTTCTGTTCTGCCCGTTCCAGCTGTTTGCGTTCATCCTGCTGGTATTTTTCCACGACACTGTTCAAGGCATGACTACGAGAACGACACTTAAGCCAGGCCTGCTTTTTACCTTCACAAACCTGTTTGCAGGATTCGATATTCACATGGGCCTGGGCAATGGTCTGGTCCAGATTGCTAATAAACAACTGAAAATCCCGTACCCGCTGAATATTAATACCCCGCCCCTGTTCTGCAGTTAGTTTTTGGCGATATTCCTCACGGTATTCCAGCAACTGTTGCAGCTGTTGCTCCCTGTTCGCCAGTTCCTGCTGTGCCTGCACAAAGACCTGTACCGCATCCTGCTCGATTTTCTCAGCATGGTCGGCAACCGGTTGCATACGTTTGGATCGCATAAATACCTGCACTCACTGGCGGATCAATTTAAACCGCTTCATTCACACCCGCAGCTGTCTCGGATCGGGTAGTCGCCAGTTGATTCAGCTGATGCTGGCTGCTATCCATATCAACCGGCTCATTGATGCCCTGTTTCATAAATTCAGCGATACGGGGCTGCATCTGAATGGCTTCATCAATGGCCGGATTACTCCCCGGTTGATAAGCACCCACATTGATCAGATCACGATTCTGCTCATATAAGGAGTATAGCTGCTTAATTCGATGACTGGACTGTAATTGCTCGGGACTGACGACCATCGGCATAACACGACTCACTGACGCTTCCAGGTCAATAGCCGGATAATGCCCCATATCCGCCAGTTGCCGGGACAGCACAATATGGCCATCAAGAATACCGCGGGCGGCATCGGCAATCGGGTCATTATGGTCGTCACCTTCTGTTAGCACTGTGTAAAAAGCGGTAATCGAGCCCTGGCCCACGTTACCATTACCTGCCCGTTCTACCAGTTGAGGAATACGGGCAAACACTGAAGGCGGGTAACCCTTGGTGGCAGGTGGCTCAGAAATGGACAAGCCAATTTCACGCTGCGCCTGAGCAAATCGGCTCAGCGAATCCATTAACAACAACACCTGTTTGCCCTGATCACGAAAGTACTCTGCAATACTGGTCGCCAGCATGGCACCGTGCATACGAATAAGCGGTGGTGCATCGGCAGGTGCTGCCACCACCACGGCCCGTTTCATACCCTCTTCGCCGAGGATATCCTGTACAAATTCTTTCACCTCACGGCCACGTTCACCGATCAGCCCAACAACGGTGACATCGGCATTGGTAAACCGCGTCATCATCCCCAGCAGAATACTCTTGCCGACACCGGTGCCGGCAAACAGGCCCATACGCTGGCCACGACCTACGGTGAGCATGGAATTGATGGCACGCACCCCGACATCCAGCGGCTCATTAATCGGTTGTCGAGACAGAGGGTTAATCGCTTTCCCGGCTAGCGGCATCGGGTCTTCCGCCTGCAACGGGCCTTTGCCGTCCAGAGGTCGACCACGACCATCAATAACCCGGCCAAGAAATACCTCACTGATTTTGACTTCACTGGAATGGCCCACGGGAATCACGCGTGCACTGGGTACCAGCCCACGGCTGTCACCCATCGCCATCAAATAAGTTTTATCACCAGAAAAACCCACCACTTCGGCCTCAATATGGTGGTCACCCGGCGCCACAATATCACAACTAGTACCGACCGCTGCCTGGCAACCGATGGCCTCGAGCGTCAAACCCACCATACGTGTAAGTCGCCCTTCCACCACGGGCTCAGGCGGCTGCAAACCATGTTGCTGCTTCAATAAATGACTGGACCAGCGCTGGTTATGTTTCGTCATCATCGGCTTTCGGCCTGTGACTGGTAAGCTGTTCCATCACTTGCTGGATGCGCGTTTCCACACTGGCATCAATATGTGACTGGTCTGATTCAACAAAACAGCCACCCTGGGTGACATCGGCATCTTCAATGCATTGCCAGTCCTCGGCAGCAGTATCGATACCGGCCGTATGTAACAACTGAATATCCTGCGGATTAAGACGGACACGAATATCGCGGGATTTAATCGGTAAAAAATCCAGTGCCTGGTGAATAACACCCTGAATATGGCTGGCATCGGTGCAGCATTCTCGTTTTAACAACAAACGACCGATGGTAAACGCCAGCTCTGTTAGTTGTTGCTCAACATGCTCATCCATTTCCTGCAGTGGATGCTCCAGAAAATCCAGCATGGCTGTGAACTGTTGAGCCTGTTTCTGCATTTCAGCCAGACCTTCCTGGCGACCGGCCTCAAAACCCTGAGCACGTGCTTCTTCATAGGCCTGTTTCTGCAAGGCCTCGATATCCTCGACGGTCTGAGGTTTGATTTCATCGGACGTAAAACCAACAATCTGGCCCGTTACCTCGGGTAACACCCAGTGTTTTATTGCCTGCTGATCTGTTGTGCGAAATTTTTTCATAGTGCTAGTGTTCGATAACCGACGTCAATACACAGAGCGGTCTAAACAAACTCTTCTCCGCCACCGCCTAGGACAATATCACCTTCATCAGCCAGACGACGGGCCGTGCTGATAATTTCTTTCTGTGCGGCCTCCACATCACTGAGACGAGTGGGTCCACGGGCTTCCATATCTTCACGCAGCATCTCGGCTGCACGTTTGGACATATTCCTGAGAATTTTCTCTTTGATGCCTTCGTCAGCACCCTTCAGGGCGACCGTCAGCACATCGGAAGAAATTTCACGCAGCAGCGCCTGAATTCCGCGGTCATCGACATCATTCAAATTCTCGAACACAAACATCAGTTCCTGTATGCCATCGGCCATTTCCTGATCGTGTTCGGATATCGTTTCGACAATGGCAGATTCCACCGACGAGTCCATAAAGTTGAGAATGTTCGCCGCTGTTTTCAAGCCGCCCATGGAAGACTGGCTGACATTCTGAGCTGCACCTGAAAACTGTTTCTCCATAATAAAGTCGAGTTCTTTGAGGGCCGCAGGGGGCAAGCCATCCAGGGAAGCAACGCGCATCATGATGTCACCTCGTGCCCGCTCCGGCAGCATATTTAGAACCTCAGCGGACTGATCTGGTTCCAGATAGGAAAGCACAATTGCGATAATCTGTGGATGTTCCAGCCGTATGACTTCGGCCACTGATCGTGGATCCATCCATTTCAGAGATTCCAGTCCCTTGTTACCGGTACCCAGCAGAATACGATCAATCATATTCTTGGCTTTATCTTCACCCAGAGCATTGACCATCATTTCACGGATATAGTCTTCACTACCAATACCCATCGCCGTCTTTTCACCTACTTCAGCGATAAACTCATCCATCACCGCTTCCATCACACTGCGATTGATATTTTCCAGTGACGCCATAGCGGCACCCAGTATCTGTACCTCTTTAGGATTCAGGTGCTTGAGTACTTCAGCTGCATTTTCCGAGCCCATAGCCAGTAATAAAACAGCCGCTCGCTGTACACCTGTTAATGTTGGAAGATTATCAGCCATATTCATTCTTCAACTTATGCTTCGTTACCAATCCAGTCCCTAACCACGTTCGCCACTTTACGTGCATCTTGCTGAACCATACTTTTAGCAAAATCAACTTTCTGATCATGCTCCGATGGTAAGGACAGCGGTGATTCCTGTTTTGTCAATCGCGCCACGCCACCTTCTTCACCTTCGCCCTCTCCCGCTTCACCTTCAGCGCCTTCTGCTCCAGGCAACCTGGCCTGTATCGGCTGATAACTGGTGAGATTTTTTACTGTCGGTCTGACGATGGTAAAAATCAGTACCAGGATAATTATACCAGCCAGGATCTGTTTACCCAGATTTCGAACCCAGGGCTGCTCAAGCATTCCAAGCTCAGGTAATGCCTCAATGGCTTCCTGGGGCGTGAACGAGGCATTGATCACATTCACCAGATCACCACGCTGCTGTACAAAACCAATGGTTTGTTGCACTAATGTCGTAATACGCTGGATTTCCTGGTTAGTAAGCGGCGTACGTTCGACCTCACCATCCTCATTGGTACTGATTTTATCATCAACCAGCACTGCCACAGTCAGGCGCTTAATTGCGCCAGCCTTCTGACGTGTATGACGGATGGTACGATCCAGTTCATAGTTACGCACCGAGTTCTTATTGCTATTCAACGGTGTACGCTGGGCCTCAGCTTCACCACCAACCACCCCGGGTCCCTGCACCAGGGTACCGCCATCAGGCGGCTGATTACTCTGTGCTCCCGGTACACCACCTTCATCGATAGCAGCAAATTTAGTAATTTCACTGGCCTGTTCACTGCGTACCGAGAGTCGATCAGGATTGAACAATTCCTCAGTACTTTCCGCCTCGGTAAAGTCAATTTCAGCATTCACCGTGGCTCGAACTTTGCCAATCCCCACAATGGGTTCAAGCAGATGTTCAATACGTTGTACAAAATCCATTTCGACTTTACGATTGTACTCATACTGCTTTGCAGTCATCGCCACATTACTGCCACTACCGGATGACAACAAACGTCCATTCTGATCCACTACCGTCACCTGTTGTGCCGATAAATGCGGAATACTCGATGCAACCAGATGCACAATGGAATCAACCTGGCCCTGTTCAATGCTACGCCCCCCATACAGGCTCAATGCAACCGAAGCAGAGGGTTCAGTGCGTTCACGCACAAATACAGAACGTTTAGGAATCGCCAGATGGACACGAGCAGATTTCACATTACGCATGGTCGAGATGGTGCGTGCCAGTTCCGTTTCCATGGCATGATGATAACGTGCATTTTCAACAAACTGACTGGTACCGAAATCCTGCTCAGCCTGCAGAATTTCAATTCCAATACCGGTACCTTTTGGCAGACCCTGCTCAGCCAATTTTAATCGTGCTTCATGAACTCGACCGGTTTCGACCATCACTGAGCCAGTGGCGCCATCCAGCTTGTAAGGAATTGCTGACGACTGCAAAGCTGCAACCACTTCACCGGCATCACGAGCTTCCAGACCTGAATACAGTGACGTGTAATTCGGCTCTGTGCCCCAGAATAAAACACCGATAGCAATGGCGATACTGGCCGCTATGCCGACGATCATTCCTATCAGCCTGGGCACCGGCGGTAATGTGCTTGTGGTTACTGTTGTTTCTGCCATGGAGACAAACCTTTATTCAATCGTATCAGTATTATGTTGGTCATTAGATATTATGCTAATCACTAAACCGGCATATTCATGATTTCCTGATAGGCCGTTAACAATTTATTTCGTACCTGAGTCATGGCCTGAAACGAAACACTGGCTTTTTCCATCGTTACCATCAGTTCCGCCAGGCTTACATTAGGATCCCCCTGTTCAAATGCCTTTGCCATTTTGGCTGACTGCATCGAGGTTTCATTCACTGCATCAACGGAGTTCTTGAGCACATTGGAAAAATCCACCTTGGGTTCAGACATCTCCACGCCAGGTACTGATACTGGAGCAGCTTTTGCCTGGGCTTCCATTACGCGCATCTGCGCCAACAACTGTTGTACGTTCATATCGCTCATAACATTCACCTATACTGCTATGCCAGCATCACGCATGCGGGCCAGTTTGTAACGTAATGTTCTTGGGCTGATGCCCAGACGTTCCGCCGCAAATTTGCGACTGCCATCACCGGCTTTAAGTGCCTCCAGAATCAACTGCTGTTCTCGATCTTTCAAATCGCTCACCAGAATCGAATCAGGTTCATCATTCATTGCCCTGGCTGTAGTTGATTCAAAAAACGTGGCATTCTCAAAATGAATCTGTTCTGCATCAATGACTGAGCTGGTTTTCAGGATCATTGCCCGTTGAATCACATTATCCAGTTCACGCACATTGCCACCCCATTGATAGCTCACCAGTTTCTGCTGAGCTTCGGCCGTCAACTCCATCTGAGCTGAGGTATTTGCATTGTATTTTTCCAGCAATCGCTCAGCAATTGGCACAATATCGCCAATGCGTTCACGCAAGGGTGGAATCAACATAGGGAACACACTTAAACGATAATACAAATCTTCACGGAAACGTCCGGCTGCCACTTCCTCGCGTAAATTACGGTTGGTGGTTGCCAGCACACGAACATCCAGTGTAATGGTTTTTTTACCGCCCAGGCGTTCTACTTCTTTTTCCTGCAGTACACGCAATAATTTGGCCTGCAGGGCGGCATCCATTTCTGAAATTTCATCCAGTAACAAGGTTCCATTCTGTGCCTGTTCAAATTTACCGGCATGGGCCTGATACGCACCGGTGAATGCCCCTTTTTCATAACCGAACAATACCGACTCCAGCATATTCTCCGGAATGGCGGCGCAGTTAATGGCAACAAACGGGCCCTGACAACGTGGCGACTGATCATGAATGTAACGGGCAAATACTTCTTTTCCGACACCACTTTCACCACACAGTAGTACTGTAGCATCGCTACTGGCTACACGTCCGGCCAGTGCTTTAAGTGATTGCATTTTTTCTTCCGTGGCCACCAGATCATCACAGGCTTTTGACATTGTAGATTGTTGCGGTAAATGACGTTTAACCACATCCAGCAACTCATTAGCTTCAAAAGGTTTCACCAGATAATCCACCGCACCCATACGCATCACATCGACGGCTTTTTCAATGGTGCCGTAGGCAGTCATCATCACCACAGGTAACTCGCTGTGTTGCTGACGGATCTGACTCAGCAATTCCATGCCATCCATTGGCTGCATCTGTACATCGGTGATTACCATTCGAAACGACTGTTCACTTAATTTCAATAATGCTGCCTGACCATGCTCGGCAACCATTACCGAGTAACCTGCAATGTCCAGCGTATCGCACAGGGCGTCACGTAAGTGCACATCATCTTCTACAATCAGAATATCGATCTGTCTCATTTATGATCTCCAAAAATTTCCCCTGCTATCACTCGATCATTTATCATTTTGCCGCTAGGTAAAAACTGCTCACCCTGATCCAAGGGTAAACACAGGTAAAAAGTACTACCCTGCCCGGCTCTGGATTTCACCAGCAGATCGCCCTGATGTGCCTGTGCGACTGCCTGTGCCACAGCCAGTCCCAACCCAGTACCACCACTACGCTCTGAATAGAACGGTTCAAAGATATGTAACTGCTGTTCATCCGTTAAACCCGGGCCATTATCAGTCACTGCCATGATTAAATAATCCTGCTGTTCAAACACACTCAGTTCAATCAGACATGTGTAATCACAGGCCTCCATCGCATTATCGGCCAGATTTATTAGCACACTCACCAGTGCATCAATACTGCCATTGAGTTTTTTATCACCGAGTCGATTAGTAATTTTTAACTGACTCTCGGTTTGCTGCAAACGAGCTTCTATGCGTGAATTAAATGAAACCAGTAACTGGTTAAGACTAAATGACGTATCAGAAAACTCCCCACCCTTGGCATACATCAACATGTCATTGATCAGTTTTTCCAGATAACGCAAACTGGTGCGGATTTTGTCAACGGCTTTATTCTGTTGCTCAGGTCCTATCGACCTGTTGCTTAACTGTGATGCATACAACACCGCTGATGACAAAGGGGTACGTAATTGATGCGCTAACCCGGCTGCCATTTGACCCATTGCGGCTAATCGATTTTGTCGATCAGCCAGATTCTGTAACATACGCGTATGAGTGACGTTATTGATGAGTATAATTTCACCCGCATCCGCATCCAGACACTGAGAACTTAAACTCAACACCCGACCATTTTTTAAAATTACATCCTGCGCTTCACTGCGCTGGGTACTGGTGTTAAGCACATGTTGCCAGTTCTTACGCTCCAGACTTTGTTCAAAAAACGACTCGGCAGCCGTATTAGCTGTTTGAATCGTGCCGCTCTCATCCACCACGACGACACCTGCAGGTAAAGCGGTCAGTAATTTTTCCAGACGATCTGCCAGTTTTTCTTTTTCTGCCAACTGCTTAATACGTTCGCTTCTGGCTTCTGCTAACTCTTCTGTTAGTTCTGTCGAGCGCCGATCGAGATCCTGATAAGACTGCTGCAACTGTTCTGATAACCGCCCAAATTGCTCAAAGGCCTGCATCAGACTTTGCTGATCCTCTATCGCTACCGGTTGCTGTATCTGTTGTGCTGTCATGCTCATGACGTCTTTGTGTCACCGTAATTAATTTACTAATGACTAAGGCATTTACCGTGCCAGTTTTATTTTTAATTTAAAATCAATAACTTAATTAAAGCGTGATTTCGAGAGTCAAAAAAACGGCAAGGATTTTCAGTAGGGGAATGGAATTGCCGTCAGAAAATATAACAGCGTGGTTGATGGTTGATGGTTGATGGTTGATGGTTGATGGTTGATGGTTGATGGTTGATGGTTGATGGTTGATGGTTGATGGTTGATGGTTGATGGTTGATGGTTGATGGTTGATGG
>JBFFSQ010000047.1:0-16982 GCA_041572275.1 Gammaproteobacteria bacterium
AATGATGTGGCCCGCGCCGATGACCTGATTGAGAAATACTCCCACAGTTTGCTCGAAATTCGACAACATGAAGGTAAAGCGGTTTACGTCATTGAATCCATTCCCCATGAAGATGCGCCGGTAGTCTGGGGTAAGGAAATCGTGACCATACGTGATGATCATGTGTTGTTGAAACATGCTTTTTATGACCAGGATGGTGTTCTGGTGAAGACGCTCACTACTGACGAGATCCATTTTTTATCAGGTCGTTATGTGGCTACCATAGAGCGTATGCAGAAAGTCGACAAGCCTGATGAATGGACAGAGTTTCGGCTTTCTCATGTTGAGTTTGATATCGACATTCATGATAGTACTTTCACTTTGTCGAATTTACGAAATCCACGGTTTTAGGACAATCTTATGACCAGCAGCTGGACATTTGCATGGCGGAATATCTGGCGTTATCCACGACGCACGATTCTGACTATCCTGGCTATTGCTTTCGGCGCCGGTTTGCTGGTGTTCAGTATTGGGTTGCAACTTGGGCAATACGATCTGATGATTCAAAATTCGGTGCGTATTTATCATGGACTTCTACAGGTACAGAAGGAGGGGTATCAGGATGAGCCTAAAATGCGTAGCAGTATTGCGAATATCCGTGAATTGGGTGAGCAACTGAGGCAGGCAACTGGAATCGAGGCTATTACTGCTCGCGCCAATGGTTTTGCGCTGGTGTCATCGGCCACACGTACTTACGGTACACTGATTGTGGGTGTTGAGCCGAAGCTGGAGGAGCGGGTATCCAGCCTGCCGGGCGTGATCAAGGATGGCCACTATTTTTCAGCGGTGGATGCACAGGAAGTGTTGATTGGTCGTAGTTTGGCGAGAAATATGCAGCTCAGCGTAGGCGATGAACTGACCATACTCGGAACGGGGCGTGACGGCTCAGTGGCCGCTACGATTCTACCGGTGGTGGGTATTTATGAATCCGGCTCACGGGAGCTGGATCGAAATATGGTACAAATGCCACTGGCTACTTTTCAGGATGTTTTTAGCATGCAGGGACACGGTCATGCACTGGTGATCTATCACAAAGACGTCAAACAGCTTGAAGTTTTCCGAGTGCAGATTCAGCAGCAGATTAGCAAGCACAATACCCTGACTGTATTAAGCTGGGATGAAATTCAACCCGGACTTAAGCAGATGATCGAGCTGGATTATTCATCTGGCTGGATGATGTATATTGTGTTGGTTGTGGTGATTACCTTTAGCATCCTCAATACATTCTTAATGTCTGTACTTGAACGCACCCGTGAATTTGGCATTATGCTCGCGCTTGGCTACAGGCCTTTCGATATTGGCCGATTAGTGATGCTTGAAGCTTTAATTCTTACCCTGATTGCTTTGACTATCGGTACCGCCATTGGATTTGCAATTAATCTGTATTTTTACATCTATGGTCTGTCTTTTTCTGGAATGGATGAACTGGCCAAAATGTACAATATGCCATCCACCATTACACCGCAGTTGTCATTACAAAGTATCTTTATGGGGCCTGCAGTGATACTGATATTTACCTTGCTTGCCGCGCTATATCCCGCATTACGCATACGTTTGCTGCAACCGGTAGTGGCCATGAGAAAAATATAATGAACAGTTTCCATTTGCTCATATCCTTAGCCTGGCGCAACTTGTGGCGTAATCATCGACGTACACTGGTTATTCTGTTTGCTATGGTGTTGGGTGTTTGGGCGATGATTTTTACGGCTGCATTCATGCGTGGTATGAGCTTGCAGATTGTTGATGACACGATCGAAAATATGACCGGTCACATACAGATTCATGCTCCGTCCTACCTTGATGACCCCGTGATCGAACATTCGTTTTCCAGTGCCAATCCATTATTGTCCAGGTCTTTGCAGTCAACGGAAATAACCGCTGCTGCTTATCGTATACGCGTACCAGCAGTTGTTGCCAGTGAGCGTGAATCGATAGGACTGGTTATGGTGGGGATAGACCCGGATGATGAAGGTCAGTTGTCATTTATCCAATCCAGCATAATAGAAGGGCATTATTTGAAAGATGCTAGTGAACCCGGTGTGATTATTGGACGCAAGCTAGCTGAACGCCTTGAAACTCGTTTGGGTAAACGCATTGTACTGATGACACAGAATAATAAAAATGAAATTGCTGATCGTGGGTTTCGTATTGTTGGCATATTTGATACAGACCTTGAAGCTGTTGAAATTGGTTATGTTTTTCTCACTCGAAATTTGGCTGCCAAACTAGTGGGTGTAACTGATGATGTGTCTGAAATTGCTATTAAGGTGAGTGATCTGAAGCGACTGGATGAAGTGGTTGAGGGCTTAAGACAACAACATCCAGAGCTGGATATTAAAGCATGGTATGAGCTGCAGCCGATTTCAAAATTAATGGTTGATTTATATGATAGTTTTCATTTGGTCTGGCATTTGATTGTCTTTCTGGCCATGGGTTTTGGAATTGTGAATACTTTACTCATGGCTGTTTTTGAACGGACACGTGAATTTGGCTTATTCCAGGCTCTGGGTCTGAAGCCAGGTTTTATTCTTGGGCAGGTCTGGGTAGAGGCTTTAATGTTGTTGATTTTAGGACTGGCACTGGGTAATGGACTGGCCTGGGTATCTGTGCTGGCAACAGGTGAGGGTATTGATGTTTCAGCATTTGCAGAGGGCATGGAAATGGCGAATCTTTCTAACATTATACCGTTTGTCATAGTTGGTCAGGATTTATTGTTAGCCAATTCAGTCGTGTTTGTCCTCGGTATGTTAACTGGACTATATCCAGCCTGGCGCGCGGCTCATCTAGTACCCGCAGATGCGATAACAAGGATTTAATTATGACCATGGTTGTTAGTTGTAAACACGTTACGAAAACCTATCAACAGGGACCGGTCGAGATCAATGCGCTGACCGATATTAATCTGGATATTAAGCGTCAGGATTTCATTTGCTTATCGGGTCCATCTGGTTCAGGCAAATCCACTTTGTTGAATATGATCGGTGGGCTTGATGAACCTACATCAGGTGAAATTACGGTGGATGGAGAACGTATTGATCTAATGAATAAATCACAATTGGCTACTATGCGTTTAAATAAAATCGGATTTGTATTTCAGGCTTATAATTTAATTCCGGTACTCACAGCACAGGAAAATATTGAAATGGTTATGCAGATGCAGGGAGTAGCCAGGCAGCAACGTAATCAACTATCGTCCGAAATTCTGCAGGAAATGGGCCTGGCTGGTATGGAACAGCGTAAACCGTCTGAGCTTTCAGGGGGGCAGCAGCAACGTGTCGCTGTCGCACGTGCTATTGTTGGGGAGCCCAGTCTGGTGCTGGCGGATGAACCTACAGCCAATCTGGATTCTCATAATGCCGAGAACTTGTTAGATCAGATGCGTCACATGAATGAAGAACATAATATGACCTTTGTTATTTCAACACATGACCCGATGATTATGGAAAGGGCGGGTCGCCTGATCAAACTTCATGATGGCCAGATCATTGATATGATTGATCAGAATCATCGATGAATATTACCAGACTTAGTTTTAATCTGTGGCTATGCTTTTTAACAGTGTTTCTAAGCAATGTGGCTCAGGCCTGGGATTATAACGGACATGTTAAATACTCGTTTAATCATACTCGTTATCCTGATCATGCACTGCAAAGCCTGACTATTGGCGATCAACAATCACTCAATGCCTTTAATCTACGTTTGGCTGTTAATCACGATTGGCAACAGTATTCTGTTGATGCTCATTATGAATTGAATGCATTACATAGTAATCAGCCGAATCTTAGCCAGATGGATGATATCGATTCTAGCCGTTGGTTTGATCTTAGTAACGATATTGAGAATGATAGTAATGATTATATCTATCAACGTCTGGACAGACTCACCTTTGCATATAACAGCGATAAACTGGTAATGCGCTTAGGCCGGCAGGCGGTTAGCTGGGGTAATGGACTGGTCTTTCATCCGATGGATATTTTCAATCCATTTCAACCAGTGGTCATCGATAGTGATTATAAAACTGGTGATGATATGGTATATGTTCAGTGGTTGGCTGAGCTGGCCCATGACTGGCAGTTCATATTCTTGCCCCGCAGGAATGGTCTAGGTGAACTTGATCATGATTTTAGTTCATTGGCTCTTAAGTACCATGGCTTGTTGCCGGTGGGTGATCTGGATCTCTTGCTAGCCAGTCATTATAACGATGAGCTTATTGGTCTTGGTTATGCTCGTGCCATTGGCGAGGCGATCTGGCGGCTGGATATGACCCTAAGTCGTCTCATTGACGGTGACACTGTCTACACAGTGGTGACCAATATGGATTACTCCTGGGTCTGGCTGGATCATAATGTATATGGTTATGTTGAGTACTATCATAATGGTTTTGGTGAGGAAGTTTTTACCTTAACTCCCAATATCAATCTACAACAGCGTCTTGATCGCGGTGAGCTGTTTGTAAGCGGAAAAGATTATTTATCCTTAGGCTTGCAGATTGAGTTGCATCCATTGCTGCAATTGGCACCGGCTCTGATTCTTAATCTTGATGATCATAGTAGTCAATTACCCGTTATGTTGATGTACGACTGGCAACAGAACCTGACTTTAAAAGCGACGCTTATTTTGTCTAATGGTCAATCGAATGCCGAATTTTCAGGCCCTGCTACATCAGGGGATAGCTTTAATCTTTTAGCATCATATTATTTCTAAGATAGGGGTGTGTGATTACTTGAGTTTATAGACCCTGATTTTTGGGCTTGTATTTTTCGATCCAGGTGTTGGCCAGATTAACTGATTCATCCTGGCTTCGGGTTATAAACCAGCGGTAGCTGACACTATTTTGACTGGCGGCTGTATCGACAACATCTTCAATAGCCTGTTTCAGATCTTTGTTATCATTATGGCCTACATACATCACGTCACTCTGGTCATTGAGTAATATAAATACACCATAGGTATCCGGTGCTTCGGGTAGCTTGTCAGGAAAGTCAAGGGCATACGTTGATTGCTTAACAACCATCGAATCTTTTTTGTCTTTATGGCTAAATCTCATATCAGTCTCTTTGTTTTAGCGGCTTCATGTATATGTTCATGATCCGGTTTAATTTAGGTAGATATGTATTTACGGAGTGTGTTTATTCTGCCACAACCTGGGTTTGATCTGAACGTAATATTCCGCCAGTGACCTGGATAGGTATCGGGCTGCCAGTTTCGCTAATCCAGCCAATAATTGCTATTTGATCGGTTTCCAATGTATTCAGAGCAGGTAAAGTCATTTGCCAGCTATTGTTGATACTGCTTTTTTGCTGATGGTGTAGTACAACAAACTGATGCTCGGCTTTGCTGCCGGCATTTTCACCTGTACGTATATCAGTCTGTAAATCCAGACCAAGGACAGCAAGATGCAGGTTTAAGGTCTTGTTCAGGCTGTGTACAGGCATGAAATGTGCTGTCACGGCAGGATTCTGTACCTTGATGCGAAGTATACCGGTGTGACGGCTAGCCAGTTCAGGTAGCGGTTTATTAAACCATCCTGGACGCCAGGATGAGCCATTAATATAAAATGCAGGTGTATAAATACTGCGGCGTTGATAGTAACGAGCATATGACCGTTGGCGCTGACTGTATTCTGGTCGTGAGAATCGGTCAATCCATCCTAATTCATTCCAGTAGTCGACATGAAAGGCCACAGGGAATAGTGTTTTCCACAGGGCATCGTGTTGATTCAGTTTGTTGATATAGCGTTCTGCAGGGGGGCAGCTGCTGCAGCCTTCTGAGGTGTACAGTTCAATCAGCATTGAAGACTCAGGTCCGCTACTGAATTCAATAGCCAGACTAGTCGTGGTGTGTATTAGTATGCCAAATAGTAATATCAGCTGTATCAAATACTTCTGGTTCAGGGTGAGATTCATGGATTAATAGATAGCACAGGCACTTAATAGTTCCAGATAGTGCCAGAATTCGCTTTGATATCAGTCGTGCGTGTTTAAAGTTGCATTAGACAGTAACTAAATCCAACGGCTAAAGTAGATGTAGATGAAATTGATGATGAATTGATTTTTGTCGAAACAGATTCAGTTTTTTGCTGTATATATTTCGGTGAATGGCATGGCTCAAGTGTTGGGTTAGGTCTGGCGATGGATATCCTATTCAGATACCGTAATAAGGTGGCGTCTGAACTAAAAGTAATGATTAAATGCCTATTTGGCATGTTCATTAAATTAAATAAGCCTGATTAGCCAGTCCAGTAATGACGAACTAACCAGGCGTGTCTGCTATCAGGAATTACGCTTTTTGAATTCTTCAATTAACGCAACGGGTTTTTTCTTTTTGTTGCTTTTGTTCAGTACATATACAACGGTTTCGCCTTTTGGACCCGCGGCAACTTCCATATAGAAAAAGTTGGGATGTCCAAATTGGCGTACAGGTTGCATATCTTCAAAGTTGTCGAATACATAAATACGGCCATGACGATAGGTTTCAGCATAGAAGTCTGAGGCAGGATTAATCTGTTTTTCGTACAGTTTAACAGCAGGTGTATTTACACCTTTTTTCTTATCTGATGTGGTCAGGCCAAATACCATGGTTTCACCATTAGGCCCGGCGCCAATACGGGTAAGACGGTAGGCTGTTTCGCCCACACTGATAAATTCTTTGTACAGAGCCCTGTCATAAAAGGCATAGATACGGCCATCCTCATGGACTTCGTATACTTCTTTAATGTCTGAATTGTAACTGCTCTCTTGTTTAACCGGGTTACAGGCGCTGATAGCACTGATGGCCAGCAAGCTAATGAACAGGGTGGTTACACGTTTAAAATACATTATGCCGTTTCCTCTGGAGTTTAAAACGGCGGTAATTATATGAAGTATGTATGACAGAAAAGTTAAAGTCGATGACGAGGATGAATGATCGAGAAATAGGGGCCGGTTGAGTCCCGACCCCCTTTAGTGACTGGTAAAGTCAGCTTTGTACTACTTCCGACGTTTTTTGGTGACCATCTTTTTGATTTTGTTCACTTGCTGTCGTTCCCAGCGCTCACCGGCTGCTAACATCATTTTAGCTTTTTGTTCTCCGAGTTTAAGCAGGGCTGCTTCACGTTTTAATGCCGCATTCAGCTGGTCTTTAAGTACCTGAGCTTCTGCTTTGGCTGCCTCTTTGGCTAATTTGATTTCCTCTTTAGCGGCATTACGAGCATATTTGAGAGCATCTTTGGTCGCTTTAAGATCGTCGCGTAATTTCTTGGTTAAAGCGCTACGTTTAGTTGCGGCGGTTTTGCGGTTAGATACAGGGGCTTTCTTTTTACTCGTGGCTTTTTTCTTGGCTGTCTTGTTACGGACAACGGCAGAGCTTTTTTTTGCTGCGGCTTTTTTCTTTGTAGTGGTTTTTGGTTTGACTGCTGGCATGGCGGCGCTCCTTTCTTATCATGATGTGTATGGAAATTATATCGCTTAAATATCAAAAAATGGTATAGAATTGAATTTGTTGCCAAATAAATTTAATTTTGTAAATAATGATTACGCTAGATGTCCCATATTATTCCAATTAATACACAACAACAACATGAAGTGTGTACCCGAGTTAGTGACTATCTGAACCTTTCAGAAACGATTTTTGAGCAAAGCTTTCCAGCTGTTCCTGTTAAATTTGATTTGAAGGGCAGGGCTTCGGGCATGTATGTAGTTCGAAATAAATGCTCATATATTCGTTTTAATCCTTATATTTTTTCAAAATATTATGAACAGGCGCTAAATACGACAGTGCCTCATGAAGTTGCGCACTATGTGGCGGATGTTTTATATGGCATAAAACACATCAAGCCTCACGGAGTTGAATGGCAAGAAATCATGCAAGCCTTTGGTGTAGTGCCAAAGGCTACGGGTGATTATGATCTCACTGGTATCCCAGTCAGGCGACAGCAACGCTTTCATTATCGTTGTCGATGTATGAATCATCAAATTACAGCAAGTCGCCATAATAGAATTCGCCGTGGTCATGCAGCCTATCACTGTCGGTGCTGTGGTTCAGTGCTCGTTCTGCAGACGGGAGCTACTGAGGACGTGATATCTTAGGTTGCCACGATGACACGAATAGCGTCCAGTCGTAAGTGAGCTGATTCTAGCGCCTGTGTCAGAGCAGTTAATTGCTGATCGAAGTAGGTAATTTCTTCATCTCGTACATTGGGATTGATTTGTTGCAATGCCTTGAGGCGGTTAATTTCAGTGAGCAGTGTTTGTTGGGTATGTGCATGAGCCTCGGAGAGGATTGCAGGTGCCTGGCTATAAGCCTGTGATTCAGCCTCACTGATAAGCTTGCGGATAACCGGTTCTTTGGCACGTATGATTTTAACTGCAGTGGTCTGATCGACCAATGTTTGAGTTTGAAATATTGTATCTGAGCTGAGTGATGAACTGTGATCGTTGTTGAATTCATCGATGACAATGCGAATCGTGGTGGGTGGCAGGTATCGGTTACTCTGTAACGCTGTAGCTGATGATGTTTCCATAATATACAGACACTCGAGTAATAGCGTTCCGGGTTTTACAGCCTTGAAATCAACAGCTGTAACCGCAGTATTGCCCAACTCATGACTGAGCACCATATCCATGGCATTGATCACCAGGGGATGCTCCCAGCTAAGGTAGTGAATGTCTTCATTGTGCAGTGCTGTATTACGGTTGTAGGTAATCGTCATGCCATCCTCGGGTAGTCCGGGGAAGTTACTGATCATATGGTTACCTGGACGTATTCTATAGATATCTGTTTGCAGTTCTTCGAAGTCCAGTGAATAGCAGTCGTAAATATTTTCCATATACTCAGTAATATCATGGCTGCTATCAGCAATCTGCGCCTGCTGTTTCAGGGCATTGGCAATACCTGGTCGACAGGAATTAAACTCAAGCAGTTGATCACGGCCTTTATGCAGGGTTTCGTTGAGTGTTTGGTGTAAAGACTGTGTATGTTCAACGAGTGAGAGGATGGATTGTTCATCCGTTGTCTGTGTAAGGGCTTTCACCAGTTCGTCTTCAACCTGGACATAAACACTGTGTCCTGCTGGACAGGTGTGCTCAAATGCGGATAAGCCCTGGCTGTACCAATGGAACAGCACTTCCTGGGCCGTGTTTTTAAGGTAGGGTACATGAATCTTAATGGTTTCTGTTTGACCAATACGATCCAGGCGTCCGATGCGTTGCTCGAGCAAGTCAGGATTTAACGGCAGGTCGAACAGAATGAGATGGTGGGCGAACTGGAAGTTACGACCTTCGCTACCAATCTCAGAGCAAATTAGTACCTGGCTGCCATTCTCATGATCGGCAAAAAATGCAGCAGCACGATCCCGTTCTACAATACTCAGGCCTTCATGGAAAACGGCCGCGTGAATACCATCTCGTGTTTTGAGTGCCTGTGCTATATCCAGTGCCGTTTGTGCATGAGCGGCAATGACCAGAACTTTGGCGGGTTTCAGTGTTATTAATTGCTGACCTAGCCAGTTGATGCGGGGGTCAAGTCGAGTCCAGTGAGCAGCAGATACGGGTAGTGGCAGACATTCCGGACACAGTCGCTGAAAAAGTTCTGCTTCTGTTGACTGTATGCTGTTTAACAGAGTTGCATACTGTTCAGGTGTGTTCAGTGGATAGGCGGTTACCTGTCTGTCAGGGAAACCCTTGACAGCTGTTCGCGTGTTGCGAAATAACACGCGACCTGTACCGTGGCGGTCGAGCAAATGTTCAATTAGCTTGTTACGGGCACTGGATTGTTGATCGGCATCTGCCTGTCCGTCCTGTAAACGATTCAGGAGTTCCAGGTTGTCGCCTTCTTCTATAGTTGCCTGTAAGGTCGCCATGCTCTGTTTATCGAGAGGCTGTTTACTGAGCAGGGCCTGTATGGCCTGGGCTACAGGCTCATAGGATTGTTCCTCTTTGATAAATGCGTCGAAGTCATGAAAGCGGTCTGGGTCGAGCAGGCGGAGTCGGGCAAAGTGACTGGCCTTACCCAGTTGTTCTGGTGTGGCCGTTAGCAACAAAACACCACGGGTTTGGACTGCGAGACGTTCGATGATGGTGTATTCAATCGATGACTGTTGAGGAGACCATTGCAGGTGATGCGCTTCATCAACAACCAGTAAATCCCATTCGCCTTCGAGTGCCTGTTTAAAGCGTTGCGGCTGGGTAACCAGAAACTCCAGGCTACATAAGGCCAGCTGTTCAGTGTGAAAAGGGTTGTTCTGGCTGCCACTGGCATCGAGCTGGCTTTCTTCGATATCCAGGCAGCGTTCTTCATCAAAAATGGTGAAGTAGAGGTTAAAGCGCCGCAACATTTCAACCAGCCACTGATGAACCAGTGTTTCAGGTACCACGATAAGTACACGTCTGGCCCGTTCTGTGAGCAATTGGTGATGAAGAATGAGGCCAGCTTCAATGGTTTTACCCAGTCCCACTTCATCTGCAAGCAATACCCTTGGGGCAAAGCGGTTGGCGACCTCATGGGCAATAAACAGCTGGTGAGGAATCAGGCTGGTGCGAGCGCCACAGAGGCCAACTAGCTCAGAGTGGGCCAGACGGTTGATATGTTGCAGCGTCTGGTAGCGTAGATCAAACCACTTGTCCTGATCAATTTGACCACTAAACAAGCGCTCTGTTGGTCTGTATAACTGGGTGTTGTTATTCAGGCCACTTTCTTCCAGAGCTGCGGGCTGGCCACTATCGTCGGTACCGATGTAAGTCAGTAGACCATCTTGCTCCTGTACAGATTCAATCTTGAGTTGATTGCCTTCAAAGTCACTGATGGTATCGCCGGGTGCAAATTTTACTCGGGTGAGTGGCGCGGTCTGTTTGGCATAGGTGCGAGTTTCACCCGTGGCCAGAAAGTGAACGGTGACTGTGCGATGTTCAACGGCAAGGATTGTGCCGAGTCCCATTTGTAGTTCTGCATCGCTAATCCAGCGTTGTCCTGGAATATAATCGTCTACCATTACCTCTACCTCTTAGTTGCGAGCGACATTTTATTGGTGTGCTCACAAAATCTTTTGTATTTGTTTGTATGTTAATTTTGTTAACATTGCTGCTCTTTAGCAACCGTTATCATCCATATTTTTCCTAATTTTAAGTGATTCAACCGAGTAATATATGAAAGCAAACGAACTTAAACGCGGTGCCGTGTTCCAGGTCGACGGTCGTAACATTGTTATCAAGCAGGTGCATGTACAGACGGCCTCATCCAGAAGCGGTAATACGCTGTACAAAGTACGTGGTCAGGATGTAGTAACCCGGCAAAAGTATGAAAACAGTTTCAAAGGAGATGAGTCGGTTAGTACCGTTGATATTTCACGCCGACCAGTTCAGTTATTATATCGTGATGCAGAGGGCTGGACCTTCATGGATAGTGAAAGTTATGATCAGTTTACACTGGCAGATACGATGCTTGAAGATGAGTTGCCCTTCCTCAGTGAGGGACTTGAAGGCGTAAGTGCCTTGATGACCGATGATACAGTTCTGGGGATCGAATTACCGGCTAGTGTGGCGTTGGAGATTGTGGAATGTGCACCAGCAATGAAAGCAGCCTCTTCCTCTGCACGTACTAAACCTGCGACATTGACAACCGGGTTAGTTGTTCAGGTACCGGAATACCTAACACCAGGAGAGTTGATCAAGGTCAACACGGATTCCAGTGAATTTATATCCCGTGCCTAATGGAGGCATGGTTCGTTTATATCCTGCGCTGTAATGATGGCAGCCTGTATACCGGGGTTGCCAAAGATGTGTCTCGTCGAGTCGAGGAGCATAACAGCGATAATCAACGTGGGGCCAAATACACGCGGGCGCGTCGGCCGGTCAGTCTGGTGTATCAGGAACAAGTAGCATCCCGTTCAGCTGCCGGTAAACGGGAGTATGAAATTAAACAGCTCAATAAATCAGCGAAAGAACAATTGATTCGAACTCATACAGTCATCATTAAGTAATGCCATAGTCGCCAGGAAGGCGAGATAAATTCCGGGCACTATTGAATCCTCTAATTTACTGATATAGATCAATATTTAATCCCACTGTGTTGATTACATCAACGTATGTGCGGAGTATTGTTAATTAACTGTACTTGATTCAGGTGTTGTCTATGTCCAAGCCTAAGCAGCTCACCATTGATGGTAACCAGGCCGCAGCCATTATTGCTCACAAACTCAATGAAGTTGTTGCAATTTACCCGATAACACCGGCTTCACCGATGGGAGAATGGGCTGATGAATGGTCATCTAACCATCAGCAGAATCTGTGGGGCACTGTACCTCAGGTAGTTGAGATGCAGAGTGAGGCTGGTGCAGCAGGCGCAATTCATGGTTCCTTACAGGCAGGTGCCTTAACTACGACATTCACGGCCTCACAGGGATTGTTGTTGATGATCCCCAATATGTACAAGATTGCGGGTGAACTATCACCCACAGTATTTCATGTTGCGTCGCGTTCTTTGGCCTGTCAGGCACTGTCGATCTTTGGTGATCATAGTGATGTGATGACGGCACGTATGACCGGCTTTGGAATGCTCTGTTCCAATTCACCTCAGGAAGTAATGGACTTTGCCTTTATCGCCCAGCTTGCGAGCCTGCAGGGACGAATTCCGATGCTGCATTTCTTTGATGGTTTCCGGACATCCCATGAAATCAGAAAAATCACCACCATTGATGATGAACTCATGCATGCCATGATCAGGCAAGGTGATATCGCTGCTCACCGTAATCGTGCTTTATCACCGGATCATCCAGTCATGAGGGGCACTTCGCAGAATCCGGATATTTATTTCCAGGCCCGTGAAACGGTAAATCCTTATTACGATGCTTTTCCTGACATTGTACAGAGCACCATGGATCGATTTGCCGAACTGAGCGGACGTCAGTACCAGCTATTTCAATATTTCGGTGATGCGAATGCACAGCGAATAATAATTTTGATGGGTTCCGGTGCCGAGACTACCGAGGAAACCGTGCGCTTTCTTATGAAGCAGGGTGAATCTGTGGGGTTGGTTAAGGTTCGTCTGTATCGTCCCTGGAGTGATCAGGCGTTGGTCGATGCGATACCGGCGAGTTGTCAATCCATAGCGGTGCTTGATCGGACCAAGGAGCCAGGGGCTGCGGGTGAGCCTTTGTATAAAGATGTGGTCACCACCATTGCAGAATATATGGCTACGGCACCGGCATGTAAATTTAATGCTATGCCAAGAATTGTCGCTGGTCGTTATGGCTTATCGTCCAAGGAATTTACGCCCGCCATGGTCAAAGCAGTATTTGATGAACTGGCTCAGGCGCAACCGAAAAATCATTTCACCATTGGTATACGTGATGATGTCACCAATACCAGTTTAAGCTGGGATAAAACATTTCACTCGGATTCTCATGATGAGACCTACCAGGCATTGTTTTATGGTCTGGGCAGTGATGGCACGGTCAGTGCCAATAAGAACAGCATTAAAATTATTGGTGAGAATACTGAGTTACGGGTACAGGGCTATTTTGTTTACGATTCCAAAAAATCCGGTGCGGTTACTATTTCGCATTTACGCTTCGGTCCCCAGCATATTGCCTCGACTTATTTGATCGAAGATGATTCAGCCAACTTTATTGCCTGTCACCAATCGGTGTTTCTGGAGCGTTATCACATGCTGGATAAGGCAGCCAAGGGTGCTGTCTTCCTGCTCAATTCGCAACTGCCCGTGACCGAGGTGTGGGATAGCTTGCCAACGAGTATGCAGCGACAGATGATCGATAAGCAGATTCGTTTCTATAGCATCGATGCTTATGCTGTGGCTGAAAAAAATGGTTTGGGCAAGCGTATTAATACCATTATGCAAACCTGTTTCTTTGCGATTTCAGAAATCCTGCCGCCACAACAGGCCATTGAAGAAATTAAGTCGGCCGTGCAGAAAAGCTACGCCAAAAAAGGCCAGGAAATAGTTGATATTAACTATCAGGCGATTGATGAAACCCTGGCCAGCCTGCAGCAAGTAACAGTACCGGACCAGGTCACCAGTTCATTTGATATCCAGCCGGCAGTGTGTGGTAGCGCCCCTGACTTTGTGAAAAATGTCACTGGTGAAATCATCGCCGGACATGGTGATGACATTGCGGTGAGTCAGTTGCCGGTGGATGGTACATTCCCATTAGGTACTGCAGCTTTTGAAAAACGAAATCTGGCACTGGAAATACCAGTGCTCGAACCGGAGCTTTGTACTCAGTGTGGTAAGTGTCCACTGGTCTGTCCCCATGCGGCTATCCGGAGCAAGATTTTTCATGAAGATGAACTTGAGCATGCACCGGCGAGTTTTAAACATGCGCCAATGCGAGGTAAAGGTTTTCCAGACGGTATGCACATCAGTTATCAGGTGGCGCCAGAAGATTGTACCGGATGCCGTTTGTGTGTAGATATCTGTCCGATTACCGATAAAGCCGATACCACACGCAAGGCCCTCAATATGTATCCGCAGCCTCCCTTGCGTGAACAGGAGCGTGAAAACTGGGAGTTCTTCCTGTCATTGCCTGAATATGATCGTCGTGAACTGAAAACCAATACCATCAAAGGTGCAATGGTGTTGCAGCCTTTGTTTGAGTTTTCCGGCGCCTGCCTGGGTTGCGGTGAAACCCCTTATATTAAACTGGCGACTCAATTATTCGGTGATCGGATGGTGGTAGCCAATGCGACTGGCTGTTCATCGATATATGGGGGTAATTTACCCACCACGCCCTATACCACGAATGCCGATGGCCGCGGACCAGCCTGGAGCAATTCACTGTTTGAGGATAATGCTGAATTTGGTGTCGGGATCCGTATTGCTATTGACAAGCATACCGATCAGGCCAAAGCCTTACTGACGCAGCTGGCAGATCATCTGGATAAGCAATTGGTGGATGATATTTTAAATGCCGATCAGCATGATGAAGCCAGTATATTTCAGCAGCGTGAGCGTATCGAACAATTGCATATTCAGTTGCAGGGAGTTAAGGACCCGAGAGCGGAAAGCTTGTTACAACTGGCGGATAACCTGAGCAAGAAAAGTGTCTGGATCGTGGGTGGCGATGGCTGGGCCTATGACATCGGTTTCGGTGGCCTGGATCATGTGCTGGCTACGGGTCATGATGTCAATATTCTGGTACTGGATACTCAAGTGTATTCCAACACCGGTGGTCAAACGTCCAAGGCAACGCCTCGTGGCGCTATTGCCAAATTCTCCGCCGGTGGTAAGGCAACTGCGAAAAAGGAGCTGGGTTTGCTGGCCATGGATTATGACAATGTGTATGTCGCACAGATTGCCTATGGTGCAAAAGACGTGCAGACCTTACGCGCCTTTATGGAAGCTGAGGCCCATCCCGGGCCTTCCATTATCATTGCCTATGCCCCTTGTACTGCACATGGTTTAAGTTTGCTCGATAATCATCGTCATCAGGAAATGGCGGTGAAAAGTGGTCACTGGCCATTGTTCCGGTTTGATCCCAAGCTCAGTGAGCAGGGACAAAGACCTTTGAAGCTGGATTCGCCCGAGCCGAGTATGCCTTATCAGGAGTATATGCAGACCGAAGGGCGTTTCAGTGTGTTATGGCAAACACATCCGGATGATGCTGAGCGCTTCCTGAAACAGGCGCAGCATGAAGTGGATCACCGTTATCGATTCCTTAAACAGCTATCGGAAATGGATTGGGATGAGCATAAGAATGCCACTGCCGAGACCAAAACCGATAGCGTCTGAAATCGTTAAAGTCTATTTATATCGACATAGGTAGCTGGTGTCACCACTGACCCTGACCTGGAATGTCACATTGGCATCTACGGTAAAGGTTTCGTTGAGTGCGATTTCGCGCCAGTCATTTTCTCCGGGCAATATCACTGACATCTTGCCGCTAACCAGTGTCATATGTTCTATCGTGCTGGTACCGAATTCATAGTCACCATCAGCCATGACACCAATCGTGGCGGCGTCTCCGTTGTCAGTAAAGGCAATGGATTTGACCTTGCCATCAAAATATTCATTAACCTTGAACATAGTTATTCCCCATAAATAAAAACGTCGTATTTTAGCATTGAGTTATATAAAAAATCCGATTGAATACCTTATCTTTGCTATCCCTTGTTGCTAAATCAGGCTATGGTGTGTTGATCCAGTGTAAATAATATTTATCGGGGAAGAATGAATGTCGCGATTACAGGAATTAATGCAGGAGATTCGTGCACTGGAAGAACGAGTCGCGACCGAAATTAGTCGTGAAGCCAAAGAGTTTGGTTATACGATTCGAAATGGCCGCATTGCTTTTTCCAATGAGCTGCTTGAGCAACACCGGGCGGGGGCCAAACGAATTAGACGCTATTTTTCCGAGTGTTCCTGGATTGCCTTGGCCATGGCTCCTGTAGTTTACAGCTTGATTATTCCCGTTGTTATATTTGATCTATTTATCTGGGTCTATCAGGCCACTTGTTTTCCCATTTACCGTTTACCTAAAGTCAGGCGATCGGATTATATTGTGATTGACCAGCATCATTTGAAATACCTGAATGTCATCGAACGGTTCAATTGTGTTTATTGCAGTTACGCAAATGGATTTCTTGGCTATGCACAGGAAGTTGCTGCGCGTTCGGAGCAATATTAGTGCCCCATTAAACATGCCCGTCGAATGAAGGGTGCGCATTCAAGATATGCTGGCTTTGTAGCCTATGGCGATGCCGATGCTTATGTTAAAGAAGTGAAATTATTGCGCCAGCAGTTACAAGATATGATAGACAAGGAGTCTTACTATAACGACAATGTTATTTGGCGTACATTTTTCTCGTTTGTAACTGTTTTTTTGGTTATTATTGCTGCCCAATCAGGTTAACTTCTATTATCTAACTGAACAGAAAAAGAGCATTGCAGTAAATAGGTGCACAATTCTGGAGCAGGTTACGCGCATTCTGTAATTAAAACCTCACAATCCATTG
>JBFFSQ010000048.1:0-16875 GCA_041572275.1 Gammaproteobacteria bacterium
AAGCCAAGTCGGATCTGTGGCAGCTGATGGAATTCTCCAAGCGCTTCAAGATGGAAGAAGTCTGGCCGGCTGAACTGCTGGACACAGCACCTCAATACAAGGGTAAAACCATGTTTGATGTGCTCTATGCCAACGGTCAGGTGGATAAATTTGAAAAGACCACAGTGACTGATGATCGCGGTAATAAATACACCAATCATGAGATGGATGCCTTTGGTTTCTATCCGCAGAAAGGTTTATTTGAAGAGTATCGTCGCTTCCAGCTGGAAGGTCCTAAAGTGGGTCATGAGCTGGCGGACTTCGATACCTACCATAAGGTACGTGGATTACGCTGGCCGGTGGTCAATGGTAAGGAAACTCTGTGGCGTTACGCTGAAGGTTATGATCCCTACGTTAAGAAAGGTGAAGGCATCAAGTTCTACGGTAATGGAGACGGTAAAGCGAACATCATTACCGCACCTTACGAGCCACCCGCTGAAAGCCCAGATGAAGAATATAATCTGTGGCTGTGTACCGGTCGTGTACTGGAACACTGGCATTCGGGCTCGATGACCCGACGCGTACCCGAACTCTATCGTGCCTTCCCTGATGCGGTGATCTTTATGCATCCGAATGATGCGAAGAAACACGGTTTGCGCCGTGGCATGTCAGCGAAAGTGGTATCACGACGGGGTGAGATTGAGGCGATGGTTGAAACTCGTGGCCGTAATCGTGTACCTGAAGGCTTGATCTTCGTACCCTGGTTCGATGCCGGCCGTCTGGTCAACAAGTTGACTCTGGATGCGACTGATCCGCTATCCAAGGAAACTGACTACAAGAAATGCGCGGTTAAGGTTGTAAAAGTTTAGGGTTAAGTTGTGGCATCGAACGTAGACAGGAAACAACTGGGACAGCAAAGCCGGCGGAGCTTTCTGGCGAATATTGCCAGAACTGCTGGTGGCGTAGCCATGCTCGGCCTGGGACTGGGGATGTATTCTCGTCAGTCCCTGTCCTTGCCTGCCCAGGCGATTCGTCCACCGGGTGTGGTTAGTGAGGAAGATTTCCTGGCTGCCTGCATTCGCTGTGGATTGTGTGTACGCGATTGCCCCTATGATACCTTGAAACTGGCCAATCTGGCTGAAGATGTGGCTCTGGGTACGCCCTATTTCGAGGCCCGCAAGGTGCCTTGTGAAATGTGTGAGGACATTCCCTGTGTTAAAGCCTGTCCGACGGGGGCGTTGGATCCTGAAATGACCGATATTGATGATTCCCGAATGGGTCTCGCAGTGGTGGTTGATCAGGAAACCTGTATCGCTTTCCATGGTTTGCGTTGTGAAGTGTGTTTCAACGTATGTCCGATTCGAGGTAAGGCCATTTCACTGAATCGTCTGCACAATGAGCGTACTGGAAAACATGCGTTGTTTATTCCTATTGTGCATTCCGATGCCTGTACTGGCTGTGGCAAGTGTGAGCATGCCTGTATTCTCGAAGAGGCTGCAATTAAAGTGTTTCCGATAAAACTCGCTAAGGGTGAAATTGGTCGACACTATAAATTGGGCTGGAAAGAAAAAGAGAAAGCAGGAGGCAGTCTGGTGTCACCTGATCTTGAGCATAAATATAATCTGCCCGAAGGTGTTGATTATAGTTATGAAGGTGAAGGTCTGATTCAGCCAAAACAACAACCGCAACAACAGCCGGAAAATGATACACCGTTTTCCAGTAATCCATTAGACCGATTGAACAAGGGGATCAAGTAGTTGGCTACCACTCCCATTGAACAATTAGGCCGCGAAGCTGTGAAGAGCAAAGGCTGGATCAGGGCGTATAAATGGCTCATTTTACGTCGTATGTCGCAGCTTGGAATACTGGCTCTGTTTCTTATTGGACCCTGGTATGGTATCTGGATTGTAAAAGGTAATCTGGCATCCAGCCTTACGCTGGATGTATTGCCGCTGACCGATCCCTATGTACTATTACAGACCTTGTTTGCTGGCCACCTGGTAGAGACTACGGCGGCTATTGGCGCCCTAATCGTCATTGCATTTTATATGCTGGTGGGGGGACGGGTGTATTGTTCCTGGGTCTGCCCGGTAAATATTGTTACCGATACGGCTGAATGGTTACGCAGGAAAATGGGAATTAAGGGTGGTGCCCAGTTATCACGAAATGCACGTTACTGGGTGCTGGTTTTAAGCCTGGGTCTGGCGACTGCGACAGGTACGTTGGCATGGGAGTTGATTAATCCGGTATCTATGGTGCAACGCGCCTTGATTTTTGGAATCGGCTTTGCCTGGGTGGTGATGCTAGCCATTTTTATACTGGATGCCTTCATCAGTCGAAGAGCCTGGTGTGGTCATCTATGTCCAGTGGGGGCTTTTTACGGTTTGCTGGGTAAGTTCAGTCTAGTACGTGTCAGTGCGGTTGCTCGGAATAAATGTGATGACTGTATGGAGTGTTTTGTCGTTTGCCCTGAATCCAGTGTCATTAAACCGGCATTGAAGGGTGAAGCAAAGAACATCGGTCCGGTCATTATGTCTTCGGATTGTACGAACTGTGGACGTTGTGTCGATATATGCGGCAAAGATGTCTTTCAGTTCGATCTGCGTTTTAATAATCAAATTAATGAAATAAAAACTTCACATCAGAGAGAGGTCTTACCATGAAAAAGTCACTGGTAATGGGGATTGTCATGACCTTTGTCCTGGGCTTTACGTCTCAGGCATATTCGGAAAATGTTCAATCTTTACGTGGTGCTTCGGATTTAGATAGCAAATCCAATCAGGTCGTTGTTAAACGCAATATTCCCGATCGAGATCCAATCGAACGTGACTATGTGCAGCAGCCTCCACTGGTGCCACATAAAACTGATGGTTACAAAATTAATCTCAAGTTTAATAAATGTTTAACCTGTCATAGTTGGACAAATTATAAAGAAGCGGGTGCAACTAAAATTTCACAAACTCACTTTGCTGACCGTGGTAACAATGTAATGGCAAATGTCGCCGCACGTCGTTATTTCTGCGATCAGTGTCATGTGCCACAGGCAGATGCTGAGCCATTGGTGGAGAATGAGTTTATACCTGTCAGAGCTATTCATAAGTAAATAAAAATAGAGAGAAGCATATGAGCATTAATTCGATTCTAGAAAAGCTTAAGCGTCCCGGTGCTGCATCATTGGGTAGCCTTCTCATCGGCGGTTTTGTGGCGGGTATTGTATTCTGGGGTGGCTTTAATACTGCAATGGAAGCAACCAATACAGAGACTTTCTGTATTTCCTGTCATGAAATGGAAGAGAATGTGTATAAGGAATATCAAGATACGATTCACTATGCCAACCGCACCGGCGTGAGGGCAACCTGTCCTGATTGTCATGTACCCAAACCCTGGATACATAAGATTGTTCGTAAAATTCAGGCCAGTAACGAAGTATTCCATAAAGTACTAGGCACAATCGATACGCCTGAAAAATTTGAAGCCAAGCGTTTGAAGTTGGCACAGAATGTATGGCGAGTGATGAAAGAAACGGATTCACGTGAATGTCGTAACTGCCATAATTTTGATTCCATGGACTTTACCTATCAACAGCGTCGTGCGGTACGTCAGCACAGCAAAGGTATTGATGAAGGCAAGACCTGTATTGACTGTCATAAAGGTATCGCTCATTCATTACCTGCTATGTATGAGGTTGACCCAAGTGCTGTAACAGGTGCTGCGGGTCATTAAGCTAAAATAATCTGGTGTATAAGTGGAAAGGCACTCTTTATGAGTGCCTTTTTTATTGGCGTGTAATTCAGTGAATAGAGAATAATTTAATCCCTGTTTTATTGATCCCGTTTCCCAAGATGGGCAGAATGCTGCATAATTCCTATTTTCGATGTATCTGGAGTAGTGCGTGAAATTCAGTGTAGAAGAATTCCGGGCCTGGGAGCATAAAAAAGTGACCTTGCTGGGTATGTCCGGTGTGGGTAAAACGTATTTATCAACTATGTTGAGAGATAGCGAATGGTTTCACTTCTCGGGAGATTACCGGATTGGTACTCGTTATCTCGATGAGCATATTCTGGATATGATCAAACAACAGGCTATGCAAGTACCTTTCCTTCGAGACCTGTTGCGCAACGACTGGATCTATATACGCAATAACATCAAGGTACATGATCTGGGGCCGGTTTTGAGCTTTGTCGGTAAGCTGGGTAATCCAGAATTGGGCGGTGTTGAACTGGATGATTTTGTCAAACGTCAGGCACTTTATCGTGAGGCTGAAATTGCTACCATGCATGATGTGCCACATTTTATCGAAAAAGCCCAGGAAATTTATGGCTATCGTCATTTCGTGAATGACGTGGGTGGTAGTCTCTGTGAACTGGATGATGACAGTGTAATGGGTACACTGATTCAGAATACTCTGATTCTGTATATCAAGGTGACCAATCAGGAGGAAGAAAATACGCTGATCAGCCGGGCGCAAAGCGCACCAAAACCTTTGTATTATCGGCCAGAGTTTCTCGAAGAGCAGCTGGCGATTTACTTAGCGGAAAACAATTTACACTATGCGGCCGAAATGGATCCAGATGCTTTTACCCGCTGGGTTTTCCCTCGGCTATTCCATTCACGTATTCCACGCTATGAAGCCATTGCAAACAATGGTTATACCGTAACTTCTGAAGAAGTGTCACAGGTGAGGGACGAGAATGATTTTCTGCAATTACTGGAAACAGCTATTGCTCGTGATAGTTAATAAGAGAAAGCCATGCCATTAGTGTCCCACAATAAGCTGCCCTCATTTGATCGTCTGCGTGATGAAGGTATCAAGGTTCTGGCACCTGATTTTGCTCAGCATCAGGATATTCGGGAGCTGCATATTGGATTACTGAACATGATGCCAGATGCTGCCCTGGCAGCAACTGAACGACAGTTTTTTCGTTTGATTGGAGAAAGTAATCCGATTGCCCAGTTTTATGTGCATCCTTTTACCCTGAAGGAATTACCTCGTAGTGAGCGTGCTCGTGAACATGTTGAAAAGTATTACGAACCGTTTGAGACGATACGAGAACAGGGCCTTGATGCATTGATCATTACTGGGGCAAATGTGGTAGGTCCGGAATTATCTAATCAGGCATTCTGGAAGCCGCTTATTGATGTGGTTGACTGGGCTCATGAGAATGTTACCTCGACGTTGTGTTCCTGCCTGGCCACTCATGCTGTATTGCAGTTTCGCTATGGACAAAAACGTGTACCGCAGAAAGATAAGGTCTGGGGTGTGTTTCCACATCATGTCGTAGATAAACATCATCCTTTGGTAAATGATATCAATACTCGATTTGATGTCCCGCATTCACGTTGGAATGAGGTAACCAGAGCACAATTTGATATCGCCGGTTTACGTGTGCTGGCAGAAAGTGATAGTGGCAGTGTGCATCTGGCAACCAGTCCTGATGGTTTGAGAACAGTGTTTTTCCAGGGACATCCGGAGTACGACACGATTTCTTTGCTTAAAGAATATAAACGTGAAGTCATGCTGTATATCAGTGGCGAACGAAGTGATTATCCGCCATTCCCCGAGCATTACTTTGGTACCTTTGAAAAAGCTGTGTTTAATGAGTATCGCAGTCGTCTGCAACAGGCACTTAGAGCAAACACCGATTTACCGGTATTTCCTGAGCAATTTATTGAAAGTCGCCTGGATAATACCTGGCATGATACGGCCGGCGAAGTTGTGGGTAACTGGATGGGCCTGATATATCAGGTGACTAATCGTGATCGGAGGATTCCCTTCATGGATGGAGTTAATCCGGAAGATCCACTGGGTCTTAATCGGTAGTTTTCGCCTGAGTAAAAAGCGTCGGCAGTCCATTGCCAACAAGTATTGCAGTGGTTAATCGTAATTTGGTTTGGCGGGTTATTTTTCCAGTTTGGTAATACCCAGTGCTTTTAGAATAAAGCGTTCGTATAAGGGATCGGTGTTACCTTTCTTCATCTTACGCAGGAAGTATTTTTCAAAACCAATCTTGGCCTGATGTACCCATTTGCCTTTCTTGAACCAGGTGACATTACGCGGTGGAATCTGGGGCAAGGCCACGAAGGCAGCGCCAGTGTCACCCATATCAGCCAGGCAGATGGCATTCCAGGTACCACATTTTTCCGGTTCTTCACCTTTCAGTTCATGGGCAATGTTATGAACAATGGCGGTTGACATGGTTTCTATCATATAACCGGTTTTTGGTGCACCGGTCGGTACAGGCGTGGGGCCAACCGGTGGAATAGCTACGCATACGCCAGCTGAATAGATGTTTTTGTATTTTGGGTTGCGTTGATATTCATCGATCAGTACAAAGCCGCGTGGGTTACACAGGCCTTCAACATTGGCCACCGCATCGACACCCTTGAAGGCAGGTAGCATCATGGCGTAGTTGTATTCCAGCTCATGCTCTTTAATAACCTCACCCTGTTCATTCAGTTCTTCAATGAACATTTTGCCATCTTCAACTTTGGTCGTTCTGGCATTAGTAATGAAGTTGATATCGTGATTACGTAAATCACTTTCTAGCATGCCTTTGGAGTCACCGACTCCGCCCAGTCCAAGATGACCAATATAGGGTTCAGAGGTAACGAAAGTCATGGGTACCTTGTGGCGCATTTTTTTTCGGCGCAATGCAGTATCCAGGATGAAGGCAAACTCATAGGCAGGACCAAAACAACTGGCAAATGGCATGGCGCCGATAATGGCATGACCCGGGTTTTCAACCAGCTTGTTAAAATCGTTCAGGGCATTGGTGGCATGGGCAGTGGTACAGATTGAGGTCGTGTAGCCGTCAGGGCCTGAGCCGGGTACTTCTTCAAAGGCCAGTCGTGGGCCAGTGGTAATGACCAGATAGTCATAGCCCAGTACTTCACCACTCTCCATGGTTAATCGGTTGCCAGGGGCATCAATTTCAGCCACTCGACCATGAAGAAAATCAATTTTTTTCTTTTTCAGAGGCTTGTGCAGGGGGACAGAGATATTTTTACCTTCACGCCAGCCAACTGCGACCCAGGGATTGGACGGTGTAAAATAAAAACAGTCATTCTCATTGATAACAGTGATCTGATGTTTGTTACCCAGAGCTTCTTTCATTTCATAGGCGCAGGGTAAGCCGCCAACGCCTGCGCCAATAATTATGATATGTGCCATTTTTGTTGCCTCATTTTGAATTGCTGATTAAAGCGTGAATCGATTAATAGTTATAATGAGCAACTACTGGGCCATGTTATTGAAATTGTATATAAATCAATGGATTGGATGTTTATATGCATGCCATGACGTGACAATGTCAGTATATTGATCGCGATGTCTTGTCATTTATGTCATGATTGTCATGACACACTGTCATATTTGTCAATTATGTTAAGTATTTCACAACTGAAGCAGGAAAATTTCGTCACCGAATTGCTCAATAGCTATTCGAACCCGGTGCTGTTACTGGATCGAAATTATTTGATCATTGCAACGAATGAGGCTTACCAGCAGCAGTATGGCTATCTGCCAGATGGCGATCCAAAGCACTGTTATGAAATATCACACCGTTATAAGCAACCCTGTGATCTGGCGGGAGAAAGCTGCCCACTAAAACTGTGTCTTGATAGTAATTCACCGCAGCGCTCTTTACATGTTCATCACACAGAAATGGGCGAAGAGCATGTGGATGTTGAATTAACGCCCATTCATGATGAACAGGGTGAAATCCGCTATTTCATGGAATCGATGACCTCGGTTAAATGTGCTAGCACCAGTCCACAGGCCGTCGGGTTGGTGGGACGCTCTATGGCTTTTAATGCTGTGATCGAGATGATCCAGCGTGTTGCCTGCAGTGATGTGAGTGTGCTGTTACAGGGTGAGTCTGGAACAGGCAAGGAGTTGGTTGCTGAGGCCCTACACCGTTCCAGCAACAGAGCCAAAGGACCCTTTGTGCCGGTAGACTGTTCAGGATTACCGGAAACCCTGTTTGAGAGTGAATTTTTTGGGCATGAAAAAGGTGCATTCACCGGTGCACTGAGTCGCAAGACAGGGCTGGTGGAAGCCGCTAATGGTGGTACCTTATTTATCGATGAGACCGGTGATATCCCACTGAATTTACAAACAAAATTGCTGCGCTTGATCGAAACTGGAAGTTATCGGCGAGTTGGAGGGGTGGAGCCTCTGAAAGCCAACTTTAGATTGGTATCGGCGACTCACCGCAATTTGCGTGAGATGGTGGAAAAAGGGGAATTTCGGCGGGATCTGTATTATCGAATCAGTGCTTTCCCTCTGCACCTGCCGGCATTACGGGATCGTCTGGAGGATTTGCCATTACTGGTTGATTCATTGCTGAAGCGTTTTTATCCTGAAATTACCATGCGAATGAGTGATGAAGCACTGGAATGCCTGCAGCACTATAGTTTTCCAGGCAATATCCGAGAATTGAGTAATATTGTGCAACGAGCCGCATTGATGAGCGACGGTGAGGTGATTCGCGCTGAACATTTACCAAAGGAATGTAGACGTGATGCAGTGAATCGAGACAAAACCTGTTTCACTGAGTTGATCAGTCTGAAAGAGTTAGAACGGCGCTATCTGCAGTGGGCTTCTATGCACTGCGTTAATAAAGCTGAGTTGGCACAAAAGCTGGGAGTTAGTGAGCGGACACTATATAGAAAGCTTGAGCAGCTGGACTGATGCATTTCGATGGCATGATCAGCCTCAGCCACTTGTTGAAGTGTGGCTGCTTTCAACTATCACAAATGTTGTTTTGACGATCGATCTAGCTTGTCATGTCTAGTGAATGTTGACGTTCGGATTGGAGATGCCATTTTTGATTTCATCGGCTGTAGCATCACGTACGGATAGTACTCTGACGGAGAATTTTGCAGTTTTACCCGCTAGCGGGTGATTACCATCAATGGTCAATTTTCCATCTTCGATTTTTGAGACCACAAATGTCTTGGTTTCACCATCCTCATTGGCCATTTCAACCTGTGCACCCACCTGACGAAACTGCGGTGGGACATTGTCAATATCGTCGGTGAATAACAGGTTGGGGTCATGCTCGCCAAAGCCTTCATGTGGAGGGACGTCGACTTCGATTCTATCGCCTGTTCGGCAGCCTTCCAGTGCACGTTCAACGCGTTCAATTAGCCCCATGCTACTGGCACCGTGGACATAATTAACGGGCAGATCGACCTGTTCGATGATATTGCCATCATCATCAGCGATGCTATAGGTAAACTGAACGGCTTTGTTACGTGTAATGCGTTGATCTGACATGTTGTAAGTGCTTGTAAATTCAATAAATGTTGGCCGCATATTATACAGGATATGAGCCGTTCGGTCACTCTAGTGAAACAGTCTGAGGTCATGACCTTAGAATATATTCCTTATAAATCATGAGTTTATGATTATTGGTCGGGGAAAATAAATTCAAACAACGGCCTGAAGAGGTTAATGCCTATACAATCATCATGTATAATGAACCGCTTATAAGTTATTCGAGGTCTCCAAAATGGAAGCGTCATCCTGTAGTAAAGCCGAACCCTTTGCCTTGCAAGTACTGGGCGATAGTATGCAGCCTGAATTTATGGATGGGGTTGTAATTGTTGTTGATCCGGAAGGTGTCGTTAGGGACGGCTGTTACGTGGTGGCCTGGCATAATGAGGAATATACCTTCCGTCAGTATCGTTGTCATGATGACAAGCATTATCTGGTACCTCTGAATGATCTGTATGAAACAGAAGAGTTTGCGGGTCTGGAAAATATCAAAGGCGTGGTCATTCAGCAAGCGGGTAAGCGTCGCAAGGACCGCCGATTCTACTAACGGCTTGTCAATCCAGGCCTGTATTACAGGGCTAAAGTGGTGATTTTACGGCCTTGATTCCCATTAGTCGTTTGGTCATGTATAGGCGCATAGCTGCGTCTTCTGTAATGACATGGAATAAATGATGAGGACCAGTGGATGAAGCGATGATTTCATCCAGATCGTTTTTCACTTCTCGGTAATAGTCGAGTAGTCGTGTATCAAACTGATACAGGGCCTTGCTCAATGGGTCTTTTGCATGACGCTTACGGATGGTTTCCAGTCCCTCTTCATAGACATCACCCAGACACATATGCACAGCAGAAAATAGTGTGACCCAGCCGTTAAACCAGAACATCAGGTCGGTGTCGAAATATTCACCTTCGGGTGGACCGCTGCTTAAGACTTGCTGTAGCAATTCCTTTTCTTTCACGGTTTCTCGTTCATCCATCATTGAGGCCCGGCCATAGGCATCAATGGTTGAACTGGTCAGCATGATCGGGCTGTTAGGGTAGCGGCTAAGGATGAAACTGGCATCCTTAATCAGCTGCCCCTTCTCATCCGGAGTCTGAGGGTTTTGTTTCAGGCGTGGTGAGGGTGTTGATGAGAGTATCTGGATCTGGTGACCACGACGACCTAGTTCACTGGCCAGGCGTGCAAATACACCTTTCCTGAACAGGTCCATGGAAAAGTTCAGCGTATGTTGTTTATGTAACAGGCAGAGTTGTATGTCATCAGCATAGCGCGGTGCTGTCTCAACAATGTTGGCAATTTTGCATACGGGTATACGTTCTTTGAGCTGTCCTTTCTTGTCGACTACGACTTCCTGATGGAATTCATCGAAGCTAATTTGCAGTATGATTTTAGCTTTAGGCCAGTGGGGTGGGCGCCTGCGAATGGCTTGAACCATAGCTGCCAGAGTGTTATTTGCTATGTCGCGGCTATCGGCAAAGTCACCATTAAGCAGGATGGCAAAGGTGCGTACATGACGCATATGGCTGATGGCCTGATAAAAAAAATCGAGGTGATTGCTTAGATCACCGCCGGTAAAGAGCAGGTTTTCTGTCAGGCTATCCACCATGTCGTAGAGCTCAGAGGGTTCCCGTGTGTCTTTCATGAGCGGTCGCCAGATAAACATACAATGACGGCAGGTTTGTGGGCAGGACATGTAGGGAATCACACCGAGCTTGGCAAATGGCTTGAGTGGCTCTGTGTCAGCTATGCTATCGACCAGTTGCAGGCGTTCACGATCGATGGTTCCTAGCATGTTGCGGTAACGATCACGCTCTTCCTGTGCCAGGTCGCGGTAGGCAATCGAATAAGTCTGGGTGAATAAGCCCAGTGATTGCCATATGTTTGCGATTTCATCACAGAGGCTATCAGGGTCCTGCTGATGCTCGGCCAGTAATTGGAATAGTTGTTGTTGCTGGCGTTGAGGTTCTCCGCTGTAATTGAGCCAGTACTGTATATAGGCCTGAACAAAGTCTTCGGTGGTTGATGATTGCAGCAGTAGCTGCATTAAAAAAGCCTGCGGGCCACGACCGAAAGCGGCTAATACCTCGGTCCGGTAATCGAGATGAACATTGTGCTGTAACCAGTGCAGGGCATAGACATAACTCATCAGGAAGCTGAGTTGCTCAGCATTAGTATGCTGCTTTAGCAGTGTCTGCATGTCACCACTGCTCATACGGTTTATTTCCAATTTAAATCGTTGCCGCATGGATGACAGGAATACCTGTCTGATTTCATCTGTGTTTTGTATATCTAAGGATTGGCTAACAGCAGACATAACAGCTTAGTTTTGCGGTTTTAGTTGGTCTGGACGGGGGCCTTTACTGAAATATTCATCAGCTGCGTCTTCATCCACTTCATTGCCATCACCGTTATACAATGGTAGTTCATATTCAAACCAGCCGCGGAGGCCAGTTTTAAGGGATGTGACATTTTTGAATCCCATTATCTGCATCGTTAGTGCGGCCAGGGCACTGCGATTACCTGAGCGGCAGATGATTACTATTTCTTTATCGTGGCCAGCCGCAAGAGCAGGAACAGTATCTTCATAATCCCAGCTACAGGCGGCTTCAAGAATGCCGCGAGGTACATTGATGGAATTCTGAATATGAACGGTTGCGTATTCATTGGGTTCGGTAATATCAATAAGAAGCACATCGTCATTTTCCGCTAAGCGCTCTTCAAGGTCCCAGGGAAATTTCTCTTTTATGTGTGGCAGGCTTTCTTCTATCAAGTCCTTAAATGTTTTCATCTTTGATCTACCGCTACAGTAAAGGGTGAATAGTATCAGGATTCTCGACTTTTCTGGCGAAGCCCTTGTTCCACGGCAATCACAGCCGCTTCAACGCGTGAATGCACTTCGAGTTTACGCAATATGGCTTTGACATGCAGTTTGACTGTACCGTCTGAAATACCAAGATTGCGTGCGATAACCTTATTGCTTTGACCATCAGCCAACAGGCAAAGGATTTCGAGTTCCCGGGGTGTCAGTTCAGAGAACGGGCTATCCTTCGCTGCCGGTTCTTCACCGGGGTCACCCTGTACCATTCTTGCCAATACATCGGTTAAACCCTGGGCAACCACATTCTTGCCCTTTTCAATATCACGCAGGGCGCCAACTAGCTCATCGGGTTCCATGTCTTTAAGTAAATATCCCTGGGCTCCATTACGTAAGGCTTCGACCAGGTCCTGTTCATCATTACTGGTGGTTAACATCACTACAGGTATTTTGAGTTCAATTTCCTTGACTGCCTGCAAAACGTCCAGGCCACTCATATCCGGCATGCGCAGATCGAGCAAAATAATATCCGGTTGCAGTTGCTGGGCCAGTGTCAGACCTTCACTGCCTTCAGCAACGGCTGCAATGACTTCTATCCCCCGTTGCTCCAGTAGACCTTGAAGGCCAACACGGAATAAAGCATGGTCATCAATTATTAATACTCGCATGCTCATCTACTAATTCCCGAAAGTCGTTGTAGCGGATCATTTTTAGATTCGTTGTTGAAAGTAAACTGTAGTTCGATACGTGTACCTTCTTCCAGATCGCTTTCAATTCTGAGCTTTCCTCCCAGGTGCGCCGCTCGCTCCTGCATAATGGTCAAGCCCAGATGTTTACCCGGATGGTCACTGGATGAAGGTGTTTCAAAACCGACGCCATCATTTTCAATTAAGATATGATGATTACCAGTTTCATTGCATCGGAACATCACACGAACGTTGTTTGCGCCACTGTGTTTTCTAATGTTGTTCATGGCTTCCTGAACAATTCTGAAAATATGCATTTCCATATTGGGCGGCAAGTCTGAATTATGCCATTCTTTCTGAAACAGTACATGCATACCGGTTTCCTTGCGGAAACGTGAAATGAGTTTTTCGATAGCAGGTATCAGTCCCTGTTTATTGATTGGAGTACGGCAATGTGCGATCAACTCACGTAAATCGGAATAGGCTTCATCCAGGCTGTTCTCTACCTGCTCGATACCGCGGATGGCCTTGAATTCACTGTTAGGTTGCAGCGTTTCATCAAGAACCCTGACCTGGAAACGCAAGCTGGCTAGAGTTTGGGCCAGGGAATCATGCAATTCATTCGCAATTAGACTGCGCTCCTGCATAATAATCATTCGTTTGGATTCCTGGTCAAGTCGGGCTTTTTCTATGGCCATGCTTAAATGTTTACCCAGGATAACCAGCAATTCCTCAAAGTGAATGGGACTCTTGAAGGTTTTTGTTGACGAGTCGACTGCCAGCACGCCGAGGATTTTGCCCTGATAGTGTAGTGGAATTAAATAGCATTGTTTTTGTCCTGACTGGCAGAGTAGGGCAGAGGTTAGTTGCTCATCATTATTGATGATTTTGTGTTTTGTGAATAAGGCGTTGAGTCGGCTGTCCATGGTGATGACATGGTGGTTTTTTAACAGTTCTGGACTCAGGCCGGTGCTGGCAACATATTCCAGCAGGTTAGTGTCTGTTATCAACCAGATCGATACGCTTTTTGCATCAATAGCGGTATATACCGCGTCACAGAAACGATTAAGTAGTTCACTCAGGTCACGGCAGGTATTGATACTGGCCGCGACATCATAGAGGATATTCTGCTTTCGGTTACGTTGATAGGCTTCTTCATTTTGAAGATTCTGATTTCGAGTAGCAATAATGACCACCAGAAAAAATGCACTAACCAGCAATAAACTGTGAATGATAATGGCAATGGGCTGCTGTGCATCGGCATTGAGTAGCCAGTAGCTACTCAGGCCCAATGCACTCAATAGCACAAACAAGACGGAAATACAGTTAATCAGACGTCTTGATGAGGCATCTGTTTTAGCAGCTTGTAGTATCTTTTCAGGCATAGCTAATGAGATAGTTTATTCAGCTGGTGGCGTATAGTTAGCATCATTGGGATTGATGAAAATAAACTGGGGCTTACCAGGTTCCAGCTCAACGTAATCTACAGTCATGCCGTCTAGATTGACTTTGGAAGTGGGAGCTACGATGATATCGACGCCTTCAGAGGTATAGGTTGTATCGCCTTCATTAACATCATCAAAGCCCATGCCGTAATGGATGGTGCCATCTTCATTTTTTGTACCTGCCAGGCGTAATGGTAAACCTTCCAGGTTACTTTCTTTAGCAGATTGGCGAATTTGTTTGGCGGCTTCTGCAGTCAGAGTAATCATATATTTTAAACTCCAGTATATATTGCTCAGTTTTGGTTACAGGATCGTACAAATTGTACAAAGCGTTGGGCCCAGTGATTAGTGCTGGTATCCCTTAGATGGGCATAACAGGCCAGTAAATTGTTATATACCAGTCCATCATTTTGACCGTCGATACCGGTACCTCGAATTATACGGTATGCAAAGCGTAAAGACGGATCAATATTTTCCAGTGCGGAATAATGAAATTCATGCCCGCAAATCTCATGTTCAGGGCGTGGTTCAAAAGATGACCAGGGATGTACTGCAGTCTCCTGTAGCTTGATATAGCCACGTCCCTGTGGGGTGGGGTGCATGACCGAGTCAGCCTGGATAACGCCGACCATCTGTGAAGTTTTACCCTGCCAGCTCAAACTACGACATAAATACATCAGACCACCGCATTCTGCGTAGGTAGGGAGTCCAGCTTCTATTGCCTGCTTGATGGCCGTACGCATCTGGGTATTGGCTTCCAGCTCATCCATACGCGTTTCAGGGAAGCCACCACCGATAAATAAACCGTTAATATTGGCCAGTGCCTTATCACGGATGGTGTCAATATAGACAAGTTCTGCACCGGCATTTTCGAGTGCTTCTAGATCACCTGGATAATAAAAACCAAATGCATCATTACGCACTACGCCTATTCTCAGGTCTTTGTCCTTCGGCCACTGAAAAATAGATTCACTTGGTTCGGGTAGAGGTGTGGCCTGAGCTGCGATGCGAGTGACTTGTTTGAGGTCAATCTGATCTTTGATCTGATCGCGAATTTGAGCAATTTTGCTATCCGCAGAATCATCCTCATTACTGGGCATGAGTCCCAGATGGCGCTCTTCGATGGATAAGGCGCTGTTGCGATAGACTGCGCCTACTACATCGACATCCGTATAGTGTTCGATAACTGAGCGTAATTTAGACTCGTGACGACTGCCACCTAACTGGTTGAGTATGACTCCTGCAATCTGAACGTCTGGGTCAAAGCCCTGATAACCCAGTATGAGCGGGGCTATGCCACGGGTCATACCACGGGCATCAAGCACCAGTATGACGGGAGCCTTAAGCAGTGTAGCCAGAGCCGCATTAGAGTTACTACCATCAAGGTCCAGGCCATCATAGAGGCCCTTGTTGCCTTCAATAATGGCAATATCAGAGCCATGACTGTGCCGACTGACTGTATCGGTGATTTCCTGTGTCGGCATGGTATAAAAATCGAGATTGTGGCATGGATGACCAGCGGCGCGTCCTAGCCACATTGGATCAATATAATCGGGGCCTTTTTTAAAGGGTTGTACAGACAGTCCAGTTTCAGCCAAAGCAGCGCATAAACCAATCGTAATGGTGGTTTTACCGGAAGATTTATGGGCAGCAGATATAAGTAAATGGGACATCTGAGAGGCTCTGGTTCAGGCTGCTAGTATAACAGCACGAATAATGCGTTTGTTGTATCCGCTAAGTATTTACTGATAAATAGTTTAAACAGAAACGGCTCGAAGGTGAGTTCGAGCCGTTTTAGTTTCAGTGCAGCATTCGAAAGCTTCGAATACTAATCAGCCTTATGGTGTGGATCAGCGACTGAGTCGGCTAAAGAGCTAGGCAGGAAGCCCAGAGCTTTAATACCAATAGCAACAATTATCAATGACATTGCAATACCACCGAGTCCCAGCATAATTTCAGCAAGCGTAGGTGAGTACTGATTGACGGCACCATCAGAGAAAGTGCTTTCAAGAACTTCCATTCCAGGGAAGATCTCTAATGGATAAGCCTGTCCACCAATGATAATGGTGTACATCTGTGCCAAACCACCAATGATAACCAGAATACTGGCTACGGTGAGTGTTTTACGGCAGTTCGCCACTGCTGGTGCATAGATCAGCGCCAGGGGTAGCAGGCTGCCTAGAATGATCTGACCAATCCAGAATATCTGTGAGTAGGTGCTGCCACCATTAGCGCCCAGTAACATGAATGCTTCATAGCCATGATGTTCTGTTGCATACAGGTTAGTCAGGTGATAGACGATGACAAAGTAAAGCACAGCTGCCACGAATACACCGAGTAGCTTACGCAGGCGATTGATAACAAAATCACCGAGAGGGCGATTAGTCCAGTTGTATGACGCCATCAGTACCAGAATGTATATGGCGAGGCCGAAAGAGAATGACATGATGATGAACATCGGTGCCATCATTGCCATGTCATAACCTGAACGTGCGACCAGGAATCCGAAGATTGAACCGGTACCAGTGGTCAGTGCCAGACGCCAGATGAAAGCAGCAAAACCGGCATAACGACTGTATTTCTTCATGGTACGATCAAGCATCATCCAGGCATAAATACCCACAATAACGAAGAAACCGTTATACAGGATCATGTTCCAGGCAAAGATC